>JBQCCG010000105.1:0-6533 GCA_051962455.1 Sphingomicrobium sp. | reverse complement strand
ACCCGGCTCGGATTTTCGCCGCGGGACCGCTCAAGAATGCCGATGATTGCGGCCTTGTCGCGATAGGCTTTGGTTGCCCTGCGGACCCGGTGCATGTTCTTGGGCTCGCCACCGACGAATGCTTCGTCAATCTCAGCGGGGCCGTCCATCTTCTCAATCGAGCCGAGCCGCATTGCGAGCCGGATGCGATGGTTCATATGCCACGCTGACTTTTGGGTGATGCCGAGCGCTCGTGCCATTTCATAGGAGCTGATGCCGTTCTTGCAGTTGGCGACCATCCAAATGGCGACAAACCACTTGTCCAGCGGCAGGGCGCTGTCCCCAAAGATCGTTCCGACCTTGGCGGAAAACTGCTTGCGGGGGTGCTGTTCTTTACACTCCCACAACCGGCGCGTGCTGATGTAGCGCACGTCCGTGCGGCCACAGGTCGGACACGCAACGCCGTTGGGCCAGCGCAGCTCGACCATGTGTTTCAGGGCAACGTCCGGGTCCAAAAAGTACCGAACAGCTTCCATGAGGGTGCGAGGTTCCTGTTCCATAGAACCCCTGTACGCCCCTCACGTTACTGAGTCAAGTATATTAGTGCCACTTTCGTTATGCCATGCCTCCGCGCGCTCGGTTTTGTTGATTCGTCGCGAGGGAGGCGCCAATGAGCCGAGCAATTTCAATCAAGCGGCGCCGCCCGCTCTAGCCTTCTTTCGTGGCGGTGGGCCAAATCCTCAGCCGCATCGCGGCCGAGCTGGCGCTGTTCGCAGGCGTCGGCTTCCTGCTGTTCGCGGTCAACGACCTGCTGGTCGACATCATCTATTTCGCCCGGCGGCTGTGGCGCCGGGCCGCGGTCTACAGCCGGCATCCGCCCGCCTACGCAAGCTATTATGTGTTCAACAAGAACCCCGGGTTCATCGCAATCCTGGTGCCCGCCTGGGACGAGGCGACGGTCATCGCCGCGATGCTCAAGGCCACGGTTCAGCGCCTCGATTACGACAATTACCGGATCTTCGTCGGCTATTACCGCAATGATCCGGCGACCGAGGCAGCCATCGTCAGCGTGTCCGACGAACGCATCCACCCGGTCGAGGTCGACGCTGACGGGCCGACCACCAAGGCCGACTGCCTGAATCATCTCTACGATGCGCTGATCGAATATGAGACCCAGACTGACCGGGCGGCGAAATCGGTCGTCCTTCACGATGCCGAAGATGTCGTTCACCGCTTCGAGCTTCGGATCTTCGACGGCCTGATCGGTCGCGCGGCGGTGATCCAGCTGCCGGTCCTCCCCTTCGTCGATCGCAACTCGCGCTGGATCGCGGGCCATTATTGCGATGAGTTTGCCGAGGCGCACATCAAGGAGCTGGTCGTCCGGGAAGCTATCGGCGCTTCGATCCCGCTCGCGGGGGTGGGTTGCGCCATCGCGAGACGGCCGCTGGCCCAGCTCGCCGCGATGCAGGACGGAAAGCCCTTCGCTACGGGCAGTATGACCGAGGATTATGAAATCGGCCTGCGGCTCGGCGCGCTCGGATTGAAGACCATGTTCGTCCGCATTCGCTCGACCCCCGGCGAGCGCGGCGTGGTCGCGAGCCGCGGCCACTTCCCGGCGACGCTGGGGGCCGCGGTGAACCAGAAGGCGCGCTGGCTCGGAGGGATCGCACTTTCCGGCTGGGACCGGCTGGGTTGGAGCGGCGGCCTCGGCGAGCGATGGATGCGCATGCGCGACCGGCGCGGACCGCTTGCCGCCATCCTGCTCCTCGCGGCCTATGCGGCGGCGCTGCTCTGGTCACAGCTCTGGCTCGCCAAGGCACTTGGCGCTCCGATCGAGCCGCACATCGACCCCGCCCTTGTCATCTTGCTGACATTGAACGGCTGCCTGCTCGCCTGGCGGGTGTTGATGCGGGCATGGTTCACCGCCTCGGCTTACGGCTGGGGTGAGGGCCTGATGTCCATCCCGCGCCTCGTCGTGGGCAATTTGATCGCAATGCTTGCGGCGGCGCGCGCCGTATCGCTGCACATCGGCGGCGGCGCCAAGAAATGGGACAAGACCCGCCACATCTTTCCGTCGGAATTGCCGCAGTGAGGCCATCGCTTCGATTTCTGGCCGTCGCGATCGTCGGCTGGGCGGGGATACGCGCGGCGACCATGGGCGTGCTCCCCGGCGCATCCGTGTTCAAGGTCGAGCCGAGCGAGGCCAAGGTGCCGCCGATCGTGGCGACCGAATTCCCACGGGTCGAGCCGGTGCAGCCTGCTTCGGCCGTCGAGCCTCAGGCGCTCCCGCAAACTTCTCAATTTGCTTACGCGCAGACCGCGGTCCGGCCGGTGATGATCCCGGTCTATTATGCCGCTCAGGTTTCGGCTCCCCGCCGGGCCGCTCCCGAAAGCTCCTCGACGATTCTCCCGTCGCCCCGGCCGCTGTTCTACTCATCGCAGGCGGCGTTAGACGAATGGCCGGTCTCGCGGCTTGCCGCGATCTCGGCGCCGCAACGACTGTCCACGCCGCGGCAAAGCGCGCCGACGTCGGTCGTCCCGCCACTCCCGCCGAAGCTCGACCGTTGGCAGCTCAGCACTTGGGCGCTGCTCCGAAGCCAGCAGGCGGGAATTGCCGGATCACGATCGCTTGCGACCGACGGCCAGCTGGGCGCGAGCCAGGCCGGCGCGCGCCTGTTCTACTATCTCGATCGCCGGATCGCGCTCTCGGCCCGGACCAGCTCGGAGGTCGGCCGTCGGGGCGGTGAGGCCGCCTTGGGCGTCCGCGTCCAGCCACTGCTTGGAGTCCCGCTGTGGCTTGACGCCGAGCGGAGGCAGGCGATCGGTCGCTACGGCGGCGGCCGCAATGCCTTTGCCTTCTTTGCCGAGAGCGGACTTTACGACCGTCCACTGCCGTGGAGCTTCAGGTTCGATGGCTATCTCCAGGGCGGCGTCGTCGGACTCAAGAGCAGGGACTTGTTCATCGACGGAGGACTCTCGGTTACTCGGCCCGTCCGGGGCAGGTTCTCGGCGGGATTCGGCGTCTGGGGCGGCGCCCAACCTCATCTCTATCGGGTCGACGCGGGGCCGCGTGTCACCATGCGCGTTCGGCACAACGTCAAGGTTCACGTCGACTGGAGACAGCGGCTCGCCGGCAACGCACGACCCGGCTCGGGGCCGGCGGTGACCCTGTCCGGCGATTTTTAGTTTCACACGTGAATCAACCCAGAGGCGCTGCGCGAATCTGACGTCGAACGTCAGGACTGACGCTTGGCCCCGACCGCCGTTTGCGGTTAGTCATTCGCCCGCGATGGACATCTACCTCCCGATTGCCGGCCAGTCGGTCAACGCGATGTTCATCATCCTCCTCGGTTTCGTCGTCGGCGTTCTGTCGGGCATGTTCGGCGTCGGCGGCGGCTTTCTGACGACGCCGTTCCTGATCTTCTACGGCATCCCGCCAACCGTCGCCGTCGCATCCGCCGCGACGCAGATCACCGGCGCGAGCGTGTCGGGCGTCATGGTCCACATGCGCCGCGGCGGGGTCGATCTGAAGATGGGCACGGTGATGATCGTCGGCGGGCTGTTCGGCTCGCTCGTTGGCGTGGCGATCTTCCGCTTGCTTCAGTCGACCGGGCAAATCGATATCGCGATCGACGGGCTTTACGTCCTCATCCTCGGCTGGATCGGCTTCGTCATGCTGAAGGACAGCTTGCAGTCTCTCGGCTATGTAAGAATCGCCGCTTCGGACAAGCCGCGTCGCCGCCACAACCGCTGGGTCGCTTCGCTGCCGTTCCGGTGGCGGTTCCATGGATCCGGCCTCTACATCTCGCCCGTCGCTCCGCTCGCGCTGGGCTTCCTTGCCGGATCGCTGACGGTCCTGCTCGGAATCGGCGGCGGGTTCATCCTCGTGCCGGCGATGATCTATTTGCTCGGAATGCCGGCGCGCGTGGTGATCGGCACCAGCCTCTACATGGTGCTCGCAGTCAGCGCCGGGACGACAATGGTCCATGCGCTGACGACCCGGGCGGTGGATATCGTACTTGCCGGGCTGCTTCTCGTCGGCGGCGTGATCGGGGCGCAATATGGGGCGATGCTGACAACCCGCATGAAGCCCGATTATGTTCGCCTCGCCCTCGCCGTGATCATTCTGCTCGTGGGTCTTCGGATGCTGCTCGGGCTCGCCTGGCGTCCGGACGAGATTTTCTCGATCGAATATCTGTGAGCGTGCGGCTCGGACCTGTCCTGCTTTTCCTACTGACGCCGCTCCTCGTTGCGGCGGACAAGCCGGTGCTCGTTCCCGACGTTTCGGCGCGGCAGGTGCAGATCCGCTACAGCTTCAACGGCGCCCAGCTGCTGCTGTTCGGCGCCGTCGTCTATCCCGGCGGCCGCCCGCCGGACCGACAGGTCGACATCGCGGTCGTGCTTCGCGGACCTTACCAGCCGATCCTGTTGCGGGAGAAGCAGAAGCTCGGCGGTCTGATCTGGGTCAATGCGGATTCGAACCGCTTTCGCTCCGCACCCTCCTTCTACGCCGTTGCGTCGTCGCGGCCGATCTCCGACCTCTTGGATGAGCGCACCGCCGCGATCTACGAGCTCGGCCTTCACAATCTGCAGCTTTCGCCCGGAGGGGGGGCTCTGCCGGAGAAAGAGCGACGGTTCGAGGCGGGCCTGCTCGACCTCCGTAGCCGCCGCGGCCTCTATTCCGAGGACCCGCACGGCGTCGAAATCAACGACGGCGTGCTCTACCGGGCGATCATCACCATCCCGAGCCAGGTGCCGGTCGGAACCTACACGGCCGAGACCTTCCTGATCGACCGGCACAAGGTCATCGCCGCCGCCACGCGCGACATCCAGATCGACAAGTCGGGTTTCGAGCGCACCATCGCCGTTGCGGCGCGCCGCGACCGCTTCGCCTATGGGCTGACCTGCGTGCTGCTTTCGCTTGGCCTCGGCTGGGCCGCCGCGGCCGCATTCCGCCGCCGCTTTTAAAGGCTTTCCTAAAGTTAATTTTAACCGCTGGCGGGTACTCCGGTCTCCAAACGGGGAGCACCGGAGAATGGAGAAAATGGACGAGCAGCCCAACCTGCGCGAATTCCTCAACGAAGTCAGCAGCTTCCAGGAGGATGGAGCCGCGCATCCGGCGGCGAAGGCAGCGGGTCCGGCGACCGCGTCGATCGGCCATGTCGTCGAGATCGCCGGCTCGGGCTCCCAGGTCCGGCTCGACGCAGCGGCGGTGATGGCGCTCCAGTCGCACAAGGATCCGTCGATCGCCATGTCCGGACAGGTCGGGAGCCAGATCAAGACGGTGGTCGGAAACAGCTGGCTGATCGCCAACGTCCGCACGCTCCGCGCCGGCGACGCCGGAGAGCTGATCGCCCACGTCGACTTCCTTGGCGAAGGCAACCGCGACTCCACCGGGGCGATGACCAACTTCCGCCGCGGCGTGACGCGCTATCCGATTCCGGGCGCCGAAGTGCTCCCGGTCTCGACCGAGGACATGCGCGCGATTTTCGCCGCCTCGGACGAGCCGCATATCGAGATCGGCACCGTCTATCCGACCGATGACATTCGCGGCGCGCTCTACGTCGACCCGATGCTCGGCAAGCATTTCGCGGTGTTGGGATCGACCGGTACCGGTAAATCGACCAGCGTCAGCCTCATTCTCCATCGCATTTCGCAGCTCAGCCCCGAGGGTCACATCGTGATGATCGACCCCCACGGCGAATATTCGGCCGCGTTCAAGGGCTGCGGCGAGCTGTTCAACGTCGACAACCTCCAGCTCCCCTATTGGCTGATGAACTTCGAGGAGCATTGCGAAGTGCTGCTGACGACCCACGGGTCCGAGCGGCAGCGCGATGCCGACATCCTCGCCAAGTGCCTGCTCGGAGCGCGGACCAAGGGCAAGGATTTGAGTCAGCTCGGCAAGGTCACAGTCGACAGCCCGATTCCCTATCTGCTCACTGATCTCGCCGGGATCATCTCCAACGAGATGGGCAAGCTCGACCGGGCCGGCGATACGTTGCCGTACCAGCGGCTGAAGACCAAGCTCGAGGAGCTCCGCTCCGATCCGCGCTACACCTTCATGTTCTCGGGAATGCTGGTGTCCGACACGATGGGCGCCTTCATCGGCCGCTTGTTCCGGCTCCCGAGCCAGGGGCGCCCGATCTCGATCGTCGACGTATCGGGGGTTCCGTCGGAGATTACGTCGGTGGTGGTCTCGGTGCTCGCCCGAATGGTGTTCGATTATGCGATCTGGTCGCGAACCGAGGCGCAGCGCCCGCTGCTGCTCGTCTGCGAAGAGGCGCACCGTTACGTTCCCAAGGACGAGAATGCCGAAAATGGCCAGGCCGTCCGCAAGATCCTCGAGCGTATCGCCAAGGAAGGCCGTAAGTACGGCGTCTCGCTTGGCCTGATCACACAGCGTCCGTCAGATTTGGCCGAAGGCGTCCTGTCGCTGTGCGGAACGATCGTCTCGATGCGTTTGAACAACGACCGCGACCAGGCCTGCGTCCGCGCCGCCATGCCGGAAGGCGCCCGCGGCTTCCTGGATGCCATCCCGGCGCTCCGCAACCGCG
>JBQCCG010000104.1:0-2894 GCA_051962455.1 Sphingomicrobium sp. | reverse complement strand
GGCGAAAGCGTCCTCTCCGATCCATGTGCGAGTCGCGACGATCACCAGCAGAGCGGCAAGCAGCCCGAACGACGCCGTCGACTGGATCCAACCGGTCGAAGCGCCGCGCTTCTCGGCGGGAGAATGTTCCGCGACATAGATTGCCGCGCCGCCATATTCGCCGCCGAGCGCGATTCCCTGAAGGATTCGGAGAATGATCAGCAGGGTCGGCCCGGTCGTTCCGGCCTGCGCATAAGTCGGGATGAACCCGATCAGAAAGGTCGATCCGCCCATCAGCGTGACGGTGATCAGGAACGCGCCCTTGCGGCCGAGCTTGTCGCCGACGACTCCGAAGACCAGCGCGCCGAGCGGCCGGAAGGCGAACCCGGCTGCGAACAATGCCAAGGCCGCAATCAGCGCGGGCGTCGGGTCCAGCCCGGCGAAGAAGACCTTCGAGATGACCGGCGCAAGGCTTCCGAAGATGAAGAAGTCGTACCACTCGAACGCCGTGCCCGCGGAGGAGGCGATGACCACTCGGGCCATGGTCCAGGGCTTGTGGTGCTGCTGCTCGGCTATGGTCGCCATCGTCAGTCCCCCTGAGCAGAAGGGATAACCTAGTTTCCCCTCTCTGCAAGGGAGGGACAAAGGGGTGGGGCCGAGCGACGCGGAGGCCTCTGGCGTCCAAGCCAACCCCGACCCCTCCTGACGGGGAGGGGAGGAATAATTTTTCGTCAGCGGGAATAAAATCTCCGCGCCGCCGGTCATCACATCCGAACGCTCACCAAAAAAGGGCCCTGCGATGCTCGATGACATGGACGGCGACCGCCGCGGATTTTTGAAGTGCATGGCCTGGGCGGGCGCTGGCGCGCTCTTCGCGTTCGAGGGCGGGATCGGCAGCTCGATTGGGCTCGACGCTGCCCTTGCCGCGCCGCAGAAGCGGTCGGCCGCAGCGCCCTTCACCTTCGCCCAGATCAGCGACAGCCACATCGGCTTCAACAAGCCGCCGAACGCGGACGCCCGCGCCACATTCCGCGAAGCGATCGCCAAGGTGAAGGCGCTGCCGCAGCAGCCCGAATTCGTGATCCACACCGGCGACGTGTCGCAGCTCTCCCGCGACGACCAGTTCGACGACGCCGACCAAATGCTGAAGGAGCTCGGGCTTCCGGTGTTCTTCGTCCCTGGCGAGCATGACATGCTCGACCCGGACGGCGGAAAGGCGTTCCTCAACCGCTTCGGCAAGGGCAGCAAGGGCGCCGGCTGGTACAGCTTCGATCATCGCGGCGTCCATTTCGTGGCTCTGGTGAATGTCGCCGACCTGAAGCCGGGGGGAATGGGCAATCTCGGTGCGGAGCAGCTCGCCTGGCTCAAGGATGACCTCGCCGGCCGGCCGTCATCGCAGCCGATCGTGGTGTTCGCGCATATTCCGCTGTGGACGGTCTATGCCGATTGGGGCTGGGGGACGGACGATGCCGCCGCAGCGCTGAAGCTGCTCGCGCGGTTCGGATCGGTGACTGTCCTCAATGGCCACATCCACCAGATCACGCAAAAGGTGGAAGGCCGGATCGCCTTCCATACTGCGCGCTCGACCGCCTTCCCGCAGCCGGCACCCGGAACGGCTCCCTCGCCGGGGCCCCTCAAGGTCCCGACCGAACAGCTCCATTCGATGCTCGGAATTACCGATGCGCTGTTTGTGCGCGGTCACGACCGCATCGCACTGATCGACTCGACCCTTGTCTGAAGGACATCCGATGACTCGCGCATTCAAGATGCTGACGTTCCAGGCCGCTGCGCTCGCGGCGAGCGGCGTGATGCTGTCGACCGTTGCAGCAAGCTCGAAAGCCGCTCCGCCGGCCGCTGCAGTCACGATCGGCAACTTCACTTTCAAAAGCCAGGTGCTGACGGTGAAACCGGGCACGACCGTCACCTGGACCAACGGTGACGACATTCCGCACACCGTCACCTCGAATAGCGGCCTGTTCAAATCGAAGGTCCTCGATACCGGAGACAAATTCTCCTTCACTTTCGCCAAAGCCGGGCAGTTCGGCTATTTCTGCTCCCTGCACCCGCACATGACGGGAACGATCATCGTCAAGGCGTGAGGCATGCGACCGGCTGCAGCAACGTGAAGACTACTGCCCCTGTTCTCTTCATGCGTCGCGCTGCGGCCGGCGGCGGCCGCGCGCCGGGCTCTCCCTCGCCCGGCGCCGGCCATGCTCCGGACTTCCATAATCTCATCCTCCCGCATCTCGACGGAGCTTATAATCTCGCGCGAGTCCTGACGCGCGACGCGGTGCTGAGCGAAGACGTGGTCCAGGACGCGATGCTTCGAGCATTCCGGGGCTTCGGTCAGTTCCGCGGCGGATCGCCTCGAGCCTGGCTGTTCACCATCGTTCGCAATTGTTGCCGGACCGCGCTTGCAGGTCGCGGCGGAGCAGTGTCCCTCGTCGTCCACGAAAGCAGCTTGGGTGACGAAGCCGCGGCGCAGCTGAAACAGCATCCGGACCCGGCGCCCACGCCCGAGGAGGAAGCCTTTCTCAAGTCGGATGCGGAGCGAGTCCGCGCGGCGATCGAATCCATTCCCGAACCGTTTCAGGAGATCGTCATCCTGAGGGATCTCGAAGACCTATCCTACGCCGAGATCGCGGAAGTGACCGGAGTGCCGGTCGGCACCGTGATGTCGCGCCTGTCGCGCGGCCGGGCGATCCTCGCCAAGGAACTGCTGCCCGCGAGCACCGAGGACGGCGAGCAATCAAGGAGCGCGAAGTGATGGCGGCCTGCGTTGACCAGGAACTGCTGCTTGGCGGCCTCGTTGATGGCGAGCTCGATGCAGCGAACACAGCGCTCGTCGAAGCCCATGTCGCTCGCTGCGACGGCTGCCGCGAGGAGCTCGAGCGGCTGCAGGCAGTGCGCACCCT
>JBQCCG010000103.1:0-2005 GCA_051962455.1 Sphingomicrobium sp. | reverse complement strand
CGAGAACGACATTCGGGTCCCGCTCGGACAGGCCAAGCAGGTCATCGCGGCGCTGAAGAAGAAGGGGAACATCGTCGATTCCGTCTTCTACCCGGAGGAGGGGCACGGCTTCTTCAAGCGCGAGCACCAGCAGGATTCGCTGCAGCGGATGGTCGACTGGTTCGACAAATATCTGAAGGGGAAGTGACGGGCGCGATCGGGAGAGCAGTCCGGGCGTTAGCGGCAGGGCGTTCAACTGTTCGGGTGAAACGCTGAAGCTCGTTCGTGCGGGTGCCGGAACGCCGGTCTATCGTGCAGCCAGGGACCGGCGGACAGATGCCGGATGGGGAGGAAAATATCATGCAGCGTGTCGCTCTGGCCTGCGCGGCTTTCGCGTTCGCATTTCTGCCGTCGGCGCTGGCGGCGCAGCAAACCGCCCCTGACCAGCAGCCGGCCTCGCAAAGCACGCCACCGCCTCCGCCGATGCCGCCCATGCCCGGCTCGCACGACCGGTGGGTCGACGTGGGCGGCGGCCATCATTCCAGCCGCGCACACAGCCGCACCTCGACCGAGCAGCATCACTCGACCACGCGATCGCGCCGCCACACCAGCTCGAAGCAGAAGCCCGCAACTCGGACGCACCACCACGCCAGCTCGAAGCAGAAGCCCGCAACTCGGACGCACCAGCACACGATATCCAAGCAGCATCACGCGCCCAAGGGGCACCACGAGACGAAGCACGAGCGCTCCCCCGCCGTCCACGCGTCAAAGCGGACGATCAGCCGGTGCCACAAGATGACCTACAGCCAGATCATGCGGGAGAGCAGCTGCCGGGCGCTGATGAAGCAGGACCTCGAAACGGCAGAGTCCCGGCATGCGTCGCATCAGAAGGCGAAGCATCAAAAGAGCAAGCATCAGAAGGCCGAGCATCGGAAGGCCGAGCACAAGAAGGCCGCGCAGCACTCGGCGACGCACAAGAAGAGTTCGAAGCGGCGGCACCACGGCTGAACCGGCGTCAAGCTGTCGCTGCCATTCCGACGGCCGCGGCGAGCATGGCGGCAAGAGTGGCCCAGCCGAGGAACAGCCACACGCCCGAGACGGCGAACTCGCCCATGATTTTGCGGTTGCGGGCGACCAGCATCATCATGACGATCACCGGCAGCTCGACGATCCCGTTGATGATCGCCGCCACGACCAGGAACTTGATCACGTTCACCTTCAGGAAGTTGAGCCCGATGCCGATCGCGGCGGCGAGTGCGATCACTCCGTAGAAGCCCTTGGCCTGCTTCGGCTCGAGGCTCAGCCCGGTCTTCCATCCGAACGCTTCGCCGAGTGCAAATCCCGCCGATCCCGCGAGAATAGGCACTGCGAGCAACCCAGTTCCGACGATCCCGGCCGCGAAAATGACGCTGGTGAGACTCCCGGCCACGGGCTTGAGCGCTGACGCCGCCTCGGCGGCGCTCTGCACATTGGTGTGGCCATGCTGGTTGAGCGCGGCGGCGCAGGTGAAAATGATGAACAGCGCGACGAGCTGCGACACCGCCATTCCGACCAGATTATCGAGCTTGAGGCGGTGCATCTCGCGGCGGCCGCGTGACGGCTTGTTTCGGAGCACCGTTCCGCCACGCTGCTGTTTCAGCCGGTCCACTTCGTCGGCGGATTCCCAAAAGACCATGTAGGGGCTGATGCTGGTGCCGAGAATCGCGACGATCAGCGAAAACGAGCCGCGGCCGAATGACGGAATGAACGTCCCGGACAGAGCGCTTCGCCAATCGACCCCGACGGCGATCGCGCTCGCGACGGAGGCGAGCAGGCTGAGGCACAGCCATTTCAAATATCGCGAATAGTTCTGGAAGTGCACGAGGGAGATCAGCAGCACGCTCGCGATGCCGAAGAGGACGGCAAAGACGACGGGCTTCACGGGCACAAGCAGCTGGGTCGCGGCGCCCATCGCGCCGAGGTCGGCGCCAAGATTGATCGTGTTGGCGGCGAACAGCAGGAGACACAGGACGTAGGAAATCCAGGC
>JBQCCG010000102.1:0-3116 GCA_051962455.1 Sphingomicrobium sp. | reverse complement strand
GTCTGCGCGAATCTGAGACGGACGTACCCGTCGACGGCGCATTCGAGCGCCTGTCGTCGATCATCGCCGAAATGCGGGATGCGAACACTCGCACGCGGATGCAGCGGATCGAGAATTTGTTCGTCGGGCTTCCGCGCATGGTCCGCGACCTCTCTGCCGAGCTCGGCAAGCAGGTGCTTGTCGACATCGAAGGCGGGGATGTCGAGCTCGATCGCGAGATGATCGAGATGATCCGTGATCCGCTGACCCATATCATCCGCAACGCGGTCGACCACGGCATCGAAAAGCCGGCGGAGCGGCTCAGCGCAGGAAAGCGCGAGATCGGTGTTCTTTCGGTCTCTGCACGCCAATCCGGCAACCAGATCCTGATCGACATCCACGATGACGGACGCGGAATCGACGGCAAGAAGCTGGTCGACAAGGCCATTTCGAGCGGAGTCATCGGCAAGGAAGACGCAGCGCAGCTTTCCCCTCGTGAGCAGCTGGCCCTGATCTTCGAGGCAGGCCTGTCGACCGCCAAGGAGGTCACCGCCATTTCCGGCCGCGGCGTCGGCATGGACGTGGTGCGGTCCAACGTCGAGCGTATCGGCGGCATCGTCGAGGTCGACAGCAAGCCGGGCGAGGGGACGCGGATGACCCTGCGGGTCCCGCTGACGCTCACCATCATTCCGGCGCTCACCGTCTCGATCGGCAACCAGCATTTCGCAATTCCGAGGTCGGCGATCGAGGAGATTGTGCGGGCCAACGGTGAGAGCGTGACTCTCGAACATCTCGGCGGTGCTGGAGTGGCCACGATCCGCGGCCGACGGGTACCCGAAGTCTCGCTTGCGACAATCCTCGGGCTCGACAGCGAGGTCGAGGAGAAGGATCGCACGCTGATCGTCCTCCGTCCGGCGGGCGGCGATGTTTATGCGCTTTCGGTCGACCGGATCCACGATCATGAGGAGCTGGTGGTGAAGCCCGCCGCGCCCGCTGTCATGGCAACCGGGCTCTACGCCGGAACGACCCTGGCCGACGATGGAAGCCCCATCCTGCTGTTCGATCCCGCCGGTATCGCAGAGGTCGGCGGTGTCCGCCTGGAGGCGCTCGAGCGCGCCGCGCGGATCGCCGAAGGCCCGGCCACGGCAGTGTCGAAGGCGACTCCCGTGCTGCTGTTCCGCGGGCTCGATGGTGGCCGCCGCGCGCTTCGCCTGGCGGTCGTCGACCGGATCGAGGAAGTCGCGAGCTCGGCGATCAAGAACGCCGCCGGGCAGTTGCGCGTCCAGCTCGGGGAGGCGATCCTGCCGCTCGCGGGCGCCAACGCAGGAGAAATCGGCGACGGCAAGGTCAGGTTGTTCCGTCTCAACGACGGCGTCAATGAAATCGGCTACGCCTTTGCCGAAGTGGTCGACTTCGCGACCATCGAGCATGACGTCATTCATGCCGAGCGGCCAGGCGAGATAAGCGGCGTGTCGCTGATCAACAACGAACCCGCCGAGATCGTCGATGCGCACTGGCTCTTCTCTAATTACGTCGGCTCGGCGGCCCGAGCGCCGGAACAGCGAGTCTGCCTGGTTCCGGTGTGGGATCCGTGGATGCAGAACATGCTGCGACCGCTCGTGGAGGCTGCCGGTTACCGAGTCATTGACGACCCCGAAGAGGAGACGGCCGATGTCGTCATCGCTTCCCTCGGGGAAGAGCTGCCGGAAGACTCCGGCGGCAAGACGATCTGGCTGCGCAGCGAGCCCGAAGCGTCCGGCAAGAAGGACCAGAGCGTCTACCGCTACGATCGCGCCGGCCTGCTGATGGCACTGAAATCGGTCGGCGGAGGGAAAGCGAAATGAAGGAGCTTCTGCTCATCGTCACCATCGCCGATGAGCGGGTCGCGCTGCCCGCGGCAGCGGTTGAATCCGTCGTCGAGCTCGACACGCTGATCCCTGTTCCGCGGGCTGCACCCCATGTCGCCGGCCTGTCGGCGCTCCGCAGCCGCGTGCTGACCGTTATAGATTGCATGCGCTCGCTCGAGCTCGGCACGACTGACTGCTCGGACGGAATCCGCGAAGCCGCCGTCGTGGAGCTGGATGGCCATTATTACGCGCTGATCGTCGATCTCGTGGAGGATGTCGTCGAGGCGCTCTCGGAGCCGGCCCCGATGCGCGCCGCAATGGGAGCAGGATGGGAGCGCGTGTCGCACGGCATGGTCGAAACCGAAGGGGGTCCGCTTCTGCTGATCGACGTCGCGGCCCTGATCGCGGGGGGCGAAGCGAAGGCCGCAGCTTAAGGTCTTCGTTACCCTTATCCTTTAACAGTGTCGCCATCGAACCGGGGAAGCTCAGGGCATGAAAAGCTGTTTGATCGTCGATGACTCGAAGGTGATCCGAAAGGTCGCGCGACACATTCTCGAAACCCTGGAGTTCGAGGTCGATGAAGCCGGCGACGGCCAGGAAGCGCTGTCCCGTTGCGAAGCCAAAATGCCCGACGTGGTGCTGCTCGACTGGAACATGCCGGTCATGAGCGGCATGGAGTTTCTGCGTCTGCTTCGGCAGCGCGGCCATGGCGACCAGCCGAAGGTGGTGTTCTGCACCACCGAGAATGACATGGCGCATATCCGCGCGGCGCTCGAGGCGGGCGCAGACGAATATGTGATGAAGCCGTTCGACCGGGAAACGCTCCACATCAAGCTCCAGCTCGTCGGCGTCGCCTGAGCAGCCGGGCCATGGAGCGGGCGCTCGCCAGATCGCGGGACCGCCTTCCGGATTCCCGCGCCACAAATCGCCGCAGGATCCGGCTGATGATTGTCGATGATTCGACGGTCGCACGGGCGGTCCTGTCGCGCATGGTGGAAAGCGACCCGGCATTCGAAATTACCGCCGTCGCCGGCACCGCCGAGGACGCCATCGAGGCGCTGGGAGAATGCAGCGTTGACATCGTCGTGCTCGACCTGGAAATGCCGGGAGCGGGCGGTCTGAAGTCGATCCCGCGGATCATCGCCGCGGCCGGCGGCGCCAAGGTGATGATCGTTTCGTCGCTCGCGGACGACGGCGCCGAGCAGACCATCGCGGCGCTGGCCGTCGGCGCAGCGGATACGATGCCGAAGCCCGGGACCGGGCGCTTCAACGGAAAATTCTCCGAAGTCC
>JBQCCG010000101.1:0-2414 GCA_051962455.1 Sphingomicrobium sp. | reverse complement strand
GACATCGCCCAGGCGGGGCCGATCGACGATTTCGACGCGAAGCTCAAAGGCACGACCGATTACGCCGACATCGAGGGTGCGGACGTCTGCATCGTCACCGCCGGAGTCCCGCGCAAGCCGGGCATGAGCCGCGACGACCTGCTGGGCATCAACCTCAAGGTGATGAAGGCGGTCGGCGAGGGAATCCGCAAGCATGCGCCCAACGCTTTCGTCATCTGCATCACCAACCCCCTCGACGCGATGGTGTGGGCGCTTCGCGAATTCTCCGGCCTCCCGCACAACAAGGTCGTCGGCATGGCCGGCGTGCTCGACAGCGCTCGCTTCCGCACCTTCCTCGCGGAAGAGTTCGACGTCAGCGTGGAGGACGTCACCGCCTTCGTACTCGGCGGCCACGGCGACACGATGGTGCCCGTCGTCGAATACTCGACCGTCGCGGGCATCCCGATCCCTGACCTCATCAAGATGGGCTGGTCGACGCAGGACAAGATCGACGCGATCGTGAAGCGCACCCGCGGCGGCGGCGGCGAGATCGTCGCGCTCCTGAAGACCGGCTCCGCTTATTACGCGCCGGCGACCAGCGCGATCGCGATGGCCGAGGCCTTCCTCAAGGACAAGAAGCGCGTGCTCCCTTGCGCCGCGCACCTCACCGGCCAGTACGGCGTGGACGACCTCTATGTCGGTGTTCCGATCGTTCTCGGTGCGGGCGGGGTCGAACGCATCGTCGAGATCGACCTGAACGCCGAGGCGAAGGCGAATTTCGACAAGTCGGTCGATGCGGTGAAGGAGCTGCTCACCGCCTGCAGGCAGATCGACAACAGCCTCGCCGAAGAGGCGGTGGCCTAAGTCACAGTGCAGATGGAAGAGTTTCTAACCGAGATCGAGAACAAAGCGCCGCCAGCGCCGCCAAGAGACGTGGCGCGGCTGGAGCGGTCATTGGGTTCCGAACTTCCAACTGATTATCGCGACTTCCTTGGTGCGTGTAATGGAGGATACGTCGGCGGAGCGCTGTGGTTCGAGGGTCCGACGCCCGCTGGCGAAGTCGCTGATGTCGGTGTCCACCACATCGGAGGATTTCGAGACGAATATTACTTTTCCCTCGATAAGGCGCGCGACACATACAAGCGACGCATTCCAGCAGATCTCCTTTGGATAATGGATGATCCTTTCGGGAACGCCATTTGCCTCGGAATTGGCGGCGAGCATCGGGACAAGGTCTATTTCTGGGATCACGAACTAGAGCCAGATCAAGCAAAGTGGGACGGTCGCGTTGAGACCGCGGGTAATCTCATCTTGCTCACTAATTCATTCCGGGACTTCGTAGCGGGCCTAAAGCCTGTCGACCGGGAAGGCGCAGAAGGAATGGCATGAGCATTCTTGTAGACAGGAACACGAAGGTCATCACCCAGGGGATGACGGGCGAAACGGGCACGTTCCACACGGAGCAGGCGCTCGCTTACGGGACGCAGATGGTCGGCGGCGTGACGCCGGGGAAGGGCGGACAGACGCACCTCGGCCTCCCGGTGTTCGATACTATGCACGAAGCCGTTGCAAAAACCGGCGCGACGGCGTCCGTGATCTACGTTCCCCCGCCATTCGCGGCGGATTCGATCCTGGAAGCGATCGACGCCGAAGTGCCGCTGATTGTCACGATCACGGAAGGCATCCCGGTGCTCGACATGGTCCGGGTGAAGCGCGCGCTCTCCGGATCGAAGTCGCGGCTGATTGGGCCGAACTGCCCGGGCGTCCTCACTCCGAACGAGTGCAAGATCGGGATCATGCCCGGCAATATCTTCAAGAAGGGCAGCGTCGGGGTGGCCAGCCGCTCGGGGACGCTCACCTATGAGGCGGTGTTCCAGACGACGAACGAGGGCCTCGGCCAGTCGACCGCGGTCGGAATCGGCGGCGATCCGGTGAAGGGCACCGAGTTCATCGACGTGCTCGAGACGTTCCTGGCCGACGACGAGACCCAGTCGATCATCATGATCGGCGAGATCGGGGGGAGCGCCGAGGAAGATGCCGCGCAATTCCTCGCCGACGAAGCGAAGCGCGGCCGCAAGAAGCCGGTCGTCGGTTTCATCGCCGGCCGCACCGCCCCTCCGGGCCGGCGGATGGGCCACGCCGGCGCGATCGTCTCCGGAGGGAAGGGCGACGCCGAGAGCAAGATCGCGGCGATGGAGGCCGCTGGAATCACCGTCTCCCCAAGCCCATCTGAATTGGGGAGCACGCTCAAGGAGTTGCTGGTTTCGGCCTAAGGTGAGTAGCTGTTCCCCGGCGAAGTCCGGGGTCCATGAGCTGAAGGCTCTGTATTCAGGGGGGCGAATGACTGCTGGCTTCGTTTACATGATGGCCAGTGCAAAGAATGGAACGATCTACATCGGTGTTACTAGTGATCTGGTGAAACGCGTTTGGGAACA
>JBQCCG010000100.1:0-2642 GCA_051962455.1 Sphingomicrobium sp. | reverse complement strand
CACGGGCCGCCTCCGATAAGACACAGCATGTTCGAAGGCTCGCCCGACCTGACGGTCAGCACGGTCGCGGAGATCGTGCGCATAGCGCTCGCGCCGGTGTTTCTGCTGAGCGGCATCGGCGCGTTCGTGAACGTGCTCGCCTCCCGGCTGTCACGGATCGTCGACCGATCGCGCCAGGTCGAGCCGAAGCTGCTCGCCAGCCGGGGGGCAGAGCACGACCGGTGGATCAGCGAGCTCAAGATTCTCGATCGCCGGATGCGGCTAATCAACTGGGCGACCGCCCTGTCGGTCACCTCGGCGATCCTGACCTGCCTGGTCGTCATCCTGCTGTTCGGTGCGAACCTGATCCGGACCCGGCTGGGGAGCGAAATCGCCTGGCTGTTCATCGCCTCGATGCTGACCATCGGCACCGGCTTCGGCGCGTTCCTCGTCGAGACCACGATCGCCGCGCGCGCCGTCAGGGTGCGGTCGGAACTCCTGCAGCACAGGGTGGATGAGGGCGAATAGGCAAGTTTTCGCCTCAGGCTCTAGACCGCGGAATCGGCGACTCCTACGTTCAAGCCGTGGGGGCGCCGCTCAACATCGAACGATCCGTGACCGGACAGCCGTGGCGCTGGCGGCGGCCGCCCGACGACGGCCTCGAAATGGATGCGCTAATCGATGAGCTGCTGCTCGCCCGCGGGGTGGCGCGCGAGGACCTCCCGCGGCACCGCGAACCGAGAATCCGCGACTTCCTGCCCGACCCGTCCTGTTTCCAGGACATGGACAAGGGCGCAAGGCGGCTCGCCGACGCAGTCCAGGCCAGCGAGACCATCGCAATCTTCGGCGACTATGACGTGGACGGGGCGACCAGCGCGGCATTGCTCGTGCTGCTCCTGCGCCGGCTCGGAGCGGAGCCGATCGTCTACATCCCCGACCGGCTGATGGAGGGCTATGGCCCCTCCGGAAAGGCGCTGGTCGAACTAAAGACCCGAGGCGCAAGCGTTGCGGTCTGCGTCGACTGCGGCGCGCAGGCCTTTGAGGCGCTCGAGGAGGCGCGCGCAGCCGGCCTCGACGTGATCGTGGTCGACCACCATCAATGCGCCAGCCTGCTCCCGGTCGCTCACGCGCTGATCAATCCCAACCGCCTCGACGAGAGCAAGGACGGAGCAGCGCATGGACACCTCGCCGCCGTGGGCATGGCCTTCCTGCTCGGAGTCGCGCTCATCCGCGAGCTGCGCAATCGCGGCTATTTCGAGGCACTTGCCGAGCCGAAAATTCTCGATCTGCTCGATCTCGTCGCGCTCGGCACGGTCGCCGACGTAGCGCGGCTCAAAGCATTAAATCGCGCCTTCGTCACCCAAGGCCTGAAGGTCATGGCGGCAGGGCAGAATATCGGACTCGCGGCTCTCGCCGAGGCGGCACGGCTGGTGAAGAGCCCAAGCTGCCGCGACCTCGGCTTTGCGCTCGGGCCGCGGATCAACGCCGGCGGCCGAGTCGGAAAATCGGACCTGGGAGTGCGGCTGCTGACCGCGACGGATCCCGACGAGGCGCGGACCATTGCCGCAGAGTTGGACCGACTGAACGAGGAGCGCCGAGCCATCGAGATGCTCGTATGCGAGCAGGCCGAGGCCCAGGCTTCGGAAGAGGCGGACGCCCCGGTCATCACCGTGATGAGCGGCGGCTGGCACCAGGGTGTGATTGGCATCGTCGCGGGCAGGCTGAAGGAACGATTCGGCCGGCCTGCGATCGTCATCGCAGAGATCGACGATGGAACCGGCAAGGGCTCCGGCCGGTCGATCTCGGGAGTCGATCTCGGCGCCGCGGTGCTGGCCGCCAAGGACAGCGGACTGCTGATCGCCGGTGGCGGCCATGCCATGGCGGCGGGCCTGACGCTCCCGCCGGGCGGCTTGGCGGCCTTCCGCGCCTTTATCAACGAGCGGCTCGCGGCCGACGTGGAGCAGGCCCGAGCGGACAAGGCGCTGCTGCTCGACGCCCTGCTCGCTCCGGGCGGAGTCGCCGGCGCGCTGTGCGACGCGCTCGATGCGGCGGGTCCCTACGGCGCCGGCTGGCCCAGCCCGCGTGTTGCCGCCGGGCCGGTGCGGCTGCTGAGGACCGGGATCGTCGGCGACGGGCATGTGCGCGGGATCGCTGCGGGCGACGACGGGAAGAGCTTCAAGTGGATCGCCTTCCGGAGCGCCGCTGGCGAGCTCGGCCGGGCACTCCTCTCCTCCCCGGCGGACGCGCGCTGGTGGCTGGCGGGCTCGATCAGGCGCGACGAGTGGAACGGCGGCAATGCGGCCGAGATGCATCTCGAGGACGCCGCGCTTGCTTGACGCTGAAAGACCCCTCGCCTAACCGGCAGGCGCCTTCGGGCCCCATCGTCTAGCGGTCTAGGACGTCGCCCTTTCACGGCGAAAACACGGGTTCGAGTCCCGTTGGGGTCACCAGCCTGTGTTGGAACCTGGGCCTGTCTGCGTTCGTCTAAGCCTCAGACCGCAAGAGAAGGGGGCTCGTGAACATAGCGAGTTGGCTCAGGTGGAAAACGAAGCAGCGCATCATCGCTGCTCCGACGCTCACTCTGCTGACTTCCGGTTGCGACCGCGGCATCCTCAATCCCGTCGGTCCCGTCGGCAGCGCCGAAAAGACGATCCTCATCAATT
>JBQCCG010000099.1:0-2131 GCA_051962455.1 Sphingomicrobium sp. | reverse complement strand
GAGCGCGAGGATCTTGTGCGGAGTCTCGGCGAACTGCTTGTGGAGCGAGAGGCCCGCGCGCGCCGAGCCTGTGAACAGCAGCCCGTCGATCCCGGCCTGCCCGGCGAGGCTGCGCCCCTGGTCGGGACCGCCGATCAGCAGTCTCAGCACGCCCTCGGGGACCTTTGCTTCATGGAAGCAGTTGACCAGGAATTCGCCGGTTGCCGGAGTCTTCTCGGACGGTTTGAACACGACTGCATTTCCCGCGATTAGGGCGGGCACGATGTGGCCGTTGGGCAGATGCGCCGGAAAATTATAGGGACCGAGCACGGCGAGCACGCCGTGCGGCTTGTGGCGGACCGCGATTCGGTTGCCGAGCGCCGCCTCCATCTTCCGCTGCGGCGTTCGCTCGGCATAGGCCTCGATCGAAATCTCGACCTTGTTGACGACCGCGCCGACTTCCGTCCGCGCTTCCCACAGCGGCTTACCGGTCTCGCGCGAGATCAGCTCGGCGAATTGCTGCTCATTCTTGCGGACGACGTTGGCGAAGCGGCGGACCGCCTCGATTCGAAAGGCGTGGCTGTGCGCGGCCCAGGCCGGCCACGCAGCGCGCGCGGCGGCGACCTCGGCGCCGACATCGCCGACATCGCCGGACCAGATCTCGTCTCCCGTCGCCGGGTCAGTCGAAACCAGCTTCCCGCTCACCGGGCTGTGCCCCTCCACATCCGATCGGTTGTCAACTTGCCCGTGCATCCTGCGCGATAGCGTCCCCCATTACACGAATGGCCTTAACCTTGTTGTTAAAGGGCTGCCAGTCGTCGCGTTCCGCAATCGCGGACCAGATTTCCTCCACCTCCTCGATATGCATCGAACAGGGTGAATCTTCCGACCAGTAAGGATGCGATTTCGGGGTCGCGCGCCCCTCGAGCAGCTTCGCCAGATCGCGAAAGGCATCGGCCGGATAGGCCTCGGGTCCCGGATCATTTCCACCGCGCCAGTCGAAGAAGATGCGGTCGATCGTCTCAGCGCGGGTCGCCAGCGCCTTGATCAGCGCCGCGACGATCTAGCGATCGTCTTTGCCGCGTGTGGCGCCGAGGCGGCGCAGCATCGCCTCGACCAGAGCCTCTTCGAACCGCCCGCTCCACCCCGCGAGCAGATCGGATAGCGGCGGACCTTCGGCAATCAGCGACAGGCATCCGGCGAGCTGCGCGAGGTCCCAATGGATCGCCTCGGGCTGCCGGCCGAAGGCATAGAGTCCGTAATGGTCGAAATAGGCGGCGGTGAATTCCGGCTCCCAATAAGGCGTGAAGCGCCAAGGACCGTAGTCGAAGCTTTCGCCGGTAATGTTGATATTGTCGCTATTGAGCACGCCGTGGACGAAGCCAGCCGCGAGATACGAGGCTGCCAGGTTCGCCGTCGCCCGGCCGGCCAGGTCGAAAAGTTTCAGCGCGTTTCCCGAATCGTCGCGTGACGGCTGCTCGGAATAGAGGTTCTCGAGGCAATATCGCGTCAGCTTCCTGATGTTGTCGGCGTCGCCGAAAAAGGCGAGCCGCTGGAACGTGCCGATGCGGATATGGCCATGGCTGAGGCGTGTCAGCACCGACGACCGCGTCGGCGACGGCTCGTCCCCACGCTCCAGCGCTTCCCCGGTCTCGAACAGGGTAAAGCTCTTCGACGTGTTGACACCCAAGGCCTCGAGCATCTCGGTCGCCAGCACCTCGCGAACGCCCCCCTTGAGCGTAAGACGCCCGTCCGCATGGCGGCTGTACGGCGTCTGGCCCGAACCCTTCGTGCCGAGATCGAGAAGTCGGTTCCGATCGTCGCGAACTTGCGCGAAGGTGAAGCCGCGCCCGTCGCCGATCTCCGGATTGTACACGCGAAACTGGTGGCCGTGATAGCGCAGGGCGAGCGGGCGGGGCAGGTTGTCCGGCAGCGCTTCGAACTGCCCGAAGTGACCGGTCCATTCCTCGTCCGTCAGGCCTTGCAGCCCCACCGCCTTGTCCCACCGCCGGTTGCGGAAGCGCAGATCGTGGCGGGGAAACCGCGCCGCCTCGACTTCGTCCCCGAGCCAATCGGCGAGGGCGAGGATCTGCGGATCGGCGTGGTAGGGGGCGGCTTGCGGGTCGGCGCGCATCTGGCATTAGGGGGGCCG
>JBQCCG010000098.1:0-3020 GCA_051962455.1 Sphingomicrobium sp. | reverse complement strand
ATATGTGGTGAAGGATGACGCCATTCCGCCGGAGGGGCGGCAGGTCCGCTGCGCGGCGTGCAAGCATAGCTGGCATCAGAATCCCGAAGCTCAGACCGAAGAGAGCCGGTCCGAACCGGTTGCCGAGCCGGAGCCGTCGGAAGCGCGGAACGAGACGACGCCCGCCGAGGCACCGAACGAGAGCGCATCCGATGACGAGGATCTCGCCGAGGCCACTCTGATCGATCCGAGGAGCGGACCGGAGGCCGAGGAGCGCGCCTACGAGGAAGCGGTGATGGAGGGCGAAACCATTGCCCCCGACGCCGATCAGCCTCTGGGAGTTGAGATTCCAGTGGCTGCCGCGGAAGCGAGCCAGCCCGAAACCACGAGCGCATCGCCGGAGGAGGACTGGAAGGAGCCGCCGGTCGCCGAAGCCGCTCCGGATATCTTCAGCCCGTTCGCTGAACCCGACGAGGAGGAGCCGCGGCGCCGGAGGCCGGTGACGACGATCCTGATCATCGTGCTGGTGGTCGTCATTGTCGCGGCGCTCTTCTGGCTGTTCGCGCCAGCCAATCTCAAGGCTCGCCTCGGTCTCGCAGCCGGGGGCGCCAGCCCGCTCGCTCTAGTCATCACCCATCGCGATCGCCAACCACTGGAAAGCGGCAACGAGCTCCTTACCGTCACCGGGCGCGTCATCAATCCGTCGGCAACTCAGCAGGATGTTCCGCCGATCCAGGCACAGCTCAAGAACCGCAGCGGCAAAATCGTTTATAGCTGGACCATCCCGCCGCCCGCGCAATCACTGGCGCCTGGTGCAAGCGCGACGTTCAACAGTGCTGAATTGAAGGTCCCGCCCGGCGCAGACGAATTGACGATCACGCTCGGGCCGCCCAGGACCTGAGCGGTTAACTTACTGAAATTCAATTAGTTTTGCCGGCGCTGTGCTGCCATCCGCGCTGCGGATCACAGTGTCGCGCGACGGTGGCGCGTCCGGGTTGTTTGGTGCATCCAGCCTGAGTGTCACTCCGGAGACGATGCGGATCGTCGCGGTCGCCTGGACAGTCGCGGAAACCGGATGTCCATGCGAAGGCGGCATCGCGAGCGCGGCGGCTACGGCTACGAGAGGTCCCATCGTCAACACCGCTAACGCATTCGGCGCGGAATGGTAAATGCCCTGTTAGGGATTGTCCCGAAACGGACCTAGTTTAGTGCGCGAGGCGCAGCATTGCGGTCCCAATAAGGCTTTGCTAGGGCGCCCGCCTTGCCAGTTGCCGGCGCGCTAGCCGGCTCAATTCATGACGTGCGGTCGTGGCGGAACTGGTAGACGCGCAGCGTTGAGGTCGCTGTGGCCGAAAGGCCGTGGAAGTTCGAGTCTTCTCGACCGCACCATCACACGCAACTGACCTTCCCCGGAAGGTCAGACCGTGTGATCAGGTGGGCGAAGTGCTTTAATCAAGGCGCGCCATTGATGGCCCCGCCGGCCGACGCAATGCGCGGTAGCGGACGGGCCTGGATGGAGCCGACGCGAGCGACTGGCCGGTTGTTTGAAACATCCACTTTGACACCAAGATCCTGCGAGATTTTCGCCGCTGCGGCCGAGCTGGCACTGACCCGCAAAGTATAGGAGCCGTAAGCGACCCGATCGAACAGGAAGAAGCCGTCGAAGTCCGTCCGGGCGGTACCGACGACCTTGCCGGCGGAATCGAGCAGTTCGAGATCGACACCCTCGAAGCCGAGCTCGCCACTCTTGATCAGCGCACCCTCGACATCGCCGCCGGCGACAAGCCCTATCCGCACCTCCGCGGGGACGCCTGGCCGAGGAACGACGACCTGCAGCGCCTTTTCGGGCACCAGCATCGGATCGTCTAGGCTGGTCCCGTCGATCCCGACGGGGATCGGGACATAGGCGGTGAGGCCGCCGACCGTCACCGACCCGTTCGAATCGGTCCTGCGCTCCGACTGCAGGGTCCCGGTGGTGATCAGCGCGCCTTTCTCGAGCGGCTCGCCGGGATCGAGCACGCCATTGTCGTTGAGGTCCCGGAAAGCGGTGGCGTGGATCATTCCGCCCTGTGCGAGGGGCCGCCGAGACAAAGCGAAACCGTGCTGCGGGTCGAGCGAGAAGTTGAGATTGAAGCCGAGGGCAACATCGCCATGCGTATCGGCCTCACCCGTCAGCGCGATGGCCATCGTGTTGATCCGGAGAATGTGGCTGATTCGCGCCCGCGCCCGATGCAGCAGCCCGTCATAGGCGAGATCGCCCTCCCAATCGCTGTTCTCCGAGGAGGACCAGTAAGCGTCGATCTCCGCATCATGGAAACGGGCAGTCGGGCTCGTGTCGAAGTTTGCCGAGCCGCGGATCCTGACCGACCCGATCCGGCCGCTGCCGAGCACGCCGACCTGAAACTCTCCGCGCGGCGATGCGCCCGCCGCCAGATAGGTCTTCTGATAGGTCGTGGTCGCGCCAAGATCGAAGCCGTTGAAGTCCGCCGAGAGGCGAGTCGCGGCCTCGAGCGTTCGCGATCCGTCCGGCAGGTCGGTTACATGGACCTCCGCATGCGCGGGAAGCAACGTCTTGCCGAGTTTGAACGGCACGTCGAGGGAGAGCCGCCCGTCGCGTTCCGTAGTCACCGCACCCCCACGCAAATGAAAATCATTCGCGATAAGTGCTTCCGCGTTAACGTAGACCGGTCCAAATTTGCCGAGCAGCTGCGCATGGGCAGCGGTTCCGCCGTTTGATTCATGCGCCGCGCTCACCTCGAGCATCGCGGCGCCGACGGAGCGGCGGACCGTCCCTTCGACGAAGGTCAGATGCTGGTCATTAATGAGCATGGCCCGAGCCAGCACGCCGACCGACGTGCGGGAATCGAGCCCATGTTCGACCGATATGGCTGCCTGCGCCTTGGGCAGCACTTCAGCATCCGGAGGTTTTTCGAGTGTAATCAGGTCCTTGCCTGGCTCGTTGGCCCCGACCCAATACCAGGTCTTGCCCTTGGGCACGTTGTCTTCGCCCACATCGAGCAGCTCGTCATGTTCTCGAACCT
>JBQCCG010000097.1:0-7089 GCA_051962455.1 Sphingomicrobium sp. | reverse complement strand
CCTTACTCCCCTCGGCTCGTCTCCATGAACTGGCATTTGCCGCTGCCCGGGTCTAGGGGAGCCGCGACCCCAACCATCACAGTTCAGGATGCGTAATATGCTTCGCAGCATCGACCATTTCATCGGCGGTTCCACCTTCGCGTCGGGCGAGCGGCAGGGCGACGTGTTCGACCCCAACCAGGGGCAGGTCCAGGCGAATGTCCGCTTCGGTACCGCAGCCGACCTGCAGAAGGCGGTCGATGCCGCCAAGGCCGCGCAGCCCGCCTGGGCGGCGACCAATCCGCAGCGCCGCGCCCGCATCATGTTCAAGTTCCGCGAGCTGGTTGAAAGAAACATGGACGAGCTGGCGCACCTGCTGAGCTCGGAGCACGGCAAGGTGCTCGCCGATGCCCGGGGCGACGTCCAGCGGGGGCTCGAGGTGATCGAATATGCCTGCGGCATCCCGCAGGCTCTGAAAGGCGAATATACGCAGGGCGCCGGCACCGGGATAGACGTCTATTCGATGCGCCAGCCGCTCGGAGTCGTCGCTGGGATCACGCCATTCAACTTCCCGGCGATGATCCCGATGTGGATGTTCGGAATGGCGATTGGCTGCGGCAACGCCTTCATCCTGAAGCCCAGCGAGCGCGATCCGAGCGTCCCGAACCGCCTGGCCGAGCTGATGAAGGACGCGGGGCTTCCCGACGGAATCCTCAACGTCGTCCACGGCGACAAGGAGATGGTCGATGCGATCCTCGATCAGCCGGATATCGCCGCGGTCAGCTTCGTCGGCTCATCCGACATCGCGCAGTACATCTATGCGCGCGGCACCGCGAACGGGAAGCGGGTGCAGGCGATGGGCGGCGCCAAGAACCACGGCGTGGTCATGCCCGATGCCGATCTCGATCAGGTCGTGAACGATCTTGCCGGCGCGGCCTTCGGATCGGCGGGCGAGCGCTGCATGGCGCTGCCGGTGGTGGTCCCGGTCGGCGAAGAAACCGCGGACAAGCTCCGCGAGAAGCTCATTCCGGCAATCGGAGCACTGCGCGTCGGAGTCTCGACTGACCCGGAAGCCCATTACGGTCCGGTGGTCAGCAAGGCGCACAAGGAGCGGATCGAGCATTACATCCAGATGGGGATCGACGAGGGCGCCGAGCTGGTCGTCGACGGCCGCGGGTTCAAGCTGCAGGGGCACGAGGAAGGCTTCTTCGTCGGCCCGACCTTCTTCGATCACGTCACTCCCAACATGACGACCTACCAGGACGAGATTTTCGGCCCGGTGCTGCAGATGGTCCGAGTGAACAGCTTCGAAGAGGCGGTGCAGCTTCCGAGCCGGCACCAGTATGGCAACGGAGTCGCGATCTTCACCCGCAACGGCCATGCCGCCCGCGAATTCACCGCCCGGGTGAATGTCGGAATGGTCGGTGTGAACGTGCCGATCCCGGTCCCGGTCAGCTATCACAGCTTCGGCGGCTGGAAGCGCTCGGGCTTCGGCGACATCGGCCAATATGGGCAGGAAGGCATGCGCTTCTGGACCAAGAACAAGGTCGTCACCCAGCGCTGGCCGGACGGCTTCGTCGACGCCGGCGACAAGGCCGCCTTCCACATCCCGACGTTCGGCTAAGCCGCAGTTGGTCTCGCGTTAATTTCGCGGTAAATGCCGCTCCGTCATTTCGCGTGACGGGGGTGAGAAATGATTGCACTTGCGCTTGCGATGGCCCTTCAGGGTCAGTGGACCGGCCCGCATACCGAGGAATATAAGGGACCCGGATATTTCTGCGGCGGCGGCTACGCCATCCATCTCGCCAGAGGCGATCGAGCGCTGATCCTGCCGCAGTCCGCCACCGCCGGGGTGCAGGGCGCGCGCCTCGTGCTTGCCGGGCGCGAGGTCAACGTCTGGTCGGGAGCGTCGCACGAGCCGGGACGGCTCGTCGTCCGCTACGGCGGCACGGCGGTGACCCAGCAGAGCGACGGAGGACAGGTGTCCTACACTGTCTCTGACCAGACCGATTTCGGCCTGCACGTGACGAGCGACTATTTTCGCGGGTTCAAGCTGGACGCCTGGTTCTTCGCCAAGGCGAACTTCACCAACGGAGTCGACGACAGGGTCCGCTGCCTCGCCGCTTACAGCTACTGAGCCGCCGTCCCTCTCTGAGGCGTCCTGCAACAAGTTTGGCGGCGCATGTGTTGAGGGTGCGTGATCCGCGTACCCTTCATCAGCTGCGCCCTGACGCTTGCCGTCGTCTCGTGCGGTCAGCCTGATCCCGTCGCGAACGGTGCGAATGTCGTGAACCTTCCGGTGTCGGCGAACCACGCCGAGCCAGACCCGGCGGGATTGCCGCCGCAGAATGCCGCGGCGCCGCAGCCCGCTGTGCCCGAATCAGGATCGAAGATTCCTGTGAGGCTGCAGGGGCGCTGGGGCCTGACGCCCGCGGATTGCACATCGACGCGCGGCGACACGAAGGGGCTGCTCGTGGTCGCCCCGGATCAACTGAGCTTCTATGAATCGCGCGCAATTCCAACGGCAGACGTCAATACGGATGCCGGGTCCATCAGCGGCCATTTCAATTTTACGGGAGAAGGGCAAAACTGGAGCAAGTTCGAAGCGTTGAAACGGACGGGAGACAAGCTGACTCGTACCGAAACCAATCCAGCGGCGAGCTACACCTATGCGAAATGCTAAGATTGCAACTGCCGGGATTTTAAGCGCGCTGGCAGTCGGCGCGGCAGCGCTTGCCGGCTGTCACAAACAGTCCATGCAAAATCAGGCCGCCAACCAGGAAATCTCGATCGAAGACAATCTAAGCCAAAGCGCCGGGCAGCTCCCCGCCAATGCCGAGATCGAGACTCTGCCGCAGGACGAAAGCAGCGCGACTCCTTCGAACCAGCTTCAAAACGGCTTCGACAAGCCCGATGTGAACGATCTTGGCAACAGCGACTGAAGCAGGAAAGACCTACGATGATGATCCTTTATTATTCGCCGGGTGCATGCAGCCAGGCCCCTCACATCCTGCTCCACGAGATCGGGCTCGAGCATGATGCCAAGCGCGTCGACCTCAAGGCCAAGCAGCTCGAGGACGGAGGCAATTACCTCGACATCAATCCCAAGGGCGCCGTCCCCGCGCTTCAGCTCGACAGCGGCGAGGTGCTCACCGAAAATGCCGTGATCCTCCAGTTCCTTGGCGACCGCGCGAGCTGGCCCGAAGTGTTTCCGCCGCTTGGCGAGTTCCGCCGGTATCGGGTGCTCGAACTGGTCAATTTCATCACGACCGAGCTGCACAAGCGCTTCAGCTTCCTGTTCAGCAACGCAGGCGACGACACAAAGAAGTTCGTCACTGACCAGCTCACGAAGAAGCTCGACTGGATCGACGAGCGGCTCAGCTCGGGGCCGTTCCTGATGGGCGAGCAACTGACGCTTCCCGATCCATATTTGTTCGTGATCACCGGCTGGACGGAGAAGTTTATCGGGCTCGACAAATGGCCGAACCTCGCCGCCTTCCGCGAGCGGATGCTGCAGCGGCCGTCGGTGCGGCACGTGCTGCGCTTCGAAGGCTTGCTCCAGGAAGAGCCGGCTTAACCGTCATTGCGAGCGCAGCGAAGCAATCCAGTCTGGATTGCCGCGTCGCCTTCGGCTCCTCGCAATGACAGGTGCACTTGCGTGACACCCAAAGCGCGCCCTAGAGCGCGGCTCCAATGAGCCAATTCGACCTGACCGACGACCAGCTCCAGATCCAGGAGATGGCGCGCAAGTTCACTGCCGATGCGATCACCCCCTTCGCCGCCGAGTGGGACGAGAAGCACATCTTCCCGCGCGACACGATCAAGGAAGCCGCGGAGCTCGGCTTCGGGTCGATCTACGTCTCGGAGGAGAGCGGCGGAATCGGGCTGGGCCGGCTCGAAGCCGCGCTGATCTTCGAGGCGATGGCTTATGGTTGCCCGTCGACCAGCGCTTTCATCTCGATCCACAACATGGTCTGCTGGATGATCGACCGCTTCGGTTCGGCGGAGCTCAAGCAGAAATATCTGCCGTCGATGATCACGATGGATGACATGGGCAGCTATTGCCTGACTGAGCCTTCGTCCGGCTCCGACGCGGCGGCGCTCAAGACCAGGGCGGTTCGCGACGGCGATCATTATGTGGTCTCCGGATCGAAGGCGTTCATCTCGGGCGGCGGCGCGAACGACGTGATGGTCGCGATGGTCCGCACCGGTGAGGAAGGCCCGAAAGGCATCAGCGCGCTGGTCATCGAGAAGGACATGCCCGGCGTCAGCTTCGGCGCACAGGAGCGCAAGCTTGGCTGGCATTCGCAGCCGACCAGCCAGGTCAATTTCGACGAGGTTCGGGTTCCGGTCGAGAACCGCGTCGGGGCTGAGGGCGAAGGTTTCCGGATCGCCATGATGGGGCTCGATGGTGGTCGCCTGAACATCGGCGCCTGCTCGCTCGGCGGGGGTCAACGGTGCCTCGATGAAGCGATCAATTATACGAAGGGACGACATCAGTTCGGGCAAGCCATCGCCGATTTCCAGGCGACGCAATTCACGCTCGCCGACATGGAAACCGAGCTCCAGGCCGCGCGCTACCTGCTCTACGTCGCCGCAGTGAAGGTCACGACGAATGCCGCGGACAAGACGAGGTTCGCGGCCATGGCCAAGCGGCTCGCAACCGATACCGGGTCATCGGTTGTCGACCGGGCGCTCCAGCTCCACGGCGGCTACGGATACCTGATGGACTATCCGATCGAGCGCTTCTGGCGCGACCTCAGGGTCCACTCGATCCTCGAAGGCACCAACCAGATCATGCGGGTGATCGTCAGCCGGGACATGCTGCGGCAGTGACCCAGCTTCTCGTCATTCCCGCGAAAGCGGGAACCCATAATTCTTGGTTGGGCGGGGGCCCCGCTTGCGCGGGGGTGGCGAAGGTGGCTCATGACTGACGATGTCCTGATTTCGACCCAGGACCGGGTCGGCCGTCTCCGCCTCAATCGTCCGAAGGCGATCCACGCCCTCACCACGGGGATGTGCGAGGTGATGAGCGGCGCGCTGCTCCGGTGGATTCACGACGACAGCGTCGAAGCGGTGATCATCGACCACGCCGAGGGCCGCGGCTTCTGCGCCGGCGGCGATGTTGTGATGCTCGCCCGCAGTGGCGGCTATGATGCCGAGGAGGCCAAGCGCTTCTTCTTCGCCGAATACCGGCTCAATCACCTGCTGTTCGCCTACCCCAAGCCGACGGTGGCGATCATGGACGGGATCACGATGGGTGGCGGCGTCGGGATCTCCCTGCCATGCGATTTCCGGATTGCGACCGAGAACACGCGTCTCGCCATGCCTGAGACCGGAATCGGCCTATTTCCCGATGTCGGGGGCGGCTGGTATCTGCCGCGCGTTCCCGGCCGCGTCGGCGAGTTCATGGCCTTGACGGGCGCCCGGCTCGATGCGGCAGAATGCCATTACCTGGGGCTCGCGACCCATTATGTCGAGCAGGAGTCGCTTCCCGACATGATCGACCGAATTGCAAAGACTCCGCAGCGCGTCCAGGGGCCGATCGGAACCTTTGCCGCGACTCCGCCTGAATCAAAGATCGAAGAGAATTTGCCGCAAATCACGCGCCTGTTTGCCTCGAACCGGCTCGAGGAAATCCTCGCCGCGCTGGAGGCGGACGACAGCGACTGGGCGCGGACGGAGCTCGGCACGTTGAGAACCAAAAGCCCCCTCTCCTGCAAGGTTTCGCTTCGCCTGATGGCAGAAGGCGCGCAAAGGACCAGCTTTGCCGATGAAATGCGCGCGGAATATGCGCTGGCCGGGAGGGTCGTCCGCACCCACGACTTCCGCGAGGGAGTGCGCGCGCTTTTGATCGACAAGACCGGCGATCCGCAGTGGGATCCGGCGGCGCCTGAGGAGGTCACCGACGAGATGCTCGACGTGCTGTTCGCGCCGCTTCCCGAGACCGAGGCATGGACGCCATTCCCGGAGATTTCGTCATCCCGGGCTTGACCCGGGAACCGCCTTTTCTTCTGCTTGCCGCGAAGGCAGGCAGGCCCCGGCTCGAGGCCGGGGTGACGACAGGAGTGAGACTTGGCTGACTACAACACCATCCTGGTCGAGCAGCGCGGCGCGGTGACCCTCGTCACCTTGAACCGGCCGCAGGCGCTCAATGCGTTGAACAGCGAAGTGCTGAGCGAGCTGACGAAAGCCTTCCAAGCTTACGATGCCGAGCCGTCGCAGCGCTGCCTGGTTCTCACGGGCTCGGAAAAAGCCTTCGCCGCGGGTGCGGACATCAAGGAGATGTCGAGCCAGGGCTTCGCCGACATGTATAGCCAGGATTTCTTCGCCGGATGGGAGAAGGTCACCGCCACTCGCAAGCCGTGGATCGCGGCGGTTGCGGGCTACGCCCTCGGCGGTGGCTGCGAGGTGGCGATGATGGCCGACTTCATCATCGCGGCGGATTCGGCAAAGTTCGGCCAGCCGGAGATCAAGCTGGGAGTGACGCCGGGCATGGGCGGATCGCAGCGTCTGACCCGGGCCGTCGGCAAGGCCAAGGCGATGGAGATGTGCCTGACCGGGCGAATGATGGGTGCTGAGGAAGCAGAACGCTCCGGTTTGGTCGCGAAAGTGGTTCCGGCCGCTGATTTGCTCGCCGACGCCATGAAGACCGCCGAAGCGATCGCTGCAATGCCGCCGCTTGCCGCTATTGCGGTCAAGGAGATGGTCAACGCCGCGTTCGAGATCCCGCTCTCGCAGGGCATCCGCTTCGAGCGGCGGCTGTTCCACGGTTTGTTCGGGACCGAGGACCAGAAGGAAGGAATGGCCGCATTCGTCGAGAAGCGGCCGGGAAATTGGAAGGGACGGTAGTCGTGGATGGCGCCGGACCATTCACAGTCGGAGCCATGGCGTTCGCATTTGTTGCCGCCGCGATTGGTGCATGGCGCTTGGCTTCCTGGTTAGCCGTGCTGCTCGGTACGACCTTCGGTATTGCAGCATTCCTCTTTTGGGTGCCGCCGTCAGAATGGACGCGCTCGGCGATTGGATTTCTTCCGTTCGCGGTAGTTCCAGCACTGATTGGTGCTGTGCTCGGGATTAAATTCAAGAAGAAGGAAGCTTCGTGATGGC
>JBQCCG010000096.1:0-6316 GCA_051962455.1 Sphingomicrobium sp. | reverse complement strand
CGCGATCGACCGCGACGGCGCAGTGCGCGCGATGGTCGGCGGGCGCGACTACATCAACTCGATCTATAACCGGGCAACCCAGGCGACGCGTCAGCCGGGCTCCGCGTTCAAGCTGTTCGTCTATCTGACGGCGCTCGAATCGGGGATGAAGCCGACCGACACGATCGTGGACGAGCCGGTGACGATCGGCGGCTGGAGCCCGCGCAATGCGGAGCGGGAGTATCTTGGGCCGGTCAGCCTGCGCGAGGCGTTTTCGCGGTCGATCAACACCGTCAGCGCCAAGATCGGCGCGCAAGTCGGCTTCTCGACCATTGCCGACATGGCGCGGCGTTTCGGGATAACGACGCAAATCGCGACCTATCCCTCGATGGTGCTCGGAAGCAACGACGTCCGGTTGATCGAGATGACCCGGGCCTTCGCATCGATTGCGAACAAGGGTGTCGCGGTGACCCCCTACGGCATCCGCCGCGTGGTTACCGCCGACGGGCGGGTGCTCTACAACCATGACAGCGAGGAGGATCGAGTGCTGGTCGCTCCCTGGGTCGCGGCGGAGATGACCGACCTCCTGCAATCGGCGGTTCTATCGGGTACTGGCCGGGCGGCGCAGATCGGGCGCCCGGTCGCGGGAAAGACCGGCACCACCACGTTGAACAAGGATGGCTGGTTCCTCGGCTTCTCGAGCGGACTGACTACCGGCGTTTGGATGGGCCGCGACGATGCGAAGCCCGTCCCCGGACTCCAGGGCGGCACGGCGCCCGCGCGCGCCTTCCACGATTTCATGACGGTCGCCGTCGCGAACCGGCCGGTCGAGCAGTTCGAAACTCAGGTGCCGATGCCCGATTGGCAGCTATCCCCCGAGGAGGAAATGTACGGGGACCAGCCGGTCGACTCGAACGACATGGCGCCGATGGTCGACGAGAACGGAATGCCGCTCAACAATCCGCCGCCCCAAGAGCCGGGTTATCCGCAACAGCAGCCGATGGTCCGGCCCGACGGCACCGCTGAGCCGACGCAGCAGGAGCTCGATCAGGCGTTCCCGCCGCAACAGCAGAGGCAGCCTGGCTATCCGCCGCGCCAGCCCCCTGCGTCTCAACCGCCGCCGCGGCAACCGCAGCGTCAGCCGCCGCCCGGTTCAGCGCCTGCGGCCGATCCGCTTCAGCCGCGGCCCGACCCGTCGTAGCGCCGCCTTGGCTTCGGCTACGCCTGGACCATAGAGCCGAGCTTCGAGCGCCTTGAACTTTGCGCTGTGGTCGAGGTGGACGAGATGCGCCACCTCGTGCGCGACGACATAGCGGCGCACGTTCGAAGGCGCGAGGATCAGGCGCCAGCTGAGCCGAATCCGCCCCTCGGACGAGCAACTGCCCCAACGTGAGCCTGCGTCGCCGACGGTGACGGAGCGCGCAGCGACACCCACCATCGCTGCAAATTCGCTCACCTCCCGAGACATGACGTCGAGTGCGCGCCGCTTGAGGAAGGCCTCGATCCGGCGCTCCAGCCCTTGCTCAGGGCCGCCGCAGCGCAGTTCGCCATCCGCGAGCACCGGAGTCCGCGGCGCCGGCTGACTCCACGCGATTGCGACGGGAACCCCTTCGATCGGGATGACCGCGCCCGAGCCGAACGGTTCGCCCGGCTGCGCGCGGGCGAGCTGCACTTCGATCCAGTCGCGCTGATCGAGCGCCCAGGCCAGTGCCGCACGGCGGCTGGTCCTTGACGGGCAGGTCAGCTTGAATTTGCCGCTCGCCTCGTCGAAGCGCAGGCGCAGGCGTCGCGCGCTTTTCAGCTGCCGAATTTCGATCGGCGCGGGAAGCGCTGCTTCCAACGCCGCTTCAGAGCGGTTTGTCGACCACATGATATTCGAGCTCGCCTGCGTCATCCTCGCTCACGGTCCAGCCGCGCGTCGACTGACCCGCTTCATGGACCGTCTCACGGCTGCCGGAGATCAGATAGTGCCAATCGGGAAGCGGCTTACCCGCGGCTCGAAGCCGATAGGCGCAGGTGTCCGGCAGCCAGTCGAGCCCCGACAGGTTCTTGCGGTCGAGTTTCACGCAATCCGAGACCAATTTCATCCGGTTCTTGTAATCGAGGCAGCGCCCGTTCCGACGGTCGAGCAGCTTGCATGCGACATTGGTCGCATAAAGCATTCCCGTCTCTTCATCCTCGAGCTTATGGACGCAGCAGCGGCCGCACCCGTCGCACAGCGCCTCCCATTCGCCGCGGTCGAGCAACCCGAGGGGCCTTTCCCAGAATGGCGTACGGTCGTTCATTTGAAGTCGAGCCTTGCTCTGCTAAGCCGGACCAATCAAGCGGGATCAAAGGGCATAAGATCGTGAAACAACTGGGTTTTGCTTTGTTCTTCGCCGCTGCGCTGTTTGCTCAGCCGGCATTTGCCCAAGCGCTCAATACCAGCAGTTACGATTTCATCGACGCGGTGAAGAAGAGCGATGGGAACAAGGCGATCCAGCTCCTTGGCTCGAATCCGCACGGCCTGGTCGACTCGAAAGACGGCGATGGCAACACCGCACTGATTATCGCCATCAGCCGAAGCGATGAGAATTGGACCGGCTTCCTGCTCAAAAAGGGCGCCGATCCCAATCTCGCCGGCAAGGGTGGAGACACGCCGCTGATCGCTGCCGCCCGGGTCCGATTTGACGAGGCCGCCCGCTGGCTCCTCGGCATGGGAGCCAAGGTCGATCTCGACAACAGGATGGGCGAGACCCCGCTGATCGTTGCCGTGCAGCAGCGGGATGTCCCGCTCGTAAAGCTGCTGCTCGAGCATGGCGCCAACCCCGACAAGAGCGATGCGGCCGCGGGCTATTCGGCGCGCGACTATGCGACTCGCGATCCCCGCGCCCGCGACATCCTGAAGATGATCGACGACGCGAAGCCGAAGGCTGCGACTGCGGCGGCTAAGTAGCTTCGCCGAGGGAAGGATCGACCTGCACCGCGAGTCGGCGAGCCGTGCGGCGCGCGAATCGCAGCAACTCGGCCTTGCGTCGAGCGGATGCAAGCGGCCGAACCGCCGCCTCACGCAAGATGGCTGCATCATAGCGATCGGCGACGATCAGGCCCGCTTCTCGGGGTAGATACCGTTCCTCGTCGAGAATGTGTGCCAGGTGCGGCGGCACCGCCCAGAAAAAGCGGTCGCAATAATCGAGATAGCCGGTCCACTTCCCGTCGGTCATGAGGTCCGACTTGGCGACCTTGATCTCGACGATCGTGAAGTTGCCCTTGGAGTCGATCGCCATCAGGTCGGCCCGGCGTCCGTTCGGCAGCGGCATTTCGCAGACAGCGAACAGATCCTGTCGGCAGAAGAGGCGAGTCACGCCGCGCGCCACGTCGGCGGCGATCGGTGGAGCCTCGGTGAAGCAAAGGGACTCGGACAAAGTGGCCATGAGCCTAGCTAGAACAAAGCGCAAACGCAGCCAATCCGGAGATTGGCGAGAATTGCGCTCAAACGCAGCCAATCCGGGGGAGTGCATGCCCGTTCCCAACTAGGCGAGCGCGCCACTCGAGAATTCCGTTGGATAAAGAGAGAGCGGGCGAATCCGATGGATCCGCTCGCTGCCCACCCGCTTCTGCTGAATTCAACGGAAAAAGACGTGATTGCCGATCGACGCGACACGCTTCATGTGCCAGCCGGGTGACACGTAGCGCGCGTGAAAGAAGAGCGCATTGGCCGCTGCGGAGGTCTGGAGGCCCTCATCGACGATCTTGGCGATCGCGACCGCGGTCTGCCACTGTTTGTTTGAATGATCGACCTTCGGCAGCGAATGGCCGTGGACGAACGAGAATTGTCCCCGCTGAAACAGCACGCCGCAATAGGTATCGGGGAAGCGGCCGCCGCTCTCGGCGCGATTGGCAATCACCTGTCCGACTGCGAGCTGCCCAGTGAGCGGCTCGCTCTTCGCTTCGAAATAGACGCCGGTCGCAAGACATTCGAGCTCGTGGGTTCCCGGCTCCGGCGAACGCAGTTCGGCAACCATCTGTGACAGGTCGCCGGTCGGCTTCACGGCCGCCGAAGCTTGATCGTCATTCGCCTGCGAGTCTGGTTCCGCGGTCTGCGGCTGGGAGAGGTTCGGTTCACCCTGGGGGTCGAGCAAAACAGGAATGGCGACCTTCGGAAGGGCCGCACTGGCCGCCGGCAGCACAGGCTCGGCGGTAGGTCCGGCCTCGGCCGGTGCAATAACAGTCGCGGTAAGCGCAGCAATCATCAGCAGCGCTGAGCGAAAAGAAGCCAACATCAAAGCCGCAAAAGGTGCGGTTAGCCAACCGAATAGGCGCAGTTAATACTTTGCGAATACTGTCGCTCGCGCCTGTGGTGACTCCCCGTCTCGCGTGGCACTCCCGGCAGTTGTTGCACAGGAAATGCCCCCCGCTCTTGTTGTTGAGCGAGGTTTTGCCCGCATGAGGAGGAGGGTCAACCCAAAGCGGTCGTTTCAGCGATGAACCGTTCAGGCTCCGCGATATCCAGTTCGATTGCCCACAAATCCTCGTCGAACCGTGTTCGTCGCGCGAGGAAATCGGCAATTTCGGCGGAACTCGCCGATTCGCCCGGTCCGACGCGCCGCCAATGATAGCTGCCGTCGACTGTCAAAACCCGTTCAAGACAGGCGGCATGAATGCCTCGGCTGCTGACGATCAACAGGAGAGAGCCGCGCTCACGATCCCCCCTCCTCAAGATCGTCGCGAATCCGCCTTCGGCATCGGAGCGGCGCAGAATCGCGCCGACTTCGACATGCGTCGGGAGGCGATCAGCGGTCAGGCGGCGTCCAGTTCGTCTGCGCCCATCAGCAGGGCTGCAAGCGCATCGCGGCTCCGGGCTCCGCGCAGCCTCTCGAGTGTAGCGGCGTCGCGCGTGACACGGCTGATCGCTGCCAGCGCCTTCAAATGTTCCGCGCCGGAGTCGGCCGGCGAGAGGAGCAGAAACACCAGATCGACCGGCCTCCCGTCGATCGCCTTGTAATCGATCGGGTCGCCCAGGCGCGCGAACAGGCCGTAAATGCGATCGAGACCCTCGATCTTCGCGTGTGGGATCGCCACGCCCTGGCCGAAACCCGTCGAGCCAAGCTGCTCACGCTCGCTGAGCCCGGCCAGAATGGTCGCGGGATCAATGGCCAGTCGCTGCGCAGAAAGATTTGCGAGCTGCTGCATGAGCGAACGCTTGTTGCCACCCGGAAGGGCAGTCTTGATCGCATCGCAATCGAGGAAGTCGGCAAGCTGCATCGTCGTACTCGTTTCCCGGTGCGGCCTTCGCACCAGGCCCAGCCAAAAGCTCAAAATGGGTTCAGCCCGCGCGGGGCTCAACCCAGCCGATGTTCCCATCTTCCCGGCGGTAAATCATGTTGAATTCTCCTGTCCCGCTGTTCTTGAACAGAAGGGCGGGCGTGTTGCGGAGGTCCATCAGCATCACCGCGTCAGACACCGACGCTTCGGGAATATCGACTCGATTCTCGGCAACGATTGCAGGAAAATCGGCTTCGCCACTCTCGCCTTCGGGCGCCGGCGAAAAGATCGTGTAGACCGCATTCTCGACATAGGACTGGGCGCTTTCGTCGATCTTGTGGTCCTTGAGCCGCCGCATGTAACGGCGCAGCTGCTTTTCGATCCGGTCCGCTGCTCCATTGAATGCCATCTGCGGCTCGCGCGCGCTGTAGGAGGCCTTCAGCACGACGCCTTGCATGACCGGCGCGACGATATCGCAGGTGAAGTCATTATTCGGCCCTCGGCCGAAAGTGACGTTCGCCCCTACTGAACGGGAGAAATACTTCTCCGTGATTTCCGCGACGCGCCGCTGTGCATGCTCGCGCAGCGACTCGCCGGTATCGACCTGATGACCCGCGACCCGTACGTCCACTGTGCCTGGCTCCTTCGTGTGTGGCGGGCGCTTAGGACCACGCCGAACCACCCGTCAACCAGCGCCGGCGAGGCGTTCCCAAAGCGGGTTGACGAGCTTGGCAATAAACGCGCGATGACGTTCCAGTTCCTCCGCCAGAGCCGCATGTGGACGGGCGGGCCGAGGCTCGCGCGCGGTGACCGGATGCGCGGATTTCGTGACGTCCACGGTACCGGCGTCGGCGACGAGGCCGAGACCGATCTGCCGTCCGCCGGTCAGCTCGACATAAACTTGCGCGAGCAACTGGGCGTCGAGCAGCGCGCCATGTTTCACTCGGTGGCTTCGGTCGATTCCAAACCGCATACACAAGGCGTCAAGGCTATGCTTTGCGCCGGGGTGCCTGGCTCGGGCGAGCGACAGCGTGTCGACCATCCGGTGCATCGACACCGACGTCCGTCCGCAATGTTCGAGCTCATGATTGAG
>JBQCCG010000095.1:0-3999 GCA_051962455.1 Sphingomicrobium sp. | reverse complement strand
GACGCTGAAGCTCGACCCGCAGCCGCAGCCCGACTGGGCGTTGGGGTTGGTGACCTTGAACGCCGCGCCGCCGAGATCCTCGACGAAATCGACCGCCGAGCCCTTGACCAGATCGAGGCTGATCGGATCGACGACCAGCTTAACGCCGTCCGTTTCCGCGACGGTGTCGTCGTCCGCCTGCTCGGCGAGCTCGAAATTGTAGGTGAAGCCGGCGCAGCCGCCACCATCCACGGCCAGGCGCAGGATCGCGGGCTTCGACTGCCGTTCGGCAATCCACGCGACGCGCTTCGCCGCATTCTCGGTCAGGCTGATGAGGGATTCGCTCACGCGGGGGAGATAGGAAGCGCCGAAGCGCCGGACAACCGGACCGCTGTTAGCGCTGCGCGCCGGGGGCTGGTCCGCCGACCGCATCCATCGATGCCGCGCCGGCGCGCTTCTGCATCGCGATCACGTAATCGGTGGTCTTCATGAACGGAATCGGGTTCACCGGGCGGCCGTCGATCCGGACTTCATAGTGCAGGTGGTTGCCGGTCGAGCGGCCGGTCGAACCCATGCGGCCGATCTGCTCGCCGCGAGTCACATGATCGCCGACGTGCACGAGCACCGCCGACATGTGGCCGTAGCGCGTCGAGATTCCGCGGCCATGGTCGAGCTCGACCATGTTGCCGTAGCCGCCGCTGTTCCAGCCGGCGCGGGTGACGGTGCCGTCAGCCGTCGCGTAAATCGGCGTGCCATAGGCGCCGGCGAGATCGATTCCCGGGTGGAAGCCGGCGCCATGCTCGAACGGATCGGAGCGGACACCGAAGCCGCTGCTGAAGGTGACCGCGGCGCGCACGGGCTTGTCGGACGGAATGGCGATCACGCCATCCTGAAGCTGATCGAGCTTCTTCCAGCTATCGAACAGCGCCTTGAAGGTGGCGTTGCCGGCGCTCTCGAACGGACCGCCGACGCCGTCGGGGCTGCCGACCCGCGCCGGGCTGATGCCGAGGCGTTTCAGCTCGGCGGCGGTGACCTGATACCGTACGTCGAGCGCCTTGGCGACCAGTGCGGCCTGCTCGAGTTGTTGCTGCTCGACCCGGGCGAGCGGCCCATCCTTGGCAACACGACCGCTGCTGGCCGCGGCGGCGAGCTGTGCCGGGTCGATCTTCTGACCGGCGAGTGCAGCCTCGATCAGCGACTGGCGTTGTTCGATGGTGCGGGCGCGGGCCTCGGTTGCGGCCGAAAGGCTCATCGAGGCGGTGTGCGGACGGGTGATCAGGCGCGTCGTCGCGTAGCCGGCCCAGCCGACGAGCGCGAGCAGCGTCACGAAAAGCACCGCCTGAAGCGGTGCTGAAATGCGGAATCGCCGAAGCTTGGAGCCGTCGTGGATAAAAAAGTCACGGTCGCGAAACAGGCCGGTCGTGGCTGCCAACACGTGAGTCATTCCAATCCGCTCCAAATCAGCACGGACGCGCCAAAGGCACGCCACCGTGAATTCATCTTTCAAAGGAGCTCCCCAGCCCCCAGCCGAACCCGCGAATTGCCCGTCGCGAGCAGGCGTGGAGCGACACTGCTTTCGGATGGTTAACAAATTCAACCTTCCGCGCGGCTTCGTGGGACGAATCGTCCGGTCAGCACGGTGAAGCGTTCAATCGGGCTCGTTACGGAGCCGGATTCGAGCAAATTCAACCTGTTGTGCAGCGCAGCATGCATCCTGAGACTCGCACGCGGCGCGAATTTTTCAACGCTGCCTTGCTCGCGCCGCAATGGGCCTTACAAACGGCTCCGGGCCACGCCGTCCCAACGCGGCGCGAGCTCTCTGGAAGGAGAGTGACTAGTGACCGAAGCCGTTGCCGCGCAGGCGCTGCGCGCACCCAAACCCGTCATCAAACCGAATCGCCCGAACTTCTCGTCCGGTCCCTGCGCGAAACCGCCCGGCTGGAGCCCGGACAAGCTGGACACGTCCGCGCTCGGCCGCTCGCATCGCGGCACGATCGGAAAGGCGAGGCTCGCCGAAGCGATCGAGCGAACGCGTGCGCTGCTGCGCCTTCCGGCCGACTATCGGCTCGGGATCGTGCCCGCGTCCGACACGGGCGCCATGGAAATGGCGATCTGGTCGCTGCTCGGCACGCGTCCGGTGACGATGCTGGCGTGGGAGAGCTTCGGCGCCGGATGGGTGACCGACGTTGCCAAGCAGCTCAAGCTCGACGCCGAAATTCGCACCGCCGATTACGGCCAGATCGCCGACCTGAACGGAATCGATCCGGCAAGCGACATCGTCTTCACCTGGAACGGAACGACGAGCGGCGTTCGCGTCCCCGACGCGGACTGGATCGCGGCGGACCGAACCGGACTATCGATCTGCGATGCGACCTCTGGCGCCTTCGCGCAGGATATCGACTGGCGAAAGATCGATGTCGGCACCTTCAGCTGGCAGAAGGCCTTGGGCGGCGAAGCGGCTCATGGCATGCTCGTGCTCAGCCCGCGCGCGGTCGAGCGACTGGAACGTGAACCAGCGCCGCGTCCGCTTCCGAAAATCTTCCGGCTGACGAAGCCTGCCCCGGCGCAGGACGGGGGCGGCAAGCTCATCGAGGGAGTCTTCAAGGGCGAGACGATCAACACGCCCTCGATGCTCGCGGTCGAGGACTGGCTCTTCTGCCTCGATTGGGCCGAGCGGATCGGTGGGCTCGATGCGCTGATCGCGCGCGCCGACGCCAACGCCGCAGCGCTCGACCGGTGGGTCCAGTATACGGATTGGATCGAACATCTCGCGCGCGATCCGGCGAGCCGGTCGAACACCTCGGTCTGCCTGCAGTTCGCCGACCGGTCGAACGAAGAGGAGAACCGCGCGCGGCAGAAGGCGATCGGCAAATTGCTCGAGCAAGAAGGCGCCGCCTACGACATCACCGCCTACCGCGATGCGCCGCCAGGTCTTCGCATCTGGTGCGGAGCGACGGTCGAGACTGGCGACATCGAGGCGCTCGGACCGTGGCTCGACTGGGCGTGGGAAAGCACAGCTCCTTAACGCGTCATTCCCGCGAAAGCGGGAATCCCGCTTCTTCTTAATTCCAATCAAGGAAGCGGGACCTCCGCTTCCGCGGGGTGACGAAAGAAATGTCAGATCAAGTCAAAGTCCTCATTGCCGACAAGATGGACCCGAAAGCCGCCGCGATCTTCCGCGAGCGCGGCATCCACGTCGACGAAAAGCCCGGCCTCGCGCCCGACGAGCTCAAGGAGATCATCGGCGATTACGACGGCGTTGCTGTACGCAGTTCAACGAAAATCAATGCCGCGGCGATGGACGCGGGCTTGCCGCGCCTCAAAGTGATCGGCCGCGCGGGGATCGGGGTCGACACGATCGACGTGCCCGCCGCTTCGGCGCGGGGCATCGTCGTCATGAACACCCCGTTCGGCAATTCGATCACGACGGCCGAGCATGCGATCGCGATGCTGTTCGCCCTCGCCCGTGAGATCCCGCAGGCCGATCAGTCGACCCAGTCGGGCAAGTGGGAGAAGAACCGGTTCATGGGCGTCGAGCTGGCCGGCAAGACGCTCGGCCTGATCGGCTGCGGCAATATCGGCTCGATCGTCGCCGACCGGGCGCATGGCCTCAAGATGAAGGTCGTCGCCTACGACCCGTTCCTGTCGCCTGAGCGCGCGATCGAGCTCGGAGTCGAGAAGGTCGAGCTAGACGATCTTCTTGCGCGCGCCGACTTCATCACGCTGCACACGCCGCTGACCGACCAGACTCGCGGAATCCTCGGCCGCGAGGCGCTGGCGAAGACGAAGCCGGGAGTGCGCATAGTCAATTGCGCGCGAGGCGGGCTGATCGACGAAGCCGCGCTCAAGGAAGGGCTGGATTCCGGCCATGTCGCTGGCGCTGCTCTCGACGTCTTTCAGGAGGAGCCCGCGAAGGAGAATGCCCTGTTCGGAACACGCGGCCTCATTTGCACCCCTCACCTCGGCGCATCGACGACCGAGGCGCAGGTCAATGTAGCGATTCAGGTCGCCGAGCAGATG
>JBQCCG010000094.1:0-19062 GCA_051962455.1 Sphingomicrobium sp. | reverse complement strand
TGCGAGAAAGCGTTCTTCCGGAAAGACGATGAGCAACACCGCGACCCTCGAGCGCACGAACGCCGCTGCCTCGCCGCAGCGAGTGCCGGCGCGCGCCAAGGACGACGCGGCGATGCTCAAGGCCGCGGCGAACCTGACGCGCGACCTCAACGTGCCGGACGCCAAAATCTATTGGGCGGACATGCTCGGGTCGGCGCTGCTCGGCTATGCGGCGCTGTTCGGAGCGATGTTCCTGCACCCGACGGGATTGGCGGTTGCGTCCGCCGTCGTAGCCGTGCTTGCGCTCTATCGCGCCGGTTCGTTCATCCACGAGCTCACTCACATCAAGAAGGGCGCAGTCAGGGGGTTCCGCTTCACCTGGAACCTGATCGTCGGGGTCCCGCTCCTCGTGCCGAGCTTCATGTACGAAGGCGTCCACAACCAGCACCATGCCAAGCGCTATTACGGGACGGTCGACGACCCCGAATATCTGCCGCTGGCGCTGATGCATCCCTGGACGCTGCCCGTGTTCCTCATCGCCGCCGCGCTGGCGCCGATCGGAATGCTGATCCGGTTCGGAATCCTCGCGCCGCTGTCGCTGCTCTCGCCCAAGCTGCGCGCGGCGGTTGTCGGCCGCTATTCGGGCTTGCAGATCAACCCGAAGTTCGTCCGGCCGAAGCCCGAGGGCGAGTTCGCGCGCGACTGGGCCTGGCAGGAGGCAGCGGCAAGCGTGTGGGCGATTTCGCTCCTGGTCATGGTCGCCACGGGCGTGATCCCGCTGCGCGAGTTTCTCATCTTCCTGGGTATCTCCGCTGGCGTGATGTTCTTGAACCAGGTCCGCACCCTGGTCGCGCATCTGTGGGAGAATGACGGCGAGCCGATGAGCGTGACGGCGCAATTCCTGGACAGCGTCAACGTCCCGCCGCCGGGCACTTTGCCGGAGCTGTGGGCGCCGGTTGGTCTTCGCTATCACGCGTTACATCATCTGCTGCCAGGCCTGCCGTATCACGCCCTCGGAGAAGCGCACCGTCGACTGTGCAGAGAGCTCGAGGCGGGCTCCGTCTATCACGACTCGACTCACCGGGGCCTGTCGCCGCTCATTGTCCGTCTCGCGAAAAGTACCTGGACCGGTCTTCAGGCCTCCTGATTGCGCCCTTCACAAACAACCGTCCCAAAGGACTCGGGATTCACCGTTTCGACTGTGTCCCGACCGCCGCCCGCAACGTCGGTAAGGCGTAGAGCGGGCGCGCCTGAAAGGAGGCGCACAATGCCAAACCGTGACCTGATGACCCGCAGCAATCAGGGCCGCACCCCGAGCCAATGGCGCGAGAGCGACTTCAGTCCGTCCAGCTTCCAGCGCGCGATGGACCGGCTGTTCGACGACTTCTTCCGTGCACCGACCGCTTTTGGCGGCTTTGGCGACTTTGGAGGATCAACGAACTGGCCGAGCATCGACGTCAAGGACCGCGATAATGAGCTGGTCGTCACCGCCGAGGTGCCCGGCATGACCGACAAGGACGTGAACCTGTTTGTCGACAACGGAATCCTGACGATCCGCGGCGAGAAAAAGTCGGACCAGGACGAGAAGGGCTATTCGGAGCGCTTCTACGGCCGGTTTGAGCGGCAGATCCCGCTTCCAGCCAATGTCGACGAGCAGCATTGCCATGCCGATTTTCACGATGGTCTGCTGACAATCCATCTGCCCAAGAGCCGGGAGGCCGAAGAGGCGAGGAAGAAAATCCCGATCAACGCCGATACCCGGCACTGAGCTTAGCCGAGCAGGGCCGCCGTCCCCCTCCGGCGGCCCTCGCGCGTACCGCCTTGACGCGGCGGCGAATTTCCGCTTGAGCGTGCGGCGTCCGGCGGGCCGTTGAGCTCGCCGCTTGTGTTTAGGGATAAGAAGCGGCTCCCGAAGTCCGCCTGGCCGGGGTTACCTAATACGGGCCCCTGACGAACGAAAGGAATGACCCATGCGCCATCGTGTTGGCGGCCGTAAGCTTCAGCGTACCTCCAGCCACCGCGCGGCCCTGTTCCGCAACATGGCTGCTGCGCTCATCAAGCACGAGCAGATCCTCACCACTACCGCGAAGGCGAAGGAGCTTCGCCCGTACGTTGAAAAGCTGGTGACGCTGGCCAAGCGCGGCGGTCTGTCGAACCGCCGCATCGCGCAAGCGCGGCTGATGGACGATGCCCAGCTCGCCAAGCTGTTCGATGTACTCGCGCCCCGTTACGCCAACCGGGACGGCGGCTACACGCGCGTCATCAAGGCGGGTATTCGCTCATCCGATGCCGCGCCGATCGCAGTGATCGAGTTTGTCGACCGCGATATCGCCGCCAAGGGCCAGGACAGCGGTCCGGTCATGGGCGAGGAAGAGTTCGAAGCCGCCTGAGCTCCCGCGCCGCGATTCGGCGCGGCTGTGGATAAGTGATAGAATAGCGTTCGCCATCGGGGGGTGGCGGCGATGCGCTATTACCGCCTCTATTTCATGGACCGCTTCAGCGGGCACATCGACCATTTCCGCGAGTTCGAGGCCGCGGACGACGAGGCTGCGGTTGCCATCGCCGAGGGCTGGCGCGAGGACCGGCCGATGGAGCTGTGGAATCTCGAGCGGCGGCTCAAGCAATGGGATGACGCGTCGCTGCCCGATTAACCTAATTGAACGCTGGCCAACGCGACATTCACGGTCGGTGCAACAGCTTCAGCATACGAGCCGAAACGGGTCGTCGTGCGTTGTGCCGGCTGCCTCGGGAACGAGAGAGTTTTGAGGAGGTCAGGTCGATGAAAGCAGTCGCGAAATTATTGGCCGGCGGCGTGGCGATTGCCGCGTTCGCATTCGCAGCGCCGGCGGCGGCGCAATACTATCCGCCCTATGGCGGTTATGGTTACGGCATGAACCGCCAGGCGCTGGTCAATCAGTGCATCGGCGCCGTGCAGGATCGGCTGCTCCGCCATTCTTATGCCGGATACGGCTATGGTGGTTACGGCGCCGCGCGGGTGCTCGGTGTGAACCAGGTCTCGCCTCGCGATGACGGGGGCGTCCATGTGCGCGGAGTGGCTACTGGCGGATCGGGCGCGCCCGACCTGAGGTTCGATTGCCGGACCGACGGCCGAGGTTTCATTCGCGATATCGACATCGACCGTTCGTACCGGCCGTACGGCTATGCGCCGTACAGCCCTTACGATTACTCTCAGTACGGCTATCGCCGCTACTGATTCACCAGTCGTTTTGTCACGCGTTGCGCCGGGACCGAACGGTTCCGGCGCATTGCGTTTCGGGGGATGGCTCCCTATCCGCCCGCCATGACGGTCCAGCATCCCGAATCCATCCTCATCGTCGACTTCGGCAGCCAGGTGACGCAGCTGATCGCGCGGCGGGTGCGCGAGGCCGGCGTCTATTCGGAAATCGCCCCGTTCAATTCGGCCGAAGAAGCGTTCGAGCGGCTTCAGCCCAAGGGCGTGATCTTCTCCGGCGGCCCGGCGTCGGTCACTGAAGCCCAAAGCCCGCGCGCCCCGCAGGTCCTGTTCGACAGCGGCCTCCCGCTGCTCGCCATCTGCTATGGGCAGCAGACGCTACACGAACAGCTCGGCGGTAAGGTGGTCGCGTCCGATAGCCGCGAGTTCGGCCGCGCCTTCATCGACATCGTCGCACCCTCCGCGCTGTTCGATGGCCTGTGGCAAGTCGGCGAGAAGCACCAGGTGTGGATGAGCCACGGTGATCGGGTGGATACCCTGGCGCCCGGCTTCGAGGTCGTCGCCGCTTCCGAGGGTGCGCCCTACGCGATCGCGACTGACGAGGAGGCAAAGCGCTACAGCCTGATGTTCCACCCGGAGGTCGTTCATACGCCCGACGGCGGCAAGCTGCTCGCGAACTTCGTGCGGCACGTCTGCGGCTGCGCCGGCGACTGGACCATGGCGAGCTTCAAGGACGCCAAGATCGCCGAAATCCAGGAGCAGGTCGGCAAGGGGAGAGTGATCTGCGGACTCTCGGGCGGAGTCGACAGCGCCGTCGCCGCGGTGCTGATCCACGAGGCGATTGGCGACCAGCTGACCTGCGTGTTCGTCGACCACGGCCTGATGCGCCTCGGCGAGGCCGAGCAGGTCGTCTCGCTGTTCCGCAACAGCTACAACATCCCGCTGGTGCACGTCGACGCGAGCGCGGACTTCCTCGGCGGTCTCGAAGGGGTCACGGACCCGGAGAAGAAGCGCAAGTTCATCGGCTCCGAATTCATCAATGTGTTCGAGGCGGAGGCGAAGAAGATCGGCGGCGCCGATTTCCTCGCTCAGGGCACGCTCTACCCCGACGTAATCGAGAGCGTCAGCTTCACCGGTGGCCCCTCGGTGACGATCAAGAGTCATCACAATGTCGGCGGCCTGCCCGAGCGCATGAACATGAAGTTGGTCGAGCCCCTTCGCGAACTGTTCAAGGACGAGGTGCGAGAGCTTGGACGGGAGCTTGGGCTTCCCGAAGCCTTCGTCCAGCGGCATCCGTTCCCGGGTCCCGGCCTAGCGATCCGCATTCCCGGCGAGGTAACTCGCGAGAAATGCGACATCCTGCGCAAAGCCGACGCCATCTATCTCGAGGAGATCCGAAATGCGGGTCTTTACGATGCGATCTGGCAGGCCTTCGCGGTGCTGCTTCCGGTGCGCACCGTCGGCGTCATGGGCGATTATCGCACCTACGATTACGTCTGCGGCCTGCGCGCGGTGACCAGCGTCGACGGAATGACCGCCGACGTCTATCCGTTCGATGCAGCCTTCCTCAGCCGCGTAGCGACCCGCATCGTCAACGAAGTGCAGGGAATCAACCGCGTGGTGTACGATTATACGTCGAAGCCGCCCGGAACGATCGAATGGGAGTAAAACAACCGCGATGGATCGGTGTCGACGGACGTTCGCGCCGTTGGCGCTGGGCTCGCCTCCACTTGGGGGTCGCTCGCGCCATCTTCTTCCGCGGAAATCCGCGCGAAGCGATCCTGAACTTGCATCTGCTGCGGGACGAATTTGGTGAATCTGACTTCTGCGCCGCTTATGAAGGTAGGCTGCTATTGAAGGCCGGTGATCCTCAAGCTGCTCGAAAAGCATATGCGGATGTTTTTCAGGCAATGCGCGATCGCATTGACAACAATGGACGATTCATCCGGTACGTTGCCGAAGGCTGGTTAGCTGTCGTTGACGGCAAGAATCCTAGCTTGGCCGAGCGCTGTTTTACACGGGCGAGCGAAATTCCAATTGATCGTGACTTGAGGGCAGCAAATCCGGGGTCCGTGTTCAACAGGCCGGACAAGTTCGATCAGGAATTCGAAAAATGGATGCGTCGGAACTACCCTGGCGATTAGATGCGGCGACATCGAAGAGCCTAGATGCAGCGTTTGCGCGTCAACGGCATCAACCGCGTGGTGTACGATTATACGTCGAAGCCGCCCGGGACGATCGAATGGGAGTGAGTCCCGGCTTCTAGCTTGCGCGCACTGAAAACAGCGTTGCGTTGTTGATCGCGTAGACCGCTCCATCGGCGCCGATCGCCGTGGGCGTGTAGGCTTCGCCAAGCCCTGACGTCAGCCGAATGCTTTGTGACAGCGTGTTGGTCGTGAGATCCCAACGATACAGGACACCATCTTCATTGTTGGCGAGCATCGACTTGCGCGTGGGGTCTGCCGCCATCGTGTTGATGCACCATTCGCGGCGGGCAGTCGTTGAACCGGTCTCTAGCGTCGGGCCGAGTATCGTGATCACCTCCCGCATGACGGTCACGCTCGGAATGATTGGATCGGCTTGCGTCGCTTTGGGGTCGAGCACTGCGAGCTTGTTGAGGCCGTCCCCGGTCCCGACCCCGTCATAATTGTTGTACTTGAGCGCGAGCAGGTAGGTTGAGCTGCCGCTGTACGAGGTCACCATTGTCGCGGGAATGACGCTTGGCGAAACGTCCCATCCGAAGCTGCCCGGAGCCCCCGCCGAGTTCAGCTGCGCATCGAACTGCAGGAGCCATCCGCGCGCGTTGTGCGAAGGAAATTGCGCCTCCAGCACGCCATAAAACACGCGGTTGTCGGTTCCGATCACGGGCGTTGCCGTGCCGTCGTCGCTGACCCATGCATGAGTGCCGGTGTTGGGGTCGACGAGGATGACCTTTGCCTTGGTGGCAAGGGTCGTGCTGTCGAGCGCGAGAAGGTAGCCCCATTGGAAGCCGCCCTGTGTCGCCGCTATGTTGTTTACGGCAATGTAGACGGTCGACCCGTCATTGGAGATCGCCGGTGCGCAATTCATCGCCGGCTTGTCAATCGTATTGTCACTCGCGGCTGCCTGAGCTCCGACCCAGGTGCCGGTGCCGTCGGGTGCAACGCGCGCGATTCCGCTGACCAGGCCAGCCGGGTTCGTGCCAGTGACTTGAAAGCCGAAAAAGATGTTCCCTTGCGAATCCGCAGTGAGCGGGGTGTTGATGAATACGCTGCCGTCGAAAGCCGCGGAATTGGCGGAGTAGGCGGCAGTTCCGTAGAAGACGTGGCTTGCGGTGGTGCTGCTGGTGGTGTCGGCGTTGGTCCGGACGAACAGCCTCCCGCCGGAGTCGGGGGCGTAGACGCGACCCTGTTGGGTGAGCAGCACGTTGTATGGCGGAAGCCAATTGTGCGGCGGGGCAACGTAAGCGGTGCTCGCGGACCAATATACCGTCCCGGTCACGCCGACGCGGCCCTCGACGCGATAGCCGCCGGAAGCCGTCGTCTTCACCGGGATGATGACCGTGTTGGCCATCGTGATTGCCGGCGAGCCGTAATGCGTCAGCAGCTCTCCGCTCGAGGAATATTGGGGTGCGAGATCCACCTTCGACGACCAGCTGATGTGCCCGAGGTCCTGCGAGGCGGTCGCGCTCACGGCGGTATGCTGCGCATCGTGCCCATAGCCAAACCAGGCTGGGCCGGTCCCCGGTGTCGGCGTGGGAGTCGGGCTCGGCGTGGGAGTCGGGCTCGGCGTGGGTGAGCCGCTGCCGCCGCCGCCGGGATCGCAGGCCGCCAGCACGGCATAAGATGCAAGCATCGCGAGAGTGCCGCGGCGCGAAAAGCCGATGAGGGGGAGAGGAGCGGGAGGAATGCGACGGCTGCTCATTGAGGCAGCTTAACTGCGGTTCTGTAAAATGCGACGCCAAGTTTTCACTCGACTAGCCTGGAAAGAGCGCTGGAGCTCGTTGCCGTTCAACCCGGTCTGCGACTTACGTCGAAACCGCCCGGTACGATCGAATGGGAATGAGCCGGTACATGCAGTAGGGTGCATGTTGGGGGAGGGGCCGCGCCTTGGACATGTTCAATTATGTGATGGTGCTGGCGTCCGTGATCATCGGACTGGGCATCACGCATCTGCTGCAGGGCGTCGGCGGCATCGTCCAGCACCCTCATCGTGAAAAGAGCTATTGGGTGCACCTTCTCTGGGTCGCAGCCGTCTTCCTTCGTGCAATCTTCTGGTGGTGGTTCGAATTTCAGCTGTCGAAAACGCCGGAATGGACCTTCACGCTTTACCTCTTCGTCCTCGCCTATGCGGTGCTGATTTATCTCTGGTGCGCGCTGCTCTTTCCGCGCGATCTGACTGGCTATGAGGGGTTCAAGGATTATTTCTACTCACGCCGCGGCTGGTTCTTCGGGCTGCTCCTGGCAGGACAGGTGGTCGACGTCGCGGACACCCTGCTCAAGGGATGGGCGCATTTCCGTTCGCTCGGCAGCTCCTACCTGATCGGAATCGCGAGCCTTTCGATATTGGCGTTGATCGCGATGCGAACGCGCAGCGAGCGGTTCCACGGAACGTTCGCCATTCTTGCGGTCGTGTACCTCGTTGTTTTCCCTTGGTTCGCATTCGATACGGTCCAATAGCGTGCCAAGTCGCCCCCATCCGTCAAAGTCCTAGAACTTGGTTCTCGCGCGTTCGGCCGGGGGCTCCTGCCAATGCGTTCCAGCCTTTCGGCGGGATCGATCGACCGTGCGGACCGACAGCTTCTCCCTCGCGTAAAAGCCAACGAGCGCAGCGGCGAAGCCGGCGACCGCGGCCACTCCAAGCGCCCACCTTGGTCCGGCATGATCGGCGACCCAGCCGACGATCGGCGCTCCGAAGGGAGTACTTCCGAGCAACACTGCGAGCCGTAGCGCCATCACTCGCCCGCGCATGGCCGGCTCGGTCGAAAGCTGCATCAGGCTGTTGCTCGTATTCGTGAAGGTGAGCGCCGCCGCGCCGATGATCATCAGCGCGATGCCGAAGGTCCAATAGGTCGGGGCGATCGCCGCGAGGGTACAGCCGACTCCGAACACCGCTGCTCCGTAGACCAGGTAAAGGAACCTCGGCGTGTCCCGCCCCGCGCCGAGGAGAGCGCCGGACATCGTGCCGACCGCCATGATCGAGGACAGCAAGCCGTAAGCTCGGGCACCGCTGTGGAAGACCCGGACCGCCATGGTCGAGACGAAGATCGGGAAATTGAGGCCGAAGGTGCCGATCAGGAACAGCATGATCAGTGCCGTCCTGAGATACCGGCGATTCCAGACATAATGGAATCCCTCGGTCAGGCTCCCCGGAGCGCGGTTCGCGCGCCGGTTCGGATGCAATTCGGAAACGCGAAGGCAGGAGAGGGAGACCAGCACCGCGACGAACGAGATGCCGTTGATCAGGAACGCCCAGCCGGTGCCGACGGAAGCGATCATCAGACCGGCGATGGCCGGTCCGATCATCCGCGCTCCGTTGAACGAGGTGGAGTTGAGCGCGACGGCATTCGGCAGATCGGCATCGCCGACCAGCTCTCCGACGAAGGTCTGCCGCGCCGGGGCGTCGAACGCGGATGCGCAGCCGAACAGGAAGGCGAAGATATAGACCTGCCACAGGCGGACGACGCCGGTGATCGTCAGCAATCCGAGGACGAGCGCCAGCGCGCCCATCGTCGCCTGCGTCGCCATCAGCAGCTTGCGCTGGTTGTAATGATCCGCGGCAAAGCCGGTCCATGGCAGGAGCAAGAGCTGCGTGCCGAACTGCATCGCCATCACGATTCCGACCGCCGACGCGCTGTTGTGCGTGAGCTCGGTCAGGACCAGCCAGTCCTGGGCTGTGCGCTGCATCCAGGTGCCGACGTTCGACACCAGCGCTCCGCCTGCCCACACCCGATAATTGTAGCCGCGGAGCGAACGGAAGGTCGCTGCGCCGGTCAGGGACATTGCTTCTCTTGAGAATGGGGGCCCATTCCGATCGTCGTTAGGGCGGAGAGTCGTCTGCTGCACGAACATTCGTTGACCAACAGGGCAGCCGCTCCGCGGTCCATGACTCGACAACATTGCTCCGCCGTTGAGCAAGGCGTAAACCACGCGGCAACGGACTGGGGGGCTTGGTCCATGCTCAGTCGACGCGGCGCACGTCAATCGGCATTGCCCATCACGATCCTCGTGACGGTAGCGGCACTACTTACCGCGCGAGCCACGGCTGTTCCGGTCACCGGCTCTAGCGCCCAGCTCGACAGGAACACGACCCAAAGCTGCACAGCCATCACGAGCGAGCAGCTGAATGCTGTAGGCAAGCGGAGCGTCGACGAACTCGTGAACAAATTGCCAAACGTCTCCAATTCCGGACAGCAGCAGCCTTGCCCTCAGCCGCCCGGCCAACCGGCCTTCGGCGTCCATTTTCAGTCGCTAACCAGTTCGCTCGATCAACTTGAGGATGATGCCGACAAGACGCTCGACAAGCTCGAGGATGCAATGGACGACTGCGATGAAGCGGCTGTCAACGCGCTAATCCCGAAGCTCGAGCAGCTGTCGAAGCAGGCTCACGAGGCGGCGGATACTGGAAAGACAGCCGGCCAGTTCGGCAGAATCCGTGCCATCGAAGCCAATGCAATGGCCAGGGACCTCGATGAAGCAATTGGCGACGCCAAAAACTTCAAGTGCCTCTTGCGGCACCCGAGAGGCTATCAAATTCTTCCGCTTAGTCCCTTCGAGGAGCGAACCCTCTATCTTCACAACATCGAGCGTTCCGAGGTGCATGCCGAGCCGCTTAGATGGAACTTCAAGCTTGAGTGGGATGCAATTGGCTATGCCGATCAAATGGCCGAGACGCACCAGCTGATCCACGCACCGCGCGAAGGACGCGGCATCGAGCGGGAGAATCTGCTCCAGGCGAATATCGGTTGGACGCCGGACCGAATGATGCAGAGCTGGACGATGGAGAAGCGCTATTTTCATGCGGGATTCTTCCCCGATGTGTGCGCAGGAGAGTGGACCCACTGTGCGCACTACACACAGATGATCTGGCCGACGACGACGGATATCGGCTGCGGCTACGCCGAGGGCGGCGGCTATGGCTGGCTGGTGTGCCGCTACTCGCCCGGCGGAAACAAGGACGGCAAACCCGTCGGAATCGCCAACCCCATGCCCGAGCGCGGCTGATTTCGCCCGCTTAACAGCAACCTGGCGTTTACCGCCGGATTGACTCTCTCGCGCCGTCTGCGTTGTTCTCCATGAAACAGCAATTCAGCGAGAGCGTTTGTTGGCGTCGATGAGAAAGCTTGTGATTGCGGCTGCTGCCGCGGCGGTGCTGGCCGCCATTTCGAACTCCGCGAGCGCCAAGAAGCTCCATCTATTCGGCCATTCGAGACCTGTGCCTGCGGCCAAGTCCCAGGCAGGGCCTCAGCCCATTCATTTTCACTGGACGCTCGGCAACGCCGATCGTGCCCACAAGGACCTCGTCGCAACCTTCCACAAGGTGGGTCTAGCTCCGGGCCAATATGTGTGGGCGAGCAAGGTGGCCGATGGGGAAACGCGAATCGTCGTCGATCTGCTGACCCAGATGGCTTACGTCTATCGTGGCGAGCAGCTCATTGGCGCGTCGACAATGTCGGCGGCGAAGACCGGGCACGTCACGCCGTACGGCAACTGGACGATCCTCGAGAAGCGGCCATTCTATCGTTCCAAGAAATACGACAACGCGCCGATGCCGTGGATGGAGCGGATCGACAATTACGGGATCGCTTTCCACGGCGGCGTGAATCCCGGCTACCCGGCGAGCCATGGCTGCATGCGGCTGCCGATGAAGTTCGCCGAGAAGCTCTATGGCGTGACGAAGATCGGCACCAAGGTCGTCATCGAGGGCTGAACGCAGTCAGCGTCTTCGACCTCGATCGCTGGAGTTTGCGCCAAGAGTGGCGTCCGACACCGGATCCGGCGCGGCCGCGGTCAAGGGCTCATCGTCGGTTTGCTGTTCAGTCATGCCGCTCGGATCGTGCGAAATGCCGGTTTGGGTCATCCCCGTCCGTAGCGGCTCCGGATTGCCCCGGCGCTCGCGGCGCCAGCTGTCGAACTCGCGGTGGAATGCCTCCTCGCGCTCGCGGCAATAGTCGGCATAGTCGCGATCGAGCGCCGCCATCTGCTTGTCGCGCCAGCTACGATAATGTTCGTCCTGGCTACTGCCGAAGTCGCGCGGGGCACGCTCCCAATCGCTCCGGCCGCCATAATCGTGCCGCTCCCCAAGCATGAAGCCGCCGCCCCGCTCGCGATCGGTCCGACTTCGGTCTTCGTCGAAGCCGCGCCATTCGCGTTCGGCGCGTTCGCGCGCACCCCAGTCTTCATCCCAGTCGCGAAGATAGCCATGTGCCATCGAAACATCTCCCATGCAGGTCACGAGGGCATGCTTGCCCTCTCTCCAGAACGAACGAGCATGGCGCTGGATGCGTAATCAATGCACCCCCGGCGGGGTCGGTCGCACGCTTGTTCCGATCAGGCGGCGCGCGCCTGCTCGGAATAGACTGGAAGCTGAAGGGCAGTGAGGAGTCCGGGCTGATTGTCCTCGAGCATCAGCTGCCCTTCGTGCAAATGAGCAATCGCTTCGGCCAGAGCGAGTCCGAGCCCCGCACCTTCATCCGAGCGGCTTGAGTCGAGCCGTCCGAAGCGCCGCCGCGCCTCGGGCAGTCGTTCGGGGGGGATGCCGGGGCCACGGTCACCCACCTCGATCCGGATCTGCCGTTCGCCTGGTTTCACTCGGACGGAGATTTCGCCCCCCTTGGAACCGTAGCGGATTGCGTTCTCGACGAGGTTGCTGACCGCCTGCGCGAGTAATTGGCGGTGGCCAAACAGCGGGACCGGGCGCTCGGGCCGGTCAAATTCGAGGGCGGCGCCGCGCTCTTCCACGAGCGGATCGTACATTTCGGCAAGTTCGGCGGCGAGCTCGCCGACATCGAACCAGGCGAATTGCTTGCGTCCGGTCAGCGCTTCGGAGCGGCTGATTTCGAGCACCGCCGTCAGGATGCGCATCAGCGAGTCCGCCTGCCGGATCACGCTCCCAAGGAATTCCTCCTGCTCTACCGGATCGTTTGCCTCGGCCGCGGCCTGTGCTGCCGCCCGCAACCGGCTGACGGGCGAGCGAAGGTCATGCGCAAGGCTGTCGGTCAGAAGCCGAAGCTCCTCCATCAGCGCGCTGATCCGATCGAGCATCGCGTTGATTTGACCTCCGAGCCGGTCGAAGGCGTCCCCCGCCCGCGACACCGGCACTCGTTGCGAGAGGTCTCGCGCGCTGATGCGGTTCGCGACGCGCGCGATGTCGCCGATGCGCTGGCCTACATAATGGGCAAGAATGACTCCGCAGAGTGCTCCGAGCAGTCCGGCCAGCACGAGCGCGATGAACAGCGATCGCTCGAGCGTTTCCCGGATGGTCAAAGCCTCGCCCGCGATCCGGCCGCTCAGCAGCCATTGTCCGGTCGGCAGCCGCTGGACGACCAACGCCGCTTCGCGCGGAGTGGTCTGGCCGCGTAATCGGATCAGCGCGTTTCGGTAACCGCGCGCACCGGTCGGATCGCCGAAAACGGCCGTCGGCACGCTGACGACGTTGCCCCTGATCTCTTGCCGATCGGGCCCGAGCAGGGCGATTGCGGTCTGCGGATCGGCATAGGTCATCGTATCTTCGATGGCGTCGTCGAGCGCCGCCTTGCCGCCGGTCCGGTACACGTCGGCAAGCACCTTGCCCTGTTCGAGCACCTGCCGCCGAACCGTCGAAACGGCATCATCGTTGGTCCGCCACTCGATGAACCCGATGACCGCAAGGTTCGATAGCAGCGCGAGCATTCCCGCGAGCAGGGCAATGCGTATCGTAGTGGGCACGGAAAGGGTTATAGTCGTTCAGGCGGCGAGCATGTAGCCCGCGCCCCTCACCGTGTGGAGCAGCGGCTTTTCGAACCCTTCATCGAGCTTGCGCCGAAGCCGGCTCACGTGGACGTCAATGACATTGGTGCCCGGGTCGAAGTGATAATCCCAGACCTGCTCCAGCAGCATCGTGCGCGTGACGACGCGGCCCTCGTTGCGGGCGAAATATTCGAGCAGCAGATATTCGCGCGGCTTGAGGTCGAGCTTCTTGCCGGCGCGCCTCACGCTGCGTGACAGCGGATCGATCTCGAGATCGCCGACGGTAAGGCGATGGTCGGATGGGTCGACGCGCGATTCGCGGCGCCGCAGCAGCGCGTTCACGCGCGCGAGCAGCTCCGCGAAGGAAAATGGCTTCACGAGATAGTCGTCCGAACCGCATTCGAGGCCCTCGATCCGGTCGCCGACCGAGGCGAGCGCGGAGAGGATCAGCACCGGAGTGTCGATGTGCGCAGCCCGCAGCGCCTTCAGCACCGAAAGTCCGTCGAGCACCGGCAGCATCCGGTCGAGAATGATCAGGTCGAAACTGCCGTCGGTGGCGCGGAACAGGCCGTCCTGGCCGTTGGTCGCCTGCTCGACGCTATGCCCCTCCTGGTTGAGGCCCTTCGCCAGGTATGCCGCGGTTTCGCGGTCATCCTCGATCAGAAGGATCTTGCGGCCCATTGTCGATTCGTTCTCCGGTTCAGGTTCTTGCTAGCTCCGTACGGCGCCGCCTGGGAGTCGGCGAAGCAGCGCCGTACGGCGCTTGCTTCCGCTTAGCTCTTGGTGGTGTCGTCGGTCGTGGTGGCCTTCTTCATCGTCTTCTTGGTGGTCTTATGCGCCATCTTGTGATGCATTTTCTTGTGATGCTTGCCCTTGTGATGTCGAGCGGCCGCTTTGTGCTCCTTTTTCTCTTGCTTGACTGATTCGCCTTCGGCCTTGGCTTCCTTGGCGATTGTCGAGCTTGGCTTGGTGGCCATCGTCTTTTTCGTTGTCTTGGTCGTCTTCGTGCCCGACATCGTATTGGTCGTCTGGGCAATCGCAGGCGTCGCGAGCAACGTCGTTGCGACAAGTGATGCAATCAGTTTTTTCATTGCTTCCTCCTGTCTCCGGCAGGCAAGCGCCGGGCGCCCCGCGGATAGGACGCCGGGTGTCTCACCCCCGTGGCTGCAAGGTTAAATGCCGTTCATCGAGAAAATGGCGAGCAATTCCAGTTGCCTGGGCTTAGCTTTCGCAATCTTTACGCAGGTATCGGCGCGGCGCTAGGCTGGACGGTAAAATGATCACTCAAAAGACTCGATATGCACTTCGCTCGCTGCTCTTCCTTGCCGAAGAGCAGGGCGGCGCCCCGGTCCAGCTCGGCCGCATCGCGGAAACTCAGCGGGTGCCTCCCAAGTATCTCGAACTCATCATGCTCGACCTCAAGAAGGCGGGCTTGGTCAGGAGTGCGCGTGGGCCCAAGGGCGGATACCGACTGTCGCGGCCGTCCGACCAGATTTCGTTCGGCGAAGTGGTTCGGACGATGGAAGGTCCGATCGCACTGGTGTCGTGCGCCAGCACGAACTTCTATGCGCCGTGCGGCGATTGCCATGACGAAGCGACCTGCGCCATTCGCCGGGCTTTCGCGATCCTCCGCGATCAAAGCACGGCCGTTCTGGATTCGATCTCGCTTGCCCAGGGTGCGCAGTGGGAGGAACGGCTGGTCGGCGACAAATAGCGAGTTCGGCGAGCTAATCGAGAAGGCTGATTCGGCCGTGGGTGGCCAAGTCTCCAGTCACTGAAACGCTTACCGCCGGAGCTGATTGACGCACGCTCATGTGCGGCAAGGCGACTGCCGCGAGCGGAAGTGCGAGCAGGATCGCGAGACTAAGGTCGCCGAACCAATGGCGATCGACCATCGAAATGCTCCAATATTATCCACGCAGGCACTGAGCCAGCGCACTTGCTTCGATGAAGAACAGCAGTGCGTTAAAGTTCCCCATTGTCGACCAGCCGACTTTTCTATGGGACTGGCTGTCGCAGAGCCGGGCGGGTAGAGCCGTGCGATGTCTACCTTCACTATCGACACCTCGACCAGCCGGGCGACGCCGTCGCCAGTGCCCGGCAAGCGCATGACCGCACCGTCGATCCGGGCGCGGAAGGTCGAGGGCAGGACCGAGCAGCCGATCGTCATGCTAACCGCCTACACGATGCGGATGGCGCAGCTGCTCGACCCTCATTGCGACATGCTGCTCGTCGGAGACAGCCTGGGGCAGGTGATCTACGGCCTGCCGTCCACCATTCCCGTGACCATGGAAATGATGTGCGCGCACGGCGCGGCGGTGGTGCGCGGCAGCTGGCATGCCCTGGTCGCCGTGGACATGCCGTTCGGCAGCTACGAGGCCTCCCCCGACAAGGCGTTCGAATCCGCCGCGCGGATCATGAAAGAGACGGGCTGCGCTGCGGTGAAGCTCGAAGGCGGCGAAGCGATGGCGCCGACGATCGAGTTCCTGACGCATCGTGGAATTCCGGTGATTGCCCATGTCGGCCTCACCCCTCAGGCGGTGAACATCCTTGGCGGCTACGGCGCCCGCGGCCGCGAGGAGCGCGAGGCGAAAAAGATCGTCGCGGACGCTCGCGCCGTGGATGAGGCTGGCGCCTTCTGCATTGTCGTCGAGGGCGTGCTGGAGGCAGTCGCTACGGATATCGCGAGGAAGGTGGCCGCTCCCGTCATCGGAATCGGCGCTTCGGCCGAATGCGACGGCCAAGTCCTCGTCATCGACGACATGCTCGGCATGTTCGAGCGCACGCCGCGCTTCGTGAAGCGCTATGACGATCTGGCGACGCGCATCGGCGAAGCCGCCCGCACCTATGCCGACGAAGTGCGTGCACGCAGCTTCCCGACCGCCGACCAAACCTACCGTCCCAAGAGCTAGATTTCAGACTCTAACCTATATCAGTAATCGGGACATTGAGGCCATTGCTGAACGTTGCGGTAGTAATGCCGCCATCGATCGAAAAGCACCTTCTGAAGCTTCGCGCCAGAGACGACGTCAGCGATCAGGAAGAAGAGGCGATCCGCGGGCTGATTTCCCACACGATCGAAGTTCCGGCGGACGAGATCTTCATTCATTCTGAGCGCGAGCTCAAGGATTCGACCCTTTTGCTCGAAGGCTGGATGGCGCGTGCGAAGGACCTGCAAAGTGGGCAGCGGCAGCTCGCCGAAATTCAGCTTTCGGGCGATTTCGTCGACCTGCACGGCTTCACGCTCAAGCGGCTCGACCACGACATCATCACATTGACGCGCTGCCTGGTCGCCGTGGTCCCACATGAGCGGCTCAAGGAGATGACCGAGCGCTTTCCCCACCTCACAAGACTTTATTGGTTCATGACCAATCTCGACGCGGCGATCCAGCGGGAATGGACGCTTTCGCTCGGCCGACGCACGGCCATCGCGCGAATGGCGCAGCTTCTATGCGAGCTTCGAGTGAGGCTCGGGATCACGGGGGACGTGCAGGGCGATTCCTACGACTTTCCGCTAACCCAGTCCGAGCTGGGCGAATGCCTTGGTCTGACAGCGGTGCACGTCAACCGCACCATCCAGGAGCTTCGCCGAAGAGGCCTGATTGAGCTGAATCGCCGGCGAGTTTCGATCCTCGACGTCGAAGCACTCGAGGCTATCGCCGAGTTCGACAACTGTTATCTCTATCTCGACAAGCGCCCGCGTTAGGGACCCCTTTGCCTTTGCCGCGGCAGCCGCTAGACGAAGCGCCGCCAGCTTCCGTTCATCAAGGGTGGGGAAGGGAGCTGTCGCGAATATGCATCCCCCAGCGACCTGACTGAGGAACGTCTTTGGCGCAGCCACCGGAAATGAGTGAAACTTTCGCCCGCGAGGTCGATGAGAATTTGCGCCGCGACCAGATGCGCGACTTTTTCACCGCTTATGGCAGCTGGCTGATTGCGGCGGTCATCGTCTTTCTCGCGGCGAGCGGCGGATTCATCTGGTGGCAGCAGCATCAGGCGCAGCGCACCCAAGGCCAGGTCGAGGAGCTCGCTCAAATCTACCAGGACATCGGCAGCGGCGACGTGAGCAAGGCGCCGCAGCAACTCGACGATCTGTCCAAGAGCGGAAGCAAGGCGGTTCGCGCCTCGGCCCTGTTCGCCCGTGCTGCGGTTGCGCTCCAGCAGAATGATTCGAAATCGGCCCTCGGCATCTACAAGTCCATCGCCAGCGACAGCAGCCTGCCGCAGCCCTATCGGAATGCGGCGCTGATTCGGCAAACGTCGATGGAATTCGACGATCTCCAGCCGCAGCAGGTCATCGCCCAGCTCGAACCGCTCACCAAGCCCGGCGAGCCGTGGTTCGGAACGGCCGGCGAAATGACCGCCATGGCGATGATCAAGCAGGGCAAGAAGCAGGAAGCTGGACAGCTTTTCGCGGCAATGGTGAAGGATCCGGGCGTACCTGAAGCGATCCGCAGTCGAGCGGCGCAGGTTGCCAGTTCGCTTGGCGTCGATACCGCCGCCGCGCCCCAGCCACAGGCCCAGTAGGACCAAGAATGACCAGATCGAAGTCTTTCCGCGTTGCAATCCTGATTGCCGCCGCCCTCGCCGCAAGCTCCTGCGGGATATTCAAGAAAGGCAAGACGGGCACTCCCGTTCTGGGTGAGCGAATCCCTGTCCTCACCGGCGAAGGCGACGTTTCGGTCGACCCGGCAACGACGGCATTGCCGATGAGCCTGCCCGCGCCCGTGGCGACCGACTGGACCCAGTCCGGCGGCGACGCGAACAAGTCGATGGGCCAGCTCGCACTCGGCGCTTCCCTCACTCGCGCCTTCTCGGTTCAGGCTGGCCGCGGAAGCTCGCTGACGGCGCGCCTCGCCGCCGGACCGATCGTCGCCGGCAATCGCCTCTTCACGATCGACACGCTCGGGACGGTGCGCGCGTTTGATGCGCGTACCGGCGCGCAGATCTGGTCGAGCCAGACACCGATCGAAAAGAAGAAGAACGAGGTCGAAGTTTACGGCGGCGGTCTGGCTTACGACCAGGGCCGGATCTACGCGACCAACGGGCTCGGTTTCGTTGTCGCAATGGACGAAACCAACGGCAGAATCCTCTGGAAGGTGCGTCCAGGTGGACCGCTGCGCGGCGCACCCTCGGTCGCCAACGGCGCGGTTTACGTGATGAGCCAGGACGACCAGATTTATTCGCTCAAGGAAGCCGATGGCTCGACCAGCTGGTCGGAGCCGGCTTCGCTCGAGATTGCGGGCGTGTTCGGCTCGGCATCGCCCGCGATCGCGCAGGGCACGGTCGTCGCCGGTTTCTCGTCGGGCGAGCTCAATGCCTATCGTTACGAGAACGGGCGTCAGGTGTGGGGCGATCAGCTGCAGCGGACCAGTATCCGCACCAGCGTTTCGACTCTCAACGACATCGATGCTGATCCGGTTATCGATAACGGCCAGGTGATCGCCATCGGCGCCGGCGGGCGAATGGTCGCGCTCGACCTGATCACCGGACAGAGACAGTGGGAAATCAATGCCGCCGGCATCTCGACGCCGTGGGTCGTCGGCGACTGGATTTTCGTCGTGACCGACGACGCCAAGCTGATGTGCGTCTACCGGCAGAACGGTCACATCCGGTGGATCACTCAGCTGCAGCAGTTCGAGAAGCCCAAGTCGAAGAAGGGGCAGATTAATTATTCCGGTCCCGTGCTGGCGGGCGGGCGCCTGATCGTCACCGGCTCGAACGGCGCATTGGTGTTCGTCGACCCGACGACCGGCAGATTCTTGAGCCAGACCAGAATCGGCGCGCCGGTCAGCCTGCCGCCGGTCGTCGCCAATTCGACGCTGTACATCCTCGATGACCGCGCGCGGTTGACGGCGTTTCGGTGAGCTGCCGAGCTCAGTGAGGCCGGCGCATTGCGCCGCCCGAACAGCGCGAGAGACGGCGAGCCGCGGACGGCCTGCGCGCCGAAGAGCGCGACAGGAC
>JBQCCG010000093.1:0-2714 GCA_051962455.1 Sphingomicrobium sp. | reverse complement strand
GATAGACGCCGGCGACCTTGCCGTCCGGCCCGACCATGGCGAGGCTATTGTAATGGTGCGGCCCATCGGCTTCGAAGAAGCTCGTCGGGATCCAGATTTTCAGCTCTTTCGCCAGCTCCTGCATCGCAAGCACGGACGGGTGCTCGGCGGTGGCGCGCGCGTTGCCGAACAGGCTCTCGTCCTCGACGCGGCAGAAATAGGGGCCTTCGAAAAGCTCGGGCGGGAGCACGACCTCGGCACCCTTCGACGCCGCCTCGCGCACGAGCTCTGCGACGGAACGGATGTTCTCGGCCGTGTCCTCGGTGAAGGCGAGCTGGAGTGCGGCGACGGTGAGCTTGGTCATGGCCCGCGCATCTAATCAGTCGCATCGGCGATTGCGAGCGGCCGTCCACCTTGTCGAAGACGGCAGCGGAAGGCAGGGGGAGCGTGATGATCGCGCCGGAGAAGCTCGCGGCTTTCGCTTTGATGTCGGCCGCGGCGAGCCTGGTGCCGGGGCCGTCGATGCTCTTCATCATGGGGCAGGCGATCTGGCGCAGCGGCCGCTCCGGTGCGGCGGCGCTTGCCGGCGTTCAGCTCGGCTATGTCTGGTGGTGGTTCCTCGCGGCGATCGGCCTCGGCGCGCTCGCCACCGCATTTCCGATCGCACTGCACGTCCTGGCGTTCGGCGGCGCGTGCTACCTCGCCTGGCTCGGTTTCAGCGCGCTCCGCGCCTCAGGGGCCGCCGAGGAAAAGCGGCCGAGAAGGGGCAAAACTTCCTCAAACGCCTTCCGCGATGGAATCTTCGTCGCGATGAGCAATCCCAAGTCGCTCGTCTACATCGTCGCGCTGCTGCCGCCGTTCGTGGACACGAGAAGTGCTGTCGTGCCGCAGCTGGTGCTGTTGGCGGTGATCGCCATGCTGATCGATGTGGTGATCGGCGGCGTTTATATTCTGGCCGGCAGCGGCCTAGCCCGAGCGATGACGGGCGGAGCGACGCGGGCCTGGATCGATCGGGCTGTGGGCGCAATCTTTCTCCTCATCGCGACCGCAATTCTTGCCGATCTGGTTTTCGGCTGAGCTCAGGCCGGGACCTGCTGGCTGATGCAGTGAAAGCTTCCGCCTCCGGTCAGGATGTGATCTGCGCGAAGACCGATGGCGACTCGATCGGGAAATAGCGCCTGGACGACGTCGACCGCTGCCTGGTCGTTCGGTGCACCATATTGCGGCACCACGACCGCGGCGTTGCCGATATAGAAGTTCATGTAGCTCGCCGGGATGACATCGCCGTCCTCGTCGGTGATCCGGCCGGGCGAAGGCAGTGTGACGATATCGAGATGCGCGTCGCCGAGGACCCTGGCGGCGGCCTTGTAGACCGCGTCATTTGGGTCGTCCCTGGCGCAGGTCGGGATCGCAACGCGCCCCGGGGCAACGAAGCGGGCGAGATTGTCGACGTGCCCGTCGGTATGGTCGTTCAGCAGGCCTGAGCCGAACCAGACAACACGTTCGAACCCGAGATCGTCGAGGAGGCGTTGCTCCACCTGTTCACGAGTCAAGCTGTTGCGATTGGGGTTGAGCAGGCATTGTTCGGTCGTCAGGACCGTTCCCGAGCCGTCGCCATCGATTGCTCCGCCTTCGAGGACCCACTCGGCCTTGGCGAAGGGCAGAGCTGCGCGGTGGGCGAGCCGCTCGCCAATGTCCTGATCGCCTTCGAGGTCGTATTTGCCGCCCCAGCCGTTGAACCCGAAGCCTTGCGCCCGCCTGTTCTTGCCGCTGCCGAGCACGATAGGCCCCGTGTCGCGCAACCAGATGTCGCCGAACGGTTCGACAATCACTTCAGCGAACGGACATAGGCGGCGCGCACTCTCAGCGGCGCCCTCATGGGCGGCGACCAGCCGGACTTTCTCGCCCTCGCCGCCGGCATGAACGGCTTCGGCGAAGGCGGCGACTTCGCGCTCCGCGGGCTTGAGATCGCCGAGCCACAATTCGGGATCGCTCGGAAACCCGATCCACACCGCCTCGTGCGGCGCCCATTCCGGAAGCGGCGGAAACGTCATGACGGAGCGCCTACCAACAAAAAGGGCGACCCGCGAGGGCCGCCCCGATTGATCCACTTGCCGATCGCTTATCGAGAATAGAACTCGATCACGAGGTTCGGCTCCATCCGCACCGGATAGGGCACCTCGTCGAGCTTCGGCACGCGGGTGAAGGTAATTTTCGCCGTTCCGTCGGGAGCGACATAGTCGGGGATATCGCGCTCGGCGAGGCCCTGCGCCTCGATCACGAGCGCCATCTCCTGCGCCTTCGGCCCGAGTTCGACCTCGTCGCCGACGTTCACCCGGCGCGAAGCGATGTTGCACTTGACGCCGTTGACGCGAATGTGGCCATGGCTGACCAGCTGGCGCGCGGCCCAGATCGTGGGCGCGAACTTGGCGCGATAGACCACCATGTCCAGCCGCCGCTCGAGCAGACCGATCAGGTTCTGCGAAGCGTCGCCCTTCATGCTGATCGCGTCGGAATAATTCCGCTTGAACTGCTTCTCGGTGATGTCGCCGTAATAGCCCTTGAGCTTTTGCTTTGCGCGCAGCTGGATTCCGTAGTCGCTGAGCTTGCCCTTGCGGCGCTGGCCGTGCTGGCCGGGGCCATATTCGCGGCGGTTGACCGGGCTCTTGGGCCGTCCGAAGACGTTCTCGCCCATGCGGCGGTCGAGCTTGTATTTGGCGCTGGTGCGCTTCGTC
>JBQCCG010000092.1:0-2999 GCA_051962455.1 Sphingomicrobium sp. | reverse complement strand
ACGATCGCGACCATCCTCTGCGATCCTGGGTCGCGTTATCAATCGCGGCTCTACAATCCGGAATTCCTGCGTTCCAAGGGACTTACGCCGCCGGAATGGCTCGAACGCGCGGAAAGTATCCAGGCACCCCTCGAAGAAGTCGTTTGAACAACTATATCGCCGCGACCCCACTCGCAGGAGAATACAGATGACCGACCTCAGGATCGGCAGCATCGCGCCCGATTTCACCGCGGAGACGACTCAGGGCACGATCCATTTTCACGACTGGATCGACGGGCAATATGCGGTCCTATTCTCCCATCCGAAGGATTACACGCCGGTCTGCACGACCGAGCTGGGCGAAGTCGCTAGACTGAAGGACGAGTTCGCGAAGCGTGACGCCAAGGTCATCGGGCTCAGCGTCGACAAGGTTACGGATCACCAGGGCTGGTCGCAGGACATCAAGGACGTCAGTGGCTACGAAGTGAATTTCCCGATGATCGGCGACTATGACCTCAACGTGTCGAAGCTGTACAACATGCTTCCGGCGGAGGAACAGGCCGGTGACACCCGGACCTCGGCGACCAACGCTACGGTCCGCACGGTCTACATCATCGGCCCGGACAAGAAGATCAAAGCGATGCTGATCTATCCGATGAACTCGGGCCGTAACTTCGAGGAAATCCTGCGCCTGCTCGATTCCATCCGGCTCACCGACCGCCACACTCTGGCTACTCCGGTCAACTGGAAACAGGGCGAGCCGTGCATTATCCCGCCGTCGGTTTCCAATGAAGCGGCGAAGGAAAAATACCCGCAAGGCTGGGAGACGATAAAGCCCTATCTGCGCAAGGTCGCGCAGCCGGCCGACTGAGCCGAACTAGCGGGCGGGCGTGAGCCGGAGCAGCCGCGCCCCCTCTCCGTCCTCGAGCAGATAGATGGCGCCGTCGGGTCCCTGGCCGACCCAGCGGATCCGGTGGCCCATGTCCCACCGGTCCGCCTTGTGCGCGGTATCACCGCTAAACGTGACCCGCACGAGGGCCTTCCCGGATAGCGCGCCGATGAACCCGCTCCCCCTCCATTCGGGAAAGAGGTTGCCCGAATAGATCAGCAGGCTCGTGGGCGAGATCGACGGCACCCAGTAGAGCTTCGGCGGCACCATGTCGGGCCGCGAGGATGACGGTGGAATGGGCGCACCATCGTAATTCTTGCCCTCGGAAACCAGCGGCCAACCGTAATTCTTCCCCGGGAGGATTAGGTTGAGCTCGTCGCCCCCGCGCGGCCCCATCTCGGTCTCCCAGAGCCGGCCCTGGGCGTCGAACGCCAGACCATAGGGGTTGCGATGCCCCTGGCTCCAGGTCTCCGCGGGCGTGAGGTTCGGGCCGGGCCAGGTGAATTTGCGCCCGCGCGCGCTCTTCGCGGCCTCGGTGTCGCGCGGCGGATCGGTGATCGTCACTACCGGCGCACCGATCTTTCCGGCCCAAGGATTGCTGGGCGCGGGTTTCCCGTCGAGTGTCAGATGGAGGATCTTGCCTAGCGGCTGACTCGGGTCCTGCGCGGGGGTAAAGCGCTGCCGTTCTCCCGAGCTCAGGAACAGCGATTTGCCATCGGGCGCAAAGGCGATGATCGCGCCGAACTGGCCGCCCTCGCCTCCTTCGGGGTCGTGCCACAGCAAATGCAGGTCCTGGAGGCGCGCGCCAGCAGCGTTACGGACCAGCGTTGCGCGGGCGAGCGCCAGCCCGCTGCCACCATTCGCGGACGGCTCGGCATAGGTCAGATAGACCTGATGATCGGCAGCGAAGTTCGGCGACAGCGCGACATCGAGCAACCCGCCCTGGTCAGAAACGACCACCCGCGGCACACCCGCGACCGGCTGTTTTGCTCCATTCCTGGTGTCGACCAGCCAGACGCGCCCGGGCTTCTCGGTCACAATCGCCGTGCTCGACCTAGGCAGGAACGCCATTGCCCACGGGGACTGAAAGGTTGCCACAGGAGCGGCGGTGAAGGGGGGATTGGCTGTTGAGCCGCGATCCGCCGGCCGTGCGTTATTCGATCCGTTGGATGTGCTCGCCGACGTACCGCAGGCGGCAAGCGCCAGCAAAAGACCGGCTTGTACGGCGCGCATTCTCATGACCGATGCTCCATCGTGGGTCTGGTGAACCGACGAGCCGCTGATACGCACGAACGGGAACCGATGACACGACCATGCAGCTTACTCTCACTGGCGACTGCGGTTCCTCCGTTTGTCGTGGAACAATCCGAAGCGAAGGCCCGGGCGCGAGAGGCATTCGGCGGCAGCAAGCCCCTGTTCGACCGCCTCTCGGGCGTGTTCGACAACGCCGGGATCGCCCGACGGCACATCGTCGCTCCGCAGGATTGGTACATGGCAGGCCACGGCTGGCATGACCGCAACGCCGTCTACCTGGAAGCGGCCGAAAAGCTGTTCATCGATGCGGCCACTTCGGCAATCGAAAAAGCTGGCCTAAAGCCTGATGAAATTGACGGCGTCGTCACTGTGTCGACAACTGGCATCGCGACACCCAGCCTCGAAGCGCGTTGCGCCAGGCAGATCGGCCTGCGCGAAGATGTTCGCCGGGTTCCGGTCTTCGGCCTCGGTTGTGCCGGCGGCGTCAACGGTCTTTCGCTGGCGTCGCGACTCGCAACCGCCGATCCCGGCAGCATGTGGCTGTTCGTCACCGTCGAGACCTGTTCGATCTCGATTCGTCTCGACAGCGACGACCCCGCCGCGATCGTCGCTACCGCCCTGTTCGGCGACGGCGCCGCGGCCGCGGTCGTGACCAGCGGCACTCACAGCCTCGCGCATATCACCGGCTCGGCTGAGAAGCTCTGGCCCGATACGCTGAGGATCATGGGCTGGGACGTCGACGACCCGGGACTCTCGGTCGTGTTCGACCGGGCAATTCCACCGTTCGTCGAAGCGGAGCTTGCGGACGCAATCGATGGGATGTGCGCGACGATGGGAGTGGAACGGAACGACATCGACCGCTTCTGCTGCCACCCGG
>JBQCCG010000091.1:0-2130 GCA_051962455.1 Sphingomicrobium sp. | reverse complement strand
GGGTCCGCTAGCAAGCTGCGGCCGCGTCGGCTTCGCCTCGCGGTGATCGCGCCCGGACCCCGTGCCTTTTGAGGAGCCATCGAGCGGGAATTGGCCCGCTCCCGTAGGAGCCTCTCAAATGTCGCACGATCTCTCTCTCGCACAGTCCCACGCCCTCCAGCTTTCCCGTGACCTGATGGTCCCGGTCACCCTCTTCGAGGTCGACGGAGAATACGGCGTCCTTCCTTCTGACGAGATCGACGCCGACGACGATCTGGCGATCGTGCACGAGTATACGCCATGGCCGGCTCATTGAGCCGGCGCCGCGTGGGTGCCCCTTGCGAGCGGCAGGCCGCAAGGGGGGCTTCGCCGCGTCCGACGTCAGCTTGCATGATCCGACAATTGCCAGCCGCGCCCTTGCGGTCTTTGCTCTTCGGGGCCTGCCGAAAGGCGTCGGTGAACCGACGGGCAAGGAAGGATTATGGAGGCCGATCGCTGGGCGATCGGAATGAAAAATGAAGAGAAGAGAGATTGAAGCGCTGCGCGATCAGGTCAGTTGTGCGGCAGTGCTTGAGCATGCCGGTTTTGCAATAGACGCGAAGGAAAGCACGCGACGGGCAGCCAAGTTCCGCCGCGGCGGCGAGATCATTATCGTCACCTATGAAGGGCGTGGGTGGTTCGATCCCCTGTCCGACGCGAAAGGCGATGTGTTCCGGCTCGTCGAGCATCTCGATCGGGTCGGTTTTCCCGAAGGTGCAGAACGGGTCGCGGCTCTGGTCGGGTTTCAGATCACGGGGCCGGAGTGGCAGCCCGCGAAAGATGGTCAGAGATCCGACCTCTCTCTTCCCGATCGTTGGCAGTCCCGCAGGCGACCCTGGCCTGGTTCCTCGTCGTGGCGGTACCTCAACGGCGAGCGCTATCTGCCAGCGACCGTGCTGCGAGCGACCGTCAAAGGCGACCTTCTGCGCGAAGGCCCGCAAGGCAGCATGTGGGCGGCGCACCGGGACCAGGCCGGGGTCTTGACCGGCTGGGAAGCGCGGGGTCCGCAATACCGGGGTTTTGCATCCGGAGGAACCAAGGTTCTCTTCCGTCTCGGTTCGGACAGCGCTTCGCGCCTGGCCGTCACGGAAGCGGCGATCGATGCCATGAGCCTCGCGGCGATCGAAGATTTGCGGGAGGGGACGCTTTATCTCAGCACTGGCGGCGGATGGTCGCCGACCACGGAGGCAGCGTTGCGGAAGTTAGCGGCGAAGCCCGCCGTCCAGATGGTAGCGGCGACGGACGCCAATTCGCAGGGCGAGATGTTTGCCGAACGGCTGCGGACGCTTGCCGACGATGCAGGCTGCGACTGGCTTCGACTTCGGCCGTCCGAGGAGGATTGGAACGAAACCCTGAAGATCAGGGAAAAGGAAAAGAGGGAAACGATGGAAGGACGAGGCGTGCCGCATGCGCGCCGTCCGCGTCAAGGGAGGCTTCGCCCGGCGGAGCCGGCCCTTGACCCTGACGGCCGCGATGGCGGCGGCAGCCAAGGGGTCATGAAGGACTGAAGAGGAAGGCAAGGTCGATAGGACAGTGCCGCGCTTCGGCCCGAAACCTCCGAAGGAGTGCAGATGAACCCCTACCCCGCAATCCGAAAAGTCTTCCAGGGCGTCGCAAGCCGACCGCAGATGTTCCGCATGTTCGACCGTCATCTCCAGCGGCCCAACCGTTGGGGAGACGACGCAACACCGCTCTATGACGGCGAATGGTTCGAAATCCTGCCGCCGCTCTGGATCTGCGGTTCGATGTTTGCGATGCGCGAGTTCCTGACCGGTTCGGTGACATCAGTGTTCTTCGCACTCCGGATCGATGAGGCGATCCGCTATTTTCACGGCTATTGCGACCTTTCCGACAAAGCGTCAGTCGAGACCATGCGCCTTGCGATTATCGAGCGCGAGAGCCGCCCGGTCCGGCCCATGACGCGCGAGGAACGCCTCGAGCATGTCTGGAGCATTACGGCGGACGATTATCGCGGCTATGCGGGCGAGCGCTGGCCAGAGGCCTCACGCGGCAAGCGCACGGTGATGCTCTACGGCGGTAAAGGCGGCACTGTTCTGAAGCTGCTGGAAGACCTCAGCGACGACGAGATCGCCGCCAAGCTGCCAGTACAAC
>JBQCCG010000090.1:0-17189 GCA_051962455.1 Sphingomicrobium sp. | reverse complement strand
CTGGTGGACCTGTCGTGGCGCCAGCCGCGCAGCAGGGTAGCTATGCATGGACGGGATAACCGCTGAAAGCATCTAAGCGGGAAGCCTCCCTCGAGATAAGGTATCTTAGAGTCGTGGAAGACCACCACGTTGATAGGCCGGATGTGGAAGCGCGGTAACACGTGGAGCTAACCGGTCCTAATTACTCATTTCGCGCTTGAGAGTCCCACCATCATCGTCAGTCCTGCTGACGATCTGGAAAAAGACCTCAGCTAGATGCCCAACAAGTGCACGATTTCTAGACCTCGATTTCGCCGTCACCATAGCTTGGTGGCCATAGCGTCCGTGACCCACCCGATCCCATCCCGAACTCGGCCGTGAAACCGGACAGCGCCGATGGTACTACTGCCTAAGCAGTGGAAGAGTAGGTCGTCGCCAGGCTTTGCTGGCGGCGAGGTCGAGAACCCATTCACGATGTTTCAGTGGCTGCGAGGCCAACCCTGTCGCGGGGTGGAGCAGCCCGGTAGCTCGTCAGGCTCATAACCTGAAGGTCGCAGGTTCAAATCCTGCCCCCGCAACCAGGCCTCGCAACTCTTCTAATCGCAGCCCTTCTCGATGCTCGGACAGCTCCCAGCTGTCCTGCGCGTCTCGAACTCGTCAGGCTCATAACCTGAAGGTCTCAGGTTCAAATCCTGCCCCCGCAACCAACGCCAAAGACTTAGCGACCCAGGAGCTTAGGCTTTGCGTTGCCCCGGACTTGATCCGCGGCCCAAACAGGCCGCCTTCGAGCGGGCTTTTTGTTGCTCGGAACTCAGTAGTTGTATGCCCGCTCGCCGTGATCGGAGATGTCGAGGCCTTCACGCTCCGCGTCGCGGGCATGCCGCAGCGGCATGACCGTCCGGACCACAGCAAAACAGATCGCCGATCCTACTGCCGAACAGGCGATTGCCAAGCCGACTGCCGCAACCTGCGCGACGAGCTGGTGTCCGAGCGCGTAGCCTGCGCCCCCATGTCCGCCGAGCAGCGGCAGTGCGACAATGGCGGTACCGATGGAGCCAGTAATCCCGCCGAGCCCGTGGATGCCAAAGACGTCGAGGCTGTCGTCGAGCCGCAGCCGGTTCTTCAGCGAGCCGACGAAACCGTAGCAGACCAGGCTCGCGGCGCACCCGAGAAGCATCGCTCCGATCGGGCCGCTCGCTCCTGCCGCCGGAGTGACGGCAACGAGCCCTGCGACTGCGCCCGACGCGCCGCCGAGCATCGACGGCTTGCCTGAAATCAGCCGTTCCGCAGCCATCCAGGTCAACAGGCCGGCAGCAGGCGCGACGAGCGTATTGATCAGCGCCACCGCCGCTAGTCCATTCGCCTCAAGCGCGGAGCCGGCGTTGAATCCGAACCAGCCGACCCACAGCAGCCCGGCGCCGACCATGGTCAGCGCCAGCGAATGCGGCGGCATCGCCTCCTTCAAGTGGCCGATCCTTGGTCCCGCGAACGCGACGCCGATCAGCCCCGCAACGCCTGAGTTGATGTGCACCACGGTCCCGCCAGCGAAGTCGATCGCTCCGAACCTGAACAACAGCCCGTCGCTCGCCCACACCATGTGCGCCAGCGGCGCATAGACGATTGTCAGCCACAGCGCCGAAAAGAGCATCATGGCGCCGAACCTGACCCGCTCGACCAGTGCGCCGATCACCAGCGACGCCGTGATCGCCGCGAAGCTCATCTGGAACGCCGCGAAGACCAGCTCCGGGATTGCTTTCCCATCGCTCCCGGCGGCCCAGGCCGACGATTCGGTAATTCGTGCGAACCCCGCCTTCGACAGATCGCCAATGAACCTGCCGCCATCGTTGAACGCCAGGCTATAGTCCCACAGCACCCAGGTAATGATTGCCACTGCCGTAATGCCGAGCACCTGGCTCTTCACGCTGAGCAAATTCTTGGCTCGGACCAAGCCGCCGTAGAACAATGCCAGTCCCGGCAGGATCATCAGCATCACCAGCGCGGTCGAGACCAGCATCCACGCCGTGTCGCCACTGTCGATGGTGAGCTGCCCCGCCGCCACTCGCGCCCCCGTGCTTGCTGCACTGCACAAGCTAACGGCATTGGACCGCGGAGCCATGTGAATCGTTCACGCCGGGTGGTGAAAGCAAAGATTCCCGCGCCGATGGAAGCGTTGCTCGCGGCCGAGCTGCCCCGGGGCAGAGGGTGGCAGTACGAGCCCAAATGGGACGGCTTTCGTTGTCTCGCCCGCCGCGACGGCGACCAGGTCACGCTGACCTCCAAGTCGGGCAAGCCGCTCGCACGTTACTTCCCCGATGTCGCCGAGGTGCTCCGCGGTTTGAAGACAAAGCGGTTCCTGCTCGACGGGGAGCTGATCATTCCCGCAGGCGACGCGCTCTCGTTCGAGGAGTTGCAGCTTAGGCTGCATCCGGCGGAAAGCCGCGTGCGGAAGCTCGCAGCCGCCCATCCGGCGGAATTCATGCTTTTCGACCTGCTGGAGCTCGACGGCAAGCCGCTGCGCGAGCTGCCGCTGTCCAGACGCCGCGCGAAATTGGAAGAGTTCTTTCGCAAGAATGAAAAGGCGGGACTCCGGCTATCGCCCATGACCTGCGACCGTAATGATGCGATCGGCTGGCTGGAGCATAGCGGCGGCGCACTCGACGGCGTGGTCGCCAAGCGCGCAGACCAGGACTACCGCTCCGGCGAGCGGGCAATGATCAAGGTCAAGCAGCAGCGCACGGCCGACTGTGTGGTCGGCGGGTTTCGCTATGCCGAGAAAAAGCGTGAAGTCGGCTCGCTGTTGCTGGGCCTGTATGATGCTCAGGGCCTGCTCGATCACGTCGGCTTCACCTCGGCGATTCCCTCCACCGAGCGAGTCCAGCTGACGAAGGACCTCGAGGCGTTGATCGAGCCGCCGGGCTTCACCGGCAACGCACCGGGCGGCCCGAGCCGCTGGAACACCGAGCGGACCGGCCAATGGAATCCGCTGAAGCCGGCGCTGGTGGTGGAGGTCCGCTACGACCAGGTGACCGGCCGCCGCTTCCGCCATGGCACGGGGTTCATCCGATGGCGTCCCGACAAGGACCCGAAGCAGTGCACCTTCGAGCAACTCGCCCCCGCGCTCCGGCCGTCGGAGCTCAAGGAGCTGTTCGGCCGATGAGCCTGCTGTTCGACGCGCCGCTCATCGCCGGGCTGCGCTACGAGGAGAATGTGTTTGGCGTGCCGGAAGAGCAGCGGCTGATCGACTATCTCGCCGCCGCCGACCTGTCCCCCGTTCCGCTTCCACGGCTGGCTCGGCAACCGCAAGACTCAGACCTTCGGCTGGCGCTACGATTTCGAGGATACTAGCTTCGCGCCGGCCGAGCCGATCCCCGGATGGCTGCGCCCGCTTCGGAAGCAGGCGGCGGAGTTGGCCGGATTGGAGCCGGACGATTTCGTTCATGTCCTGCTCGCCCGCTACGATCCAGGCGCGGGGATCGGCTGGCATCGGGACCGCGACGTGTTCGAGAAGGTCGTCGGGATCTCCCTTGGTTCGCCGGCGACCTTGCGCTTCCGCCAGCGCATCGGGTCTACCTTCCGCCGAGCGAAGCTCGAGGTGATGCCGCGCTCGGCCTATCTGCTGCGGGGTGAAGCGCGCCACGTCTGGGAGCACAGCATCGCGCCCGGCCAGTCGCTTCGGTTCTCGATCACCTTCAGGACGCTGTCGGACAAGGGCCGCCGCTTCGTCGCTCGGCACGCATAAGGAACGGTCCGCAAGCGCAACGGTTCTCTCCCCCATGCGCTCGCCGCTGCTCCTGTTCCTGTTCGTCGCGGCCTGTTCGAAAGGACCAGAAGCCGACCTGCAGTATATCAGCCAGGCGCGGTCGCTCGCGGGCGAATGGGCGCTCGTCAACGAGCAGGCGGAGCGAGGCCACCTCACGGCGGCGTACGTCCGCACGATGCACGAGGATTTGCGTCAGCAGCTGCAATCCACCGCGGAATCTTTGAGCCAGCCGCAGTCGCCATATGGCCACGAGATTCAGGCGGTTCTGCGCGAGCCGGATAACGCGGCGCCACAGCAGCTGCGCGCATATGCAAGCAAGCTCAAGCAGATCGAGGACAGCCTTGAATCCGCTTGAGCTAACGCTCGGGATCATGACCGCGGTCGGCGGCTTCGTCGATATCAGCCAGCTCGTCTTCTCCGGTCAGGCGGGATCGAAGTTCGGCTATGCGCTGATCTCCGCCTTCGCCATCTCGACCATCGGAATCATGGTGTTCGGTGAAATGTGCGGCCGGGTCGCCGCCGTAGCACACCAGCCGGTGTTCAGCCTGATGCGCCATCGCCTGGGACTGAAGCTCGGTCTGTTCACGCTCGTCTTTTCGTTTTTCAGCACCCTGATCACGTGCGCCGCGGAGATCGGCGGCCTGGGCTTGATCCTCAATCACCTGACCGGCGCATCCTACGCGCTCATGTGCACCACCAGCACGTTCGTGCTCATGGTGTCGATGTGGGTGCTGCCATTCAAATGGATCGAGCGCACCTACGGCCTCCTCGGTCTCTTCATGATCGTCTTCGTCGTCGCCCTGGTCGCGATCCATCCGCCATGGGCGAAGGTCGCTGGCGGGTTCGTGCCCCAAGTCCCCGCAGGGCTCAGCACGAAGGAACTGCTGAGCTACTCCTATTTCGTCGTCGCGATCTTCAGCGCGGTGATGTTCCCTTACGAGGCCTATTTCTATTCATCGGGCGGGATCGAGGAGGGCTGGGGTCCCAAGGACCTGCTGACCAACCGGGTGACGAGCATCGCCGGGATGGGCCTCGGCACTTTGCTCTCGATCGCGATCGTCGCGCTGGCCGCGCAATTGTTCGCGCCGGCCGATGTCGCTCCGCAAATACCCGGGAGCGTCGCGCTCCAGCCGGCGATTCCGTTCGGCAAGGCAGGTCTTCTGCTGGCGCTGCTCGGCATGCTGTTCGCGGTCGCTGGCGCCGCTGTCGAGACCTGCATGGCCAATGCTTATTCGGTGTCGCAATTCTTCGGCTGGGAGTGGGGCCGCCACAGCAAGCCGTGGGAAGCGCCGCGCTTCACCATCGCGTGGATTGCGGTCATGCTCGTCGCGCTGCTGATCGTCCTGACCGGCGTCGAGGTGATGAGCCTCGTCGAATATTCGATCGTCTTCTCAATCGTAGTCCTGCCGCTCAGCTACTTCCCCTTGATGCTGCTGGCGAACGACAAGAGCTACATGGGCCAATATGCGAACAAGTGGCTCGCGAAGGGGCTCGGCTGGCTGTTTTTCGCGTTCGTCACGATCGCCGCACTCGCCGCGATCCCCCTCTACCTGCTGACGTCCGGAGGCTAGGGATGGACCCGTTCAACAAGCTCAAGATCGTCAGCCAGCTCCTCGACCTTGCTATCGTCGATAAGGACGAGCGGTCGTGCGGGGTGGTCGACGACATCGAACTGAGCGGTTCCTCAGGCAAGGAGATGCGAGTCGCCGAGCTGCTCGTCGGCCCCGGCGCCTACAGGGGACGGATGCCGACCTGGATGTATTGGCTGGTGCGCAAGATTGCGGGGGACCGGATCGTCCGGGTGCCCGCCGATCAAGTGGCGGAGATCGGCAGCGTGGTGAAGCTCAAGGTGCGCGGTGAGGAACTCGGGCTTCACGAGACCGAGAACAAGGCCGAGGCTTGGATTCCGCGTCGGGGAGCCATGTGATGCGGCTCAGCGACTTGCGCGACGCAAGAGTGAAGACGCTCGACGGGAACACGCTCGGCCGAGTGCATGAAGTGCACGTCGAGGATGGCCGCGTGACCGCGCTGACCTGCGGTCCCGGCAGCTTCATCGAGCGTCTGACCGCGAGGACCCATGGCCGGCGGGTCCCCTGGGAGTGCGTGCGCAGGATCGCGCCCGGTGAGGTCGTGGTTGTGCCGGACCCGCCGCAGCGGATCGTCAAGTCTAGCGGCTCTCGAGCCCGGCGAGGCACTCGGCGACCCAGCGCGCCGCGGTCAAAGCGCTGAGGTCGCTCGAATCGAGCGGCGGGTCCCACTCGGTCAGGTCGATCAGGCGCACGCGCGGCTCCGCCGCGAGGCGCCTCACCCCATAGAAGAAGTCGTGCGCGGCCATGCCACCGGGGCGCGCTCCCGGAGCCGCGGGAAATTGCGATCGGTCGATCACGTCGATGTCGCAGTCGACCGCAATGACTTCGCAGTGCGCGACATGATCGATTGCCTGCGCGATCGCCCGGCCGATTCCGTTCTGGCGGACTTGGCCGATGGTGACGACAAGATTGCCTGCCGCGAGCGCGTCCTCGTGCATGTTGCGGCTGTTGGCGAAGCTCGCGAGGCCGACCTGGGCGATATTCTTGCCTGGAAGCCCGTCCTCGATCAGCGCGCGAACCGGGTTGCCGTTGCCCAGTCCTTGATCGAGATCACGCATGTCGAAATGGGCGTCGAGCGTGATCAGACCAACCTTGTCGAGCGGCACCCCGAGGCCGAGCACGCCCGGTCGGGTCACTGCATTATTCCCTCCCGCGAGCAATGTTAGCGAATGAACCTGCACACTCGCTGCGACCGCATCGCGGATGATCGACGTCGCGTCCTCGATGCTGAGCCCGTCAATGGTGACATCGCCGTGGTCCAGGATAGGCGTCGACAGTTCGCGGCCGGTTTCGACGTCGTAGCGCCCGATCCGCCGGAGAGTGTCACGCAGGAGGGTGGGCGCAAAATCGCATCGCCCCGGAGTCACCGAACCGGCGGCGAGCGGCGCACCAATGAGCCCAACCGATGCGTCTCTCGCCTCGGTTGAGAGCAGTTCGGATAGGTTCGGCCAGCCCGCCATGGCTTTGACCGTAGCAACTCGGCTCGCCTAAGGGCAGGGGCCAAGGGGACAAACATGTGGGACCGGCTGCTCGTCGACTGCAGTATCGCGACTTTGGAAGAGAGGCCCGGCAATCCGCTCGGCCTCATCGAGAATGGCGCGATTGCGATCGAGGGCGGCAAGATCCTCCGCGTCGGCAAACGGACGGAACTCGCCGGTTTCCGGGCGAAGGAGGTCGTCGCGCTCGGCGGCGCGTGGGTGACTCCCGGACTCATCGACTGCCATACGCATCTAGTCTTCGGCGGAACCCGCGCCGACGAGCATGCGATGCGCAGGGCCGGAGCGAGCTATGAGGAGATCGCTCAGGCAGGCGGTGGCATTGCCTCAACCGTCAAGCGTACCGGCGATGCGTCCGACGAGCAGTTGATCGAGCAGAGCCGACGCCGACTGCGGGCGCTGATGGACGGCGGCTGCACGACGGTCGAGGTGAAGACGGGTTACGGGCTCGACCCCGCCAGCGAGATGCGTCTGCTCAAAATTACTGCGCAGCTCGGCGAGGGAGAAGCCGTGCGCGTCGTCCCCACCTTGCTCGCGCTGCATGCGCTTCCGGCAGACCAGAAGGACCGGCGAGCGCATAATGTCAGCGAGATCGTCGACAAGCTGATCCCTGAAGCCGCGAAGTCTGGCCTGGCGAAGAGCGTCGACGCCTTCTGCGACACCATCGCGTTCACGCCGGCGGAGGTGGAGCGGCTGTTCAAGGCCGCGGCGCACCACGGCCTTCGAGTCCGCCTTCATGCCGAGCAATTGTCGAACCAGCATGGGGCCGCGCTCGCGGCCAAATATCACGCGCTGTCGGCCGACCATCTCGAGCATCTCGACGAGACCGGAGCGAAAGGAATGGCCGCGGCGGGGACTGTCGCCGTCCTGCTCCCCGGCGCCTTTTATGCGCTGCAGGAGAAGAAGAAGCCGCCGGTCGAGCTGCTGCGGAAGCACAAGGTGCCGATCGCCATCGCCACCGACTGCAATCCCGGCACGTCGCCGATGCTCTCGCCGACACTGGCGATGAACATGGCTTGCACCCTGTTCGGACTGACACCGGAGGAAGCGGTCGCAGGAATGACCGTCAACGCCGCTCGCGCGCTCGGGCTGGCGCACTCGATCGGCAGCATCGCTGCGGGCAAGCAAGCGGACCTTTGCGTGTGGCGCATCGAATCCCTCGCGGAGCTCGGTTATTGGGTTGGGCTGCCCGGACCCGAGCGAAGAATTTTCGGCGGGGCGGATGCTTGACTCCTCGTCATTGCGAGGAGCGTAGCGACGAAGCAATCCAGATGAGTGGCGCGGAGCTGGATTGCTTCGCTGCGCTCGCAATGACGGAGAAACTGTGAGCACTGACAGACGCGACAACAGCCGCCACATCCGCGCGCGGCGCGGAAGCGAGATAAAGGCGAAGAGCTGGACTACCGAAGCGGCCGTCCGGATGCTGATGAACAATCTCGACGACGAGGTCGCCGAGGACCCGCAAAGCCTCGTCGTCTATGGCGGAATCGGTCGCGCCGCGCGCAACTGGGCCTGCTACGACAAGATCGTCGAGACTCTGGAGCGGCTCGAAGAAGACCAGACGCTTCTCGTCCAATCGGGCAAACCGGTCGGCGTGTTCCGCACGCACAAGGACGCGCCGCGCGTGCTGCTCGCCAACTCCAACCTCGTGCCCAAATGGGCGAACTGGGAGGTCTTCAACGAGCTCGATCGCGCCGGCCTCATGATGTACGGCCAGATGACCGCCGGCAGCTGGATCTACATCGGCAGCCAGGGCATCGTCCAAGGCACCTATGAGACGTTCGCCGAGATGGGGCGGCAGCATTTCGGCGGCGACCTCAAGGGCAAGTGGATCCTGACTGCGGGACTGGGCGGAATGGGCGGCGCGCAGCCGCTCGCGGCAGTGATGGCTGGAGCGCACTGCATCGCGATCGAGGTGCAGGAAAGCCGCATCGAGAAGCGGCTTGAGACCCGCTATCTCGACCGGCGCGCGGCCAGCATCGACGAGGCGCTGGAGATCGTCCGCGCCGCGACCGAGCCCACCAGCGTCGGGCTGCTCGGCAATGCGGCCGAGATCCTGCCCGAGATGCTGAAGCGCGGCATGCGGCCCGATGCGCTCACCGACCAGACCAGCGCCCACGATCCGGCCAACGGATACTGTCCCGCCGGCTGGACAGTCGCCAAGTGGCAGGAGATGCGCGAGCGCGATCCCGCCGCCGTCGCGGAAGCCGCCCGCCTGTCGATCGCTCAGCATGTCGAAGCCATGCTCGCCTACAAGGCGATGGGCGTGCCGACGTTCGATTACGGCAACAATATCCGCCAGGAAGCCAAGGACATGGGCGTGACCCATGCGTTCGATTTCCCCGGCTTCGTTCCCGCCTATGTCCGCCCGCTCTTTTGTCGCGGCATCGGCCCGTTCCGCTGGGCGGCGCTCTCGGGCGATCCCGAGGACATCTACCGCACCGACCAACGCGTGAAGGAGCTGATCCCCGACGATCCGCACCTCCATCGCTGGCTCGACATGGCGCGCGAGCGGATCGCCTTCCAGGGATTGCCTGCGCGGATTTGCTGGGTCGGTCTCGGCCAGCGGCATCGGCTCGGGCTCGCGTTCAACGAGATGGTGCGGAACGGCGAAGTGTCGGCGCCGATCGTCATCGGTCGCGACCATCTCGACAGCGGCTCAGTCGCATCGCCCAATCGCGAAACGGAAAGCATGAAGGACGGCAGCGACATGGTCTCCGACTGGCCGCTTCTCAATGCTTTGCTCAACACCGCGTCGGGCGCGACCTGGGTGTCGTTCCACCACGGCGGCGGAGTCGGCATGGGCTATTCGCAGCATGCGGGAATGGTGATCGTCGCCGACGGCACCGACGATGCGGCCGGCCGGCTGGAGCGGGTGCTGTGGAACGATCCCGGCACCGGGGTGATGCGTCATGCCGACGCGGGCTACGAGATCGCGATCGACTGCGCTCGCGAGCAGGGGCTGGATTTGCCGATGATCGGTTGATCTGTACCCCGGCGAAGGCCGGGGCCCAGGCGGCGCTAGCGCGCCGTTTCTTCGTCTGGGCTGGACCCCGGCCTCCGCCGGGGTACAGGGAGCCAATGCTCAAGCTCAATCCTGAAGCGATCGATTTGCCCACTTTGCGCCAGCTCTGGCTTGGCGGGGCGGCGCGCCTCGACAACGCGTCCATGCAGCGCGTCGCCGATTCCGCTGCCGCGGTCGCGCGCATCGTCGCCAGCGGCGAGACCGTATATGGGGTGAACACCGGCTTCGGCATTCTGGCCAACACCCGAATCCCCAACGACCGCCTCGCCGAGCTTCAGACCAACCTGATCCTGTCGCATAGCGCCGGCCTCGGCGATCCGCTGCCGCGCCACGTCACGCGGCTGATGATCATGCTCAAGCTGCTCGGCCTTGGCCGTGGCCATTCGGGGGTCCGGCCGCTAGTGGTCGACGCGCTGCAGCGCCTGCTCGATGCTGACGCCATGCCGCTGATCCCGTCGCAGGGCAGCGTCGGCGCGTCGGGCGATCTCGCTCCACTGGCTCATCTGATCGCCGCGCTGATGGGCTATGGACGCGTTTGCTTCGGAAGCCAGGTTGTGGATGCCGCAGCCGCGCTTAATCGCCTCGCCTTGGAGCCGCTCCAGCTCGGGCCGAAAGAGGGCCTCGCGCTGATCAACGGCACCCAGGCGAGTACTGCACTTGCGCTCGACGCTTTGTTCCAGGGCGAGCGCGTGTTCGCCGCCGCAATCGCCACGGGCGCGCTGTCGGTCGATGCGCTCAAGGGCTCGGCCAAGCCGTTCGACGCGCGCATCTCCGCGCTGCGCGGCCAGCCCGGACAAATCCGCGTCGCCGCTGCAATTGCCGGACTGCTCGAAGGCAGCGAGATCCTGACGAGCCACGTCCAGTGCAGTCGGGTGCAGGACCCGTACAGCTTCCGCTGCCAGCCGCAGGTCATGGGCGCTGCGCTCGACCTGCTCCAGAATGCGGCACGCACGCTGACCATCGAAGCGGGGGCCGTGACCGACAATCCGATCGTCTTTGCCGAGGAGGACACCGCAATCTCGGGCGGAAACTTCCATGCTCAGCCGGTCGCATTCGCCGCTGATACGATCGCCATGGCCCTGTGCGAGGTCGGCTCGATCTCTGAACGCCGGATCAGCGTGCTGGTCGATCCGAAAATGAGCGGGCTGCCGGCCTTCTTGACTAAGGATTCGGGCGTCAATTCAGGGCTCATGATCCCGCAGGTCACGGCCGCGGCGCTGGTCAGCGAAAACAAGAGCCTCGCCTTTCCGGCAAGCGTGGATTCGATCCCGACCTCGGCGGGGCAGGAGGATCACGTCTCGATGGCGCCGATCGCCGCGCGCAAGGCGGCGCAGATTGCCCGCAATGCGGCGGGCGTGATCGCGGTCGAGCTGATGGCCGGCGCCGAGGGCATCGACTATCATGCGCCGCTGAAGACGTCGCCCGGACTCCAGCATGTTCATGCGGCTGTGAGAAAGCTGTCGCCGCACTTCGCCGCCGACCGCTACTGGGCGAACGAGATGAGCGCGCTTCAGTCGGCGGTGCTTGCGGGAGAGATCGGCGCCGAGGGCGTCAGTCTCGGCTGACCTTCGTCCAGCGCTGCGATTCGCACACGAGGCCAAGCAGCGCACAGCCTTTCATGTCCATCACGCCCGGCGCAACCAGCCGGACGGTTGCGTCCACATGCATGTTGCTTTCGGGATCGAACGCTGTGCCCTTGAACACGCCGTCGCCGGTGGGCTTCACGCGGAGGATCTCGGTGCCGATGAAGTGGGTCGTGCCCCCCTTTGCCGCATTGGCCTGCGCCTTGGCCGAAGCTTTGAGCACGACCGCGCAATATTCTGGCCCCGGTCCGCAGACGCTGACGTTCACCACCGTGGTGTGCTTCGGGTTCTCCCAATGCCCTTCGAGCCCCTCCGGGCCCGCAGCCGCGGCCGAGACGGTGAAGACGGCGCCGAACAGCGCCCCAGCGATCGCTCGCCTCAACTGACGCGTGTCCACCGCTGTTCCTTGCAGAAGAGGCCGAACAGTGCGCAGCCCTTGACGACCATGACATCGGCCCCTTCCTGTCTGACGGTCGCCGACCCGTGCATGTCCCGCTTCGGCTCGTAGGCGCTTCCCTTGTAGGTGCCGTCGCCTGTCGGCCGAAGGTCGGTGAGCACCCGTACGCCGGGCTTCGTTCCATGCTCGCGATTCTTCGCCGTCGCCCAGCTGACGGTCCCGCAATAGGCTTCGCCGCACCGCGCCACGTTGACGATCACGGTGTGGTGCGGATTGACCCAACGGCCCTCCAGCGCCGACTGCGCCGATGCGGTCGCCGGCACCGCGAAAGCGAACAGGGCGAGCATCGCCGGGGTGAGAATCTGTTTCATCATCTGCGTCGCCATAGTTTTGATTTACGGCAAGAATCGGCCCTTGGGCTTGCTCCCGGATGAACCGCGTCGGCGAAGCGGGCGCGATCGGGGGCGGATCGCGCATGCTGCCGAGGTCTAAGCAGTCGCTAATGAAAATCGCGGCTCTTGGGGATGATCTCGGCGTTGCGCGGGTGACGGTTCGGCGGCCGTCCCCAGCTTCCCGCATGATCGGCCTTCTCGAGCGTCGAGGGCAGCACCGAATCGTCGCTGAGACGGCTGAGCATATGCGTATGGTCCTCAAGGCGCGCCACGACGACATGGATGACATCGCTGTCGGGGTCCTTCTGCACGATCCCGTGCACCGCCATCAGCCGGGCGCCCATGACGATCTTGCGCTGTTTGTCGAACACCGCCGGCCAGACGACGAGGTTGGCGATTCCGGTCTCGTCCTCGATGGTGATGAAGACGACGCCCTTTGACGTGCCCGGCCGCTGCCGGATCAGGACCACGCCCGCCATCGACAGCCGCCTGCCATCCTTCAGCAACTTGAGCTGCTCGGCGGTGATAAACTTCTGCTCAGCGTAATGCGCGCGCAGGAAATGCATCGGGTGCGCCTTCAGGCTGAGGCGGATCGTCTGATAATCGCTGATCACATGCTCGGCGAGCGGCATGGCCGGAAGCTGCGCCGGCGCCTCTTCCACTCCCTCGTCGCGTTCCTCGGCATAAGCGAACAAAGGAAGGTCCGGCGCGGCCTTGAGCGCGCGCGAGTCCCACAGCGCCGCGCGCCGGTCGAGGCCCATCGAGCGGAACGCGTCCGCCGCGGCGAGCCGCTGGATCGCGTGCACGGCCATGCGCCCACGGCTGCGCAGCTCCTCGACGGTTGAATAGGGCCGCCGCGCGACCAGCCGATCCACGGCGTCGTGGGGGAGGCCGTCCACCTGACGAAGGCCGAGGCGGAGAGCGGGACCATTCCCCTCCCGGTCAAGGGAGGGGCTAGGGGTGGGTAGCGTAGCGGCGGGCTCAATGCCCGACGCGGAGCTGCGCTCCGCACCCACCCTCAATCCCTCCCTTCCAGGGAGGGAAGATTCCAGCGTGCAATCCCAATCGCTCGCGTTCACATCGACCTCGCGCACCTCGACCCCATGCTCGCGGGCATCGCGGACGATCTGCGCGGGCGCATAGAAGCCCATCGGCTGCGAGTTCAGCAGCGCGGCTGCGAACGCCGCCGGATACTTCCACTTCAGCCAGCTCGATACGTAGACGAGGTGCGCGAAGCTCGCCGCGTGGCTTTCGGGAAAGCCATATTCGCCGAAGCCCTTGATCTGGTCGAAGCATCGCTGAGCGAAGGCAGGATCGTAGCCGCGCTCCACCATCCGACCGACCATCTTCTCCTCCAGGACTTCGATGTTCCCCTTCGAACGGAAGGTCGCCATCGCCTTCCTCAGCTGGTTCGCTTCCTCCGAGCTGAACTTCGCCGCGTCGAGCGCGATCTTCATCGCCTGTTCCTGGAAGATCGGTACGCCGAGCGTCCGCCCAAGGATTTTCTCCAGCTCGTCGGGCGGCCCATGTGCCGGGTCGGGGCAGGGGAAGGTCACCGGTTCCTTGCCTGAGCGGCGCTTCAAATAAGGATGGACCATGTCGCCCTGGATCGGTCCCGGCCGGACGATCGCGACTTCGATCACCAGATCGTAGAAGCACTTGGGCTTCAGTCTCGGAAGCATGTTCATCTGCGCCCGGCTTTCGACCTGGAACACGCCGAGCGAATCCCCCTGGCACAGCATGGCGTAGACCTCGGGCACTTCCTGTGGGACGGTCGCCAGCTCCCAGTGTTCGCCATGATGCAATCGCACGAGGTCGAAGCATTTGCGGAGGCAGGTCAGCATTCCGAGCGCGAGGACGTCGATCTTCATGATTCCGAGCTCGTCGATGTCGTCCTTGTCCCATTCGATGAAGGTGCGATCGTCCATCGCGCCGTTGCCGACCGGCACGGTCTCGGTCAGCGGACGCTCGGTCAGGATGAAGCCCCCGACATGCTGCGACAGGTGGCGCGGCATTCCGACCAGCTGCTCGGCGAGCTTGATCGTCCGCTTGAGGTGCGGGTCGGAGAGGTCGAGCCCCGCGTCGTTCGCGCGCTCCTCCTCCAGCTCCGCATCCATATGGCCCCAGATGGTCGAGGCGAGCGCGCCGCATACGTCTTCGGAAAGGCCCATCACCTTGCCGACCTCACGGATCGCCGAGCGCGGGCGGTAGTGGATCACCGTCGCGGCGATCCCGGCGCGGTCGCGACCGTATTTCTCATAGATGTGCTGGATCACCTCCTCGCGCCGCTCGTGCTCGAAATCGACGTCGACGTCGGGCGGCTCGCGCCGCTCCTCCGAGATGAAGCGCTCGAACAAAAGATCGCTGGTCGAAGGGTCGACCGCGGTGATCCCGAGGCAATAGCAGACGGCGCTGTTCGCGGCCGATCCGCGCCCTTGGCACAGGATCGGGGGATCGAGGCTCCGCGCATAAGCGACGATGTCGTGGACGGTGAGGAAATAGCGCGCGAAGTCGAGCTTATCGATCAGCGGCAGCTCGTAATTCAGCTGCCTGACGACCTTCTCGGGAATGCCGTCGGGCCAGCGATCCTCCGCGCCCTTCCAGGTGAGATGCTCAAGGTGCTCCTGGGGAGAGCGGCCCTCCGGCACCGCTTCCTGCGGGTATTCATAGCGCAGCTCGTCGAGGCTGAAGTGCAGCGCATCGGCGAACTCGCGGGTCGCGGCGATCGCATGCGGCCAGCGCTCGAACAGCCGAACCATCTCCGACGGCGATTTCAGGTGCCGCTCGGCGTTCGGGTTCAGCAGGTATCACGCGTTGGCGATGGTGGTCTTCTCGCGGATGCAGGTGACGACGTCCTGCAACGGCCGGCGGTCGGGCGCGTGATAGTGGACGTCGTTGGTGGCCAGAATTGTACAGCCGTGTTTCTTCGCGATGCGGTCGAGCCGCTCGATCCGCGCGGCATCGTCACCCCGATAAAGCCAGCTCACCGCGACATGACGAAGTGACGTCAAGGCGGTGCGAAGCCGCGGCAATTCCTGTTCGAAAACAGTGAGATCGTAGTTCGGCCAGGCGATGAAGGCGATGCCGTCAGCATGATCGGCGACGTCTTGCAGCGACAACTCGCATTCGCCCTTTTCCGCGCGCATCTTGCCCAGACTCAGCAGCCGCGACAGCCGTCCGTAGCCGTCGCGATCGATTGGATAGGCGAGAAGCGACGTCCCTCGACTTCGCTCTGGACGAACGGTTGTGGGGTGATCAGAAAAACTCCGTTCGTGTCGAGCGTAGTCGAGACACGTATCAGACAGATCCAACCTGCAGCCGATCAGCGGCCGAATCGCCGCACCCGTGCACGCGCTGTGCATCCGCACTACGCCCGCGAGCGTGTTGCGGTCGGCGATGCCGATGGCGTCATAGCCTTGGCTGAGCGCCGTCAGCACCAGCTCGATCGCGTCTGACGCGCCGCGCAGGAACGAAAATGGCGAGGTGACGCCAAGCTCAACGTACGGCGATGGCGTCACTGGCGGCGGGGGCATGCCCTCACGCGGCACCAACTTGAGACGGGAGAATCCTACTTTCTCAGGCACTGTTCGTCACCCCCGCGAAAGCGGGGGTCCCGCTGCCTTTGCTGCGGTTGAAGAACAGCGGGATTCCCGCTTTCGCGGGAATGACGGGTGGAGCAGAGCCATCACCCGAACAGCCCATGGATGAACCAGCTTGGAAGCCCGCCACGGCCATCGCCGACGATCCCCTCGCGATAGATCCAGTAGCGGCGCCCTTGAGCGTCCTCGACGCGATAATAATCGCGCAGCCGCGCCGACGACGGCTGCCGCCACCATTCGGGCGCGATCCGCTCGGGTCCTTCGGCGCGCGCGATGTCATGCACTGCCCGCCGCCAGACGAAGCGTCGCGGCATGCCCTCGGGAGTCGCGTAGATGACGTCGATCGCCTCCGGCCGGTCGAGCAGGCGTTGGGGTCTTTTCCCCTCCCCGTCCGGGGAGGGGCTAGGGGTGGGGGCTACTGAAGCCGCTCGACGCGGCTGAAGGAGCTTCCGAGCGGTCATCGAGCCCGCTCGTTTGCCACCCACCCCCTTCCCCACCCTGGAAAGGGAGGGGAGATGGATCGCCGCGACCCACCCGCTTGCCCGCTCTGGCAAATGGCTTTCATGCCGCCGCGGCCGGCGCACCGCCCGCGGACCCAGCTTCACCGTCAGCCGATCGACCAGCCGCGCCAACTCGCGCTCGCCCGACGGCCCCTCGACCAGGCTCTCCTGCGCGGCGTCCAGCTCCTCCGTCCAGTCCGCGACGAGCGCGAATGCATCGAACCCGAATTCGGGATCGAGCGCGGCCGCCTTGTCGGCCAGCAGGCGGTGAAGGTGCTTCGGCTCGCGGCTGGAAATACTGGTCGCGACAGTCGTCGCCGCAACACTCCCGTCGACACGGAAACCGTGCAGCGACAGGCGCCGTGCGCCGAGATGGCGCTCCTGAAGCTGGCCGACGAGGTCGGGGATCAATCGCTCAAACGCCTCGGACGCGGCTTTGGCATGGTTTGCGGGTTCTTCCAGCTTCAAAAAAGCGCGCGGCGGTGCATCAACCGGTGCGCCCGTCAGCGGTTCGGATTTCATCCCAAGGATCCGGTCGAGCGCATCCATGACGTCTTCCGCTCCGCGGAACCGCCGCGCCAGCGCGAGGCGCGGAACGCTCATCAGCGCGCCGATGGTTTTGAGTCCCAGCCGCTCGAGCGTGCGCACCGTGTCGGCATCGAGGCGCAGTGCGGAGACATGCAGCGGCGCAAGCTGCTCCAGCAAACCCCTCTCCCCCTCGGGGAGAGGGTAGGGTGAGGGGGTTCGACTTACCCGATTAGCCGCGGTCCCCCTCGCCCCGCGCAGCTTCGCTGAGCCGCCCACTCCCCGCCGGGGGGAGGGAAATCTGATAAGCGCCCAAGCCGCCGCTGCCGTCGGCGCAAAAGCGA
>JBQCCG010000089.1:0-3063 GCA_051962455.1 Sphingomicrobium sp. | reverse complement strand
TAGCCGTGTATCTTCGACCGCGCGTTCGTGTCGCCACGCCGCGATCTTCGCATGATCCCCCGACCGCAGCACTTCGGGGATCGTGCGCCCTTCCCATGTCACAGGCCGGGTATAGTGCGGATATTCGAGAAGCCCCGTCTCGAAGCTTTCCTCCTCTCCGCTGGAGGCCGCGCCCATTACCCCGGGAAGAAGCCGCACGCAAGCATCGAGGATCACCATCGCGCCGACCTCTCCGCCCGAGAGGACATAGTCGCCGACGGACACCGGTTCGAGCGGGCGGCCCTCGAAGATGCGCTCGTCGAATCCCTCGAATCGGCCGCAGAGCAGGATGACTCCCTCGCCTGCTGCGAGTTCGCGAACCCGGTTTTGGGTGAGGGGCATTCCGCGCGGGGTCAGCGCCAGCATCGGCCGGCTGTCGCTCACGCCGTCGAGAGCGGCGGCAAGCACGTCCGGACGAAGCACCATTCCCGCGCCGCCGCCCGCCGGCGTGTCGTCGACGCTGCGGTGCTTGTCGGTCGCGAAGTCGCGGATGTTGGTCGCCTCTAGACTCCAGATTCCCTCGTCCAGCGCCCGCCCGGCCAAGCTCACGCCGAGCGGTCCGGGAAACATGTCGGGATAAAGCGTCAGGACTGAGGCGCGAAAGGTCATCGACTGCGAAGAAACCGAATGGTGAAATAGGCGGCAGGCGCGCCTACGGCGAAAACGATGATCACCTCGACTGCGCCGAACATAACGACGCCGGCTGCGGCCATTGCGCCGCCATCACAGACGGAATCGGCACATGGTCTGCTCAAGAACCAAATCATAGACCCGATCGTCAAAGCCAGGATGGCAGCGCTCAAAATTGTGACGGTAAACATCGTCAGATCTTTGGCAGTTCGTTGTGGACGCCTTCGACTAGATAATGCTGCGACTGCAGCCGCGAAGAACGCCACGATCGCTACATCCGCTGCTAGGGCCGGCCTCAAAAGACTGTGAATTTCATTCATGGAGTTTCTCCGGAACTGAGCCATAGCATCACGCGCTTCGCCGCGCATGGATGAGCAAATCCTCGACTGCCTGATCATCGGCGGCGGGCCTGCGGGCCTCACCGCGGCGATCTATCTCGCAAGGTTTCACCTCGACATCATGGTCGTCGACGCAGGGAAAAGCCGCGCCAGCTGGATTCCGTGCACCCGCAACGTCTCGGGCTTCCCCGACGGGATCAGTGGCACCGAGCTGCTCCAGCGGATGCGCGACCAGGCGCGCAAATATGGTGCGATGTTCGAGAGCGAGTTCGTGACCCGGCTCGAGCGCGACGAGCGAACGGGCACCTTTACGGCAACCTGGGGATCAGGCGAAGCGTCGGCGCGGACCGTGCTGATCGCCACCGGTGTGACCAACCGTCGTCCGCCGATGGACGAGCAGCTTCACGACGATGCGCTCGCCAGGGGGCTCGTCCGCTATTGTCCGATCTGCGATGGCTATGAAGTCACCGACAAGCGCGTCGGAGTGATCGGCAGCGATCATCACGGGGTTGCCGAGACGCTGTTCCTGAGGAGCTACACGGCGGATCTGACGCTGATCGCGCCGGACAAGGCGCTGCACCTGAAATCCGAAGACCAGAACAAGCTAAAATCCGCGGGAGTCGAATGCGTCGACGGACCGGCGCAGGCCGTAGCAATCACCGGCGAGTGCATCGTCGTCGAAACCGCCGAGGGCACGCACACCTTTGACAGCATCTATCCCGCGCTCGGCAGCGACACGCATACACAGCTCGCCGAATTGGTCGAGGCCGAGTTGGGACCCAAGGGATGTATCGCCGTCGACGCGCACCAGCGGACGAGCGTGCCGGGGCTCTATGCCGCGGGTGACGTGGTCATAGGACTGGACCAGATCAGCCATTCGATGGGCGAAGGCGGAGTCGCCGCGACCACGATCCGCAATGATTTGAATGCCGAGCGACCGCTGTGGCGCGATGAGCCCGAAAATAGTTGACGAAGTCAACTATTTGGCCGATCAGTCCGACCAAGGTCGCCTATGGACACAGTCGCTGAAATACGGGCATTCAACCGCTTCTACACCCGTTGGGTCGGAGCACTCGATCGCCGTCACCTCGGGAGCCGCTTTTCGCTAGCTGAGGCGCGGGTGCTCTATGAGCTTGCGCATCGGCCCGGAATGATCGCGCGCGACATCATCCATCAACTGGGCCTCGACGCCGGCTATCTCAGCCGGATTCTGAAGCGTTTCGAATCCGAGGGTCTCATCCGTCGTGAAGCCGCGAGCGACGCGCGCGCCGCGACCCTGTTTCCGACGGAACTCGGCCTCTCATCGTTCGGCGAGCTCGACCGCAAGGCCGCAGGACACATCCGCGAGGAGATCGCCGGGCTTGGCGAGCAGGAGCGAGCTCAGCTAACCGCGGCAATGGGGCTGATTTCACGCTTGGCGGGCAAGCAGGCTCCGCTCGCTCAGGGTGAGATCGTGCTGCGTGAGCCGATGTCGGGCGACTACGGCTGGGCCGTCGAGCGGCATGGCATTCTGTACCAGACGGAATTCGGCTGGGGCACGCGGTTCGAGGGGCTCGTCGCGGAGCTCTTCGGCAAGTTCGCGATGGATCACGATCCGACACGCGAGCGTTGCTGGATCGCCGAAATCGAGGGTGAGCGCGTCGGCTGCGTCTTCGTGACCGAACGCGAACCGCAAGTGGCGCAGCTCAGATGCCTGCTGGTCGAGCCCAAGGCGCGTGGAAAGGGCGTCGGTGCCGCCCTGGTGCGGGAATGCATCTCGTTCGCTGGCTCAGCTGGCTACGAGCGTATGATGCTGTGGACCAACAAGGGTCTGGATTCAGCTAGAAAGATATACGAAGCCAGCGGTTTCCGCATCGTTGTTGAGGAACCGCATGAGGATTTCGGAGTGCCTCTGATCGGACAGGTTTGGGAGCTGGTGCTTTAGGCGAGGAATTCCGGGTTCAGCACGATCCTGCCATCGCATAGGTCCGCGATGCCCGTCTTGTAAGGGATCAGCGAACGATTTCCGTCAGCGGCTTCGATCTCCAGCAGATCGCCGGCGCCGTAGTTCTCGACG
>JBQCCG010000088.1:0-6250 GCA_051962455.1 Sphingomicrobium sp. | reverse complement strand
TGGCGACGTAGCGGCGATACGCGGCGTAGGCGACTTCGAGGCCGCCGAGGTCGCCGAGGTTCTCGCCGAGCGTCAGCTGGCCCTGGATATGGACTCCGGGGATCGGTTCGTAGCCATTGTACTGGGCGACGAGCCGGTCGGCATGCGCCGTGTACAGCTTCGCCGTCGCCGCGCTCCACCAGTCGTTGAGCTTGCCGTGCTCGTCGAACTTGCGGCCCTGGTCGTCGAACCCGTGACCCAACTCATGTCCGATGGTCGCGCCGATGCTGCCGTAGTTGGATGCGGGGTCGGCGTTCGGGTCGAAATAGGGCGGCTGCAGGATCGCGGCCGGGAAGGTGATCTGGTTCTTGGTCGGGTCGTAATAAGCGTTGTTGGTCTGCGGCAGCATGTCCCACAGGCCGCGGTCTACCGGCTTGGGATAGCGCTTGAGCTGCAGGTCCCAGTCGAATTGCTCGGAGCGCATGGCATTGCCAAACAGGTCGCCGCGCTTCACCACCAGCGACGAATAGTCGATATATTTCCTGGGATGGCCGAGGCGCGGGTCGAAGCTTGCGAGCTTAGCCAGCGCGCCCTTGCGGGTGTCGGCGTCCATCCAGCTATTGTGCTCGATCTTGTCCTTGAGCGCCGCGAGGATGTCGTCGACCAGCTCATGAACCTGGCGGTCGGCCTCGGGCGGATAGTGCCGCTGAACGTAAAGCTGCCCAACTGCCTCGCCAAGTGAGTCATTGACGAGGGCGACGCCGCGCTTCCAGCGGTCGCGCTGTGTCGGCACGTCGGCCAAGGTCTTTCCGTAGAAATCGAACCGAGCGTCGTCGAAGGCCTTCGGCAGGAACTGCGCGTGATCGCTGAGGAAATGGAAGGTGAGATAGTCCTTCCAGGTCTGGAGTGGCTCGCTGGCGAGAAGCTTGCCCGCAGCGCGGACGGCGGTCGTCTCGCCCACGATCACGGTCCGGGCCGAGCCGAGACCCTGCGTCTTCAGCAGCCGCTCCCATTCCAGTTGCGGTGCCAGCTTCGCGAGCTGCGCCCGGCTCATCGGATTGTAGGTTGCCTTGACGTCGCGGCTCCGCTCGGGAGTCCAGTGCGACTGGGCGAGCTTCGTTTCCAGCGCCATGATCCGATCGGCCCGGACGCTGGCGTTCGATTCTCCGGCGAGTGTCAGAAGTTTGGTGATGTAGTCCTTGTAGGCGCTTCGGAAGGCGTCATATTTCGCGCCCTTCAGCAGATAATAATCGCGGCCCGGCATGCCGAGCCCGCTCTGGCCCGCGCCAACGGCGTAGCGTGAGGGCACCTTCGGATCGGGATAGATGCCGATTCCTACCGGAGATTCGTAGCCGACGGTTGCGAAGAGATCGATCAATCCAGCGCGGCTCTTCACCGCGTCAATCTTTTCGAGATACGGCTTTGCCGGCTCGAGACCCTTCGCCTCGATCGCGGGCTCGTCCATCCAGCTCGCGTAAAAATCGCCGATCTGCTGATCGATGCTGGCGGATTGTGAGGAATTCTTGGCCGCGTCCTCGATGATGTCGCGGACGTCCTTGTCGATCTGGTCGTTGAGCACGGAGTCGATGCCGACGAACGTCCGGTCAGCCGCGATTGGGGTGCGCTTGTACCAGGCGCCGTTGACGTAATCGAAGAAATCGTCGCCGGGCTTGACCGACGAATCCATCGCGGTCGCGTTGTAGCCCCAGTCGCCGTAGACCGGCTTAGCTCCGAGACTGCCCGGAGCAAAAGCGATCAGGCTCGCCGTGACAAGCGCCAACACTTTGATCTTCATCGATTAATTCCATCCCGGAGTTCGCGCCGTCACATGCCCGATGGGGAGTGATTCGTCAAAACGGAGTTCGACGAAGCGGCGGTCGGGTCATGCCGAGGGCAAGGTCAGGCGGGCGAGCAGTCCACCAAGGTCCTCGCTTTCCTCGAGATGGATTTTTCCCCCGTAAATCTCGGCGACATCGCGGATGATCGCGAGCCCGAGGCCGGTTCCGGGCTTGCCGGTGGTATCGAGCCGGGCGCCGCGAGTGAACAGCTCACCGCGGCGCTCGACCGGTATTCCAGGCCCGTCGTCCTCGACCAGGATGTCGACTTGCCCGTTCCTGGGCTCGACCGTGACGAATACCCGTCCGCCGCCGTACTTGGCGGCATTCTCGACCAGATTGCCGAGCATTTCGTCGAGGTCCTGCCGCTCGACTCGGACCTGGGCGTTGTGATCGCCCGCGATGTCGACCGTAACATTCTCGTAAAGGCGGTCGACGGCGCGCTGCACCGCCTCCAGGCTCTCCCACACGCTGGCGCGAGATTGCGCCGCGGCGCGGCGGCCGATCGCCCGGGCGCGAGCAAGGTGATGGTCGATCTGCCGGCGCATCACCAGCGCTTCGCGACAGACTGTCTCGGTCAGGTGCGGATCGTGCGCCGTCGCCGCATTGGTGATCACGGTCAGCGGAGTCTTCAGCGCGTGGGCGAGGTTCCCGGCATGGCGCCGCGCTTCCTCGGCCTGCGCTTCGCTATGGGCCAGCAGCTGGTTGATCTCTTCGGTCAGGGGCTTGATCTCAGCCGGGAATTCGTCGCTGATCCGGGTTTCGTCGCCGGAGCGGATCGCCGCGACCTCATCACGGACCCTTCGCAACGGCCACAGTCCATAGAAGGTCTGTAGTGCGGCGAGAACGAGGAGACCGACGCCGAGCGCTCCGAAGCTCCAGAACAAGGTCGAGCGGAGGCGCCGGATCTCGTCATTGAGGGTCTCTCGTGATTCGGCAACCTGGAACCGCCATCGAACCGGCGAGCCGGGCAGTATCGCATCGCGTTCGGCGATGCGCAGCGCCTCGCTGGGTCCGAACTCGTCGCTGTCGTAGAGGTGGGGCTTGTTATCCGAGTGGCTGTTCGAGACCTTGAGGCGACGGTCCCACAGCGAGCGGGAAGGATCGCAGATGGACGGATCGTAGATTTTTTTCTGGCAGTGGTTCGCCGGCAGATCGCTGACCTGAAAATAGAGGCCTGAATAAGGTTCGATGAACCGCTGGTCCGCCAACGGCCGGGTTTGGTGGACCTCGCCGTCAGGACCAATTTCCGACGATGCAATCAACGAGTTCAGCAGGAATACCATCTGCGTGTCGAAGCTGTCGACCATCGACCGCGAAAGGACGCGATCGAGCGCGTAGCCGCCTGTCAGGAGAAGCGCGACAATCCACAACGCCGCAACGCCGATCATCCGGCGGCTCAGGGAACCGATGCGCGGCCGATGGGGCTTCCTCGCGGCAGGCTCAGCCTCCGCCGCGCTCAGTGCGGCGGATTCGTCGTTCACGCGGCGGGCTCTTCCAGGCTGTAGCCAAGACCACGGATAGTCGTGATCACGTCGGCGCCGAGCTTCTTGCGGATTCTGGTGACGAATACTTCGATGGTATTCGAATCGCGGTCGAAGTCCTGGTCGTAGATATGCTCGATCAGCTCGGTGCGGCTGACCACCTTGCCCTTGTGATGCATAAGGTAGGAGAGCAGCTTGTATTCCTGCGCGGTGAGTTTCACCGGCTCGCCGTTTTTCGTTACCTTGCCCGAGCGCGTGTCGAGACGGATGTCACCGGCGATGAGCTCGCTGCTGGCGATTCCGGCCGAGCGTCGGATCAGCGCTCGAAGACGCGCGATCAGTTCCTCGGTCTGGAAAGGCTTGGCCAAATAATCGTCGGCCCCGGCGTCTAGGCCCGCGACCTTGTCCGACCAACTGTCCCGAGCGGTGAGCACCAGGACCGGCATCTTGCGGGCTTCCTTGCGCCAGCGATCGAGCACGGTGAGTCCGTCGATCTCCGGCAAGCCGAGATCGAGGATCACCGCGTCATAATTCTCGGTCGAGCCTAGATAATGGCCATCCTCGCCATCCGTCGCGAGATCGACGGCATAACCCGCACCCTCAAGAGTCGAACGCAGCTGCCGCCCGAGGTTGGGCTCGTCCTCTACAATCAGAATGCGCATCGAATGCTCCCCGGAGCCGTTCAGGTTCGCGCCGTCAACCCGCGTTGCGGCGAGAGGTTGCTTTAACGAAACAACTGGGCGGTGAGCGTCAAATGTCAATTGGGGACTGCGTCAACGGTTATGCGAACGGCGGATGATTCGTCCCTGGCCATCGACGTCGACCCAGATCACATGGCCGTCCTGCATGAACTTGAACCGATAGGTATCGCCGTTGAGCTCCGGGCCGAGATAGTCGGCTCCGCCCATCAACGGCATCACCCGGCGTTCGAGCTGGGGAAGCGACATGGAGCGGCCCTCACGTGTGGCTTCCCACGCACGCTCCTGCTCGCGCATCGGGGGCATTGGAGTGGCCTGTGACGGCCGTCCGCGACCGTGCGGCCCATCGGCCAGCGCCGGAACGCTGCTGAGGCCGACCGCGACTGCGGTGGCAACAAGAATGATACGCAACAGTCTCATGGCCGACTCTTCTGTTAGTCGCGGCTTCTATCATGGAGCATTGAATAGCCTATGAATGTCAATGAACAGGTTCGTTCAGGTGATCCTCCCCGGAACGGGGAGGGGGACCGCCGAAGGCGGTGGAGGGGTCGAATGCAGGGGAATCGACCCCTCCGTCAGCGCTTGCTCGCTGCCACCTCCCCGTTCCGGGGAGGATCAGCTACGGACCCTGAATGGCCGCGCCTGTTCTCTCCTACGAAGACCTTGGTCTGATCCAGGGCGAAGGCTGGCTGTTCCGCCACCTCGATCTCTACATCGGCGAGCGCGACCGGCTGGCGCTGATTGGCCGCAATGGCGCGGGCAAGACGACCCTGCTCAAATGCCTCGCGGGACTGATCGACCCCGACGAGGGGAAGCGCACCATCGTTCCGGGCACGAAAGTCGTGCTGCTCGAGCAGGACCCGCGAATGGAGGGGTTCGAGACCTTGCACGACTGGGTCGTTCATGGGGCGGACGCCCCGGCGGCGCACGAAGCGGCAGCTATCGCCGACCAGCTCGGAATCGACCTGTCACGGCCGACTTCCACCGCCAGCGGCGGGGAGCGGCGCCGGGCGGCGATCACGCGCGCGCTCGGCGCAAGGCCGGACGTGCTGCTGCTCGATGAGCCGACCAATCACCTCGACCTCGGCGCCATCGAGTGGCTGGAGGATCGGCTGAAGCGCTTCAAGGGCGCGTTCATCGTCATCAGCCACGACCGCACCTTTCTGACGCGGCTGACACGAAGCTGTCTGTGGCTCGACCGCGGGCAGCTGCGGCGCGCCGAAATCGGCTTTGGCGGCTTCGAGGCATGGACCGAGCGCGTGTACGAAGAGGAGGCCCGGGCGGCAGAAAAGCTCGACGCCAAGCTCAAGCTCGAACTTCACTGGCTCCAGCGCGGAGTGACTGCGCGACGCCGGCGCAACCAGGGGCGTCTCGCCAAGCTCCACGAGATGCGCGCCCAGCGGGCGGCGATGCTCGGGACCGCGGGGACTGCGAAGCTGGCGCTCGCGAAGGATGACGTCCGATCCAAGACGGTGATCGATGCGGAGAACGTGTCGAAGAGCTTTGGCGACCGGCAGATCATCCGCGATTTTTCGCTGCGCGTTCAGCGCGGCGATCGCATCGGAATCGTCGGTCCGAACGGGGCCGGCAAGACGACCCTGCTCAAGCTGCTGACCGGAGAGCTCGCGCCGGACAGTGGAAAGGTGACGCGGGCCAGAACGCTGTCGGGCATTGTTATCGACCAGCAGCGGAAGCTGATGGAGCCGCAGCGGCGCGTGAAGGACGTGCTCGCCAATGGCGGCGACTGGATCGACGTGCGCGGGTCAAAGAAGCACATCAAGGGCTATTTGAAGGAGTTCCTATTCGACCCGGCGCTGACGGACGCGCCGATCGGATCGCTCTCCGGCGGCGAGCGATCACGATTGCTATTGGCGCGGGAATTTGCGCGAGAGGCGAACCTGCTGGTGCTCGACGAGCCGACCAACGACCTCGACCTCGAGACCCTCGACCTGCTTCAGGAGGTGATCGCCGATTACGAGGGCACCGTCCTGATCGTCAGCCACGATCGCGACTTCCTCGACCGCACGGTGACGATCACGCTCGGGCTCGATGGCTCGGGCAAGGTCGACGTGGTCGCGGGGGGATATGAGGACTGGGTCCGGAAGAGATTTGAGGCGCATCGCCCGAGAAATCCTCCCCGGAACGGGGAGGGGGACCGCCCGCCGAAGAGCGGGTGGTGGAGGGTTCGACCCCACCGTAAGACCCCCCCCACCCCCCAAACGCAGAACCCACCCCCTAACCGGGTGGTTTTTTT
>JBQCCG010000087.1:0-9865 GCA_051962455.1 Sphingomicrobium sp. | reverse complement strand
GAAGTCGCTGTAGCGGCGCGCAGTCGGCTAAGGGGCCTCGTTGTGAAAGTTCAGCAGGCCCGTTCCATAGGGATCAATCGACCAGGTCCACGCGCCGTCGAGATCGATCGACGGACGCATGTCCGCGCTCGTGAGGACCGGCTGCGCGATAGCGGCAGCCGGTGCGGCCATGATCAGCAACGCAACGAGGACCCGGACCCAGCGCATCATCTTGGAGCTGCTTCGCTCTCCTCGACATAGCGTCGTTCGCCGGTCTCCGGATCGAACCACACCGTCACCAGCTTGCCCGTTTCAGGATCGACGAACTTTTCACCGGTCGATCGCCATCCGGCGCCTGCCGGCTTGCCATCCGCACGCCCATAGATCGGCTCCAGCGCGGCGCTGATCGCGATCAAGATCCCCAGGATCAAGACCATCGGACCGCCATGGACGCTCCACACGAACAAGCCGCAGATGGCGACGATGCCGCCGAGGATCAGCGCCCAGTTGCGCCAGCCGCCGCTCATTCGGGTTCGATTCTCACGGCCGTTCCATAAGCGACGACCTCGCTCATGGTTTGGCCGATTTCGCCGGAGTCGAAGCGCATCATCACGACCGCGTTCGCGCCCATTGCCGTCGCATTGGTCACGAGCCGGTCGATCGCGTGGCGGCGCGTCTCCTCGACCAGCGCGGTATATTCCTTGATCTCGCCGCCGCCGATCGACCGCAGCGCCGCGGCGAGATTGCCGCCGATGCTGCGGCTGCGCACGACGACTCCGAAAACCTGCCCCAGCGCTTCGACGGTCCGATGCCCGGCGACGCTCTCGGTTGTCGTGACGATCATCTGTCCCCTCCCGCTGTTACAGGCCGAAGCTAACCCGTGCCGTGGCCTTGCGCCAGATACTCGGCGCTGCGCATTTCCTCGAGCCTGCTGACCGTCCGCTGAAACTCGAAGCTGCCGTCGCCTGATGGATAGAGCCCCTCGGGCTCGGCGTCCGCGGCGGCGAGCAGCTTCACCTTATGCTCGTAAAGCGCGTCGATCAGCGTGACGAACCGTGCCGCCTCATTGCGCATGTCGGGACCCATCACCGGAATGCCGACGATGATCAAAGTATGATAGCGCCGGGCGATGGCGAGGTAATCCGCCGCTCCGCGCGGCTCTCCGCACAGCCGCTTGAACGAGAAGACCGCCACGCCCTTGAGGCTCTTGGGCACGTGGAGGGTCCGCCGGCCGCCGACATCGATATCCTCGGAGGGCACGTTGGCCCGGTCCTCGACCGGATAGTCGGTCAGCTGGAAGAAGGCGCGGGAAAGGTCGGCCGTCGCCTCGGGACCGTTCGGCACATGCCAGACCTCGACTCCGGTAAGCCGGTCGAGGCGGTAATCGATCGGGCCGATCACTTCGACGACGAGCATCCTGCGTTCGATCAGATCGATGAAGGGAATGAACAGGTCGCGGTTGAGTCCGTCCTTGTAGAGATCGCCCGGCGGGCGGTTGGACGTCGTCACGACCTTGACGTTTTGCTCCAGCAATTTGCCGAACAGCCGGGAGAGGATCATCGCGTCGGCCGGGTTGGTGACCTGCATCTCGTCGAAGCAGAGCAGCCTGGCTTCGTCGGCGATCTGCTCCGCGACCGGCTCGATCGGATCGCCCTCCTCGCGCTCGCGGGCGACGCGCAGCCGCGCATGCGTTTCGAGCATGAACTCGTGAAAATGCACCCGCCGCTTCGGATGAATGTCGATGTGCGCGAAGGCGAGATCCATCAGCATCGACTTGCCGCGGCCGACACCGCCCCAGAGATACGCTCCAGCCGTGCCGTCGCCGTTTGAACCGAACAGGCGAGAGAGGAAACTTCGATCGAAACCGCCGGCGAGCCGGTCGAGCGCCGCGACCGCTCGCGCCTGAGCGGGGTCGGGTTTCAGCTCATTCGCGGCAATCAGTTCGTCGTACGCAGCGCGTACGGGTCCGCTCATTTCGAATGGGGTCCGTTTGGCCGGGTCACCCGTTTGAGCGTGCCGCTGAAGCTGTAGCAATTCTCGCCATTCTGCTTCACGACGCCCTGGAGAAAGGCGTGGCCGCGGGTCTGCTTCACCAGCTCGACGTGCGAGTCGAGCGGCGACCCGGCCTGACCCCGCGCCAGAAAGTGAGTGGTGAGATCGAGCGTGACGTAATGGCCGGGCTCCATTCCCGCGCACAGGCCGCCGGCGAACATCGACATGTCGATGAAGCTCATCACCGCCCCGCCGTGGATCGATCCCCCCATGTTCATATGGTCCTCGGTCGGGAACATGCGGGCGATCCCCCGTCCCGGGCCATCGGGCTTGAACAGCAGGCGCCCCGTTGCGGCGGCGAAGCTGGACCGCGGGAAATCGCCCCAGCTGTACCAGCTCTCATGGTCGGGGTCGGGAGTCGCGCCGCGCGGGACGCCGACGTCTTCGAGGCCCTCGGCCTGGTAATTCTCTCCGCTCAACCTGTTCGTGCTCTCAACTGGTTGCGACCGGTCAGCCCGCCCGTTCGGCGATCAGCTTCTTGGTCTCGGCGATCGCCTTCGCCGGGCTGAGCCCCTTCGGACAGACGTTCGCGCAATTCATGATCGTGTGGCAGCGGTAGAGCCGATACGGGTCCTCGAGCTGGTCGAGCCGCTGCCCGGTGGCTTCGTCGCGGCTGTCGGCGATCCAGCGATAGGCCTGCAGCAGAATCGCGGGGCCCAGGAACTTGTCCGAATTCCACCAATAGCTCGGGCAGCTCGTCGAGCAGCAGAAACAGAGAATGCACTCGTAGAGGCCGTCGAGCTTGGCGCGGTCCTCCGGCGACTGCAGCCGCTCGCGCGACGGAGGCGGGCTCACCGTCTTCAGCCACGGCTGGATCAGCGCATATTGAGCGTAGGCGTGGGTCAGGTCGGGGACGAGGTCCTTGACGACGTCCATGTGCGGCAGCGGCGTGATCCGGACTTCGCCCTTCAGCTCCTCGATCGGGGTGGTGCAGGCGAGGCCGTTCTTTCCTTCCATGTTCATCGCGCAACTGCCGCAAATGCCTTCGCGGCAGGAGCGGCGGAAGGTCAGCGTCGGATCGATCTCATTCTTGATCTTGATGAGCGCGTCGAGGACCATCGGTCCCGTCTTGTCGAGATCGATGGTGTAGCGGTCGTAGCGCGGGTTGGCGCCGCTGTCGGGATCGTAGCGGTAGATCTTGAAGGTCTTGAGCCGCTTGCCCTGCTCGGGCTTCCAGTCACGGCCCCGAGTGATCTTGCTGTTCTTCGGAAGGGTGAATTCGGCCATGCGGAGCCGCTAGCACGCGTGGGCGTCCAAAGAAAAGGCCGCCCGCGACCGGACGGCCCTCCTAGAGCTTTCTAACGTAGCAATGCGCTGATCACCTGCGCGATCAGCATGGTGCGCGGATCGACCACGTAAATCGTGCCGCCGCTGTAATAATAACGATAGCGGGAGCTCAGCGCATAGCGCCGCCGCAGATCGTAAGGGATGCGGTTGTAGGAATAATAGGTTCCGTAACCATTCCGCCACCGCTCGCCGCGATAGAGCTTCTTCGCCTGACCCGGCGGCAGGCAGCCGTTGTGCTTTTTCGCGAGTCCGGGCGGGCAGCCACGATCGCCATAGCCATAGCCATAATCATGCCCGCGTCCGTTCCCATGTCCGTGTCCATGTCCCGGATCCGCAAGGGCTGGACCGGCGAAGCCCAGCGCCGCTGCGCCGGCGAGAAGTAGGAAGCTTTTCATTGGTCACCTCATTGCCGTTTTGCGGCTGAACGTTCGTTGACCGGAATGGTTACCGACGAAAAAGGCCGCCGGCGACGAGCCGGCGGCCTTATCAGCAAGATTTTCGATTTCCCGGTTACCCGGCCGGCACCGTGATCACCTTCGTCACTGCGTAGGTGTTCGGGTCGACGACGTAGACGTAACCGTCAGCGGATACATAGCGCTCGTCCGGGCTGAGATGATATTGTGTGACCACCGTCTGCGGAATCGTGTTGAACTCGGTGTAGGTGTAGTTCTTCGGGAAAACATAGCCGACGCCGATATCCCGCGCCTGGTCGCGGGTCAGCCGGTTCCACGCTACGCACTCGCCATTCCGCCAGCCGCTACACTTAATTACGTTTGAATAATGGCGAGCGACGGCAGGGGACGCGGAAAGAGCCGCAACGGCCGCGCCAAGCGCCAGAAAAGTCCTTGTCATGGGACACTCCTTTCAATCGGGAAGAAAACGGCCGGTGCTTCGGCACGGTTGCCCATTTCATCTAGCGGCAATCAGCTTTTAATGTTCGGTGCGCGCGGTTGCGGCGCGGGGGTCACCTCGCTAATCGGGCGCCGCGCTCAAGCATTGCGGCGACTCCCCCTGAAGCTCCGCCGCTCGACAACACGGAAAGGTGATGGCCAGCCCATGGCTCGGAAGAAGATCGCGCTCATCGGCGCCGGAATGATCGGCGGAACCCTCGCTCACCTCGCGGCGATGCGCGAGCTCGGCGACATCGTCCTCTTCGACATCGTGGAGGGCGTGCCCGAAGGGAAGGCGCTCGACATTGCCGAGGCGGGGCCGGTCGACGACTTCGACGTGAAGCTGAAGGGCACGTCAGATTATGCCGACATCGAGGGTGCCGATGTGTGCATCGTCACCGCCGGAATCGCGCGCAAGCCGGGAATGAGCCGCGACGATTTGCTCGGGATCAACCTCAAGGTGATGAAAGCGGTCGGCGAGGGCATTCGACGGCATGCTCCGAACGCGTTCGTCATCTGCATCACCAACCCGCTCGACGCGATGGTCTGGGCGCTCCGTGAGTTCTCGGGTCTGCCCCCCGAGATGGTGGTCGGGATGGCCGGCGTGCTCGACAGCGCGCGATTCCGCCACTTCCTCGCCGAGGAGTTCAACGTCAGCGTCGAGGACGTCACCGCGTTCGTGCTCGGCGGCCACGGCGACACGATGGTGCCGGTCGTCGGTTACTCGACCGTCGCCGGAATTCCGATCCCCGACCTGGTCAAGATGGGCTGGACGACGCAGGACAGGATCGACGCAATCGTCAAGCGCACGCGCGGCGGCGGCGGCGAGATCGTCGCGTTGCTGAAGACGGGCTCGGCCTATTATGCGCCGGCGACCAGCGCGATCGCGATGGCTGAGGCATTCTTGAAAGATAAGAAGCGCGTGCTCCCGTGCGCGGCGCACCTCACCGGCCAGTATGGCGTGAACGACCTATACGTCGGTGTGCCAGTGGTGCTCGGCGCGGGCGGTGTCGAGCGGATTGTCGAGATCGAGCTCGACGCGCAGGCCCGCGAGAATTTCGACGTCAGCGTCGCGGCGGTGAAGGAGCTGCTCGTCGCCTGCAAGCAGATCGAGCCGAGCCTGGCGGAAGCGGTGCCGGCATGAGCATCCTCGTCGACAGAAACACCAAGGTCATCACGCAGGGGATGACGGGCGAGACCGGCACGTTCCACACGCGCCAGGCCCTCGACTATGGCACGGAGATGGTGGCGGGCGTGACTCCGGGGAAGGGCGGGACGACCCACCTCGGGCTGCCCGTATTCGACACCGTGCATGAGGCGGTCGCGAAGACCGGCGCAACCGCGAGCGTGATCTACGTTCCGCCGCCCTTCGCCGCGGACTCGATCCTCGAGGCGATCGACGCAGAAGTGCCGCTGATCGTCACGATTACAGAGGGCATTCCCGTGCTCGACGTGGTCCGGGTGAAGCGCGCGCTGTGCGGTTCCAAGTCGCGGCTGATTGGCCCCAACTGCCCGGGCGTGCTGACTCCGAACGAGTGCAAGATCGGGATCATGCCCGGCAACATCTTCAAGAAGGGCAGCGTCGGCGTCGTCAGCCGCTCCGGCACGCTCACGTATGAGGCCGTGTTCCAGACCACCAACGAGGGGCTCGGTCAGTCGACCGCGGTCGGAATCGGCGGCGATCCAGTGAAGGGCACCGAGTTCATCGACATCCTCGAGATGTTCCTCGCCGATGACGAGACTCAGTCGATCATCATGATCGGCGAGATCGGCGGAAGCGCCGAGGAAGACGCCGCCCAGTTCCTCGCCGACGAGGCGAAGCGCGGGCGCCGGAAACCCGTTGTCGGGTTCATCGCAGGGCGCACCGCTCCGCCGGGCCGCCGCATGGGCCATGCCGGCGCGATCGTCTCGGGCGGAAAGGGCGACGCGGAGAGCAAGATCGCGGCGATGGAGGCTGCTGGAATTATCGTCAGCCCAAGCCCATCTGAATTGGGCAGCACGCTCAGGGAGTTGCTGGTTTCAGCATAAAATGAACGACCTCGCCGGATCATTCGAACGCGACGCTGGCCCGAGCTGGGCGCGGCAGGGCTGGCCGCTGGCCGAGCTCGATGAGCTGAACCTCGGTCTCGATCCGACCCAGGCGACGATCGAGAAGGCCAGGAAGGCGGTCAGCGACAAGGCCGCTGCCGGCGGGGCTTCGCCGGACGAGGTGCGCCGCGCGGCCGACGACAGCATCCGCGCGATGATGCTGATCCGGACCTATCGCGTTCGCGGGCATCTCGCCGCGCGGCTAGACCCGCTCGGGCTTTCGCGGATGGATGTCCCGCCGGACCTCACTCCGGCCTATCACGGCTTCAGCAACGCCGACCTCGACCGGCCGATCTACATCGGCGGCGTGCTGGGATTCGAGACGGCCACAGTGCGCCAGATGCTCGAGGTGCTGCAGGAGACCTACTGCGGGCACATCGGCTTCGAATATATGCACATCAACGAGGTCGAGGAACGGCGTTTCATCCAGGAGCGGATCGAAAGCGCCGAGGACACGGTGCAGTTCACGCCCGAGGGCAAGCAGTCGATCCTGACCAAGGTGATCCACGCCGAGCAGTGGGAGAAATTCCTCGCCAGGGAGTATGTCGGCACCAAGCGTTTCGGTCTCGATGGCGGCGAGGGGGCGGTTCCTGCCCTCGAAGCGGTGATCAAATACGGCGGCCTCACCGGGGTCACCGAGATCGACGTCGGCATGGCGCACCGCGGACGCCTCAATGTCCTGACGAATGTAATGGGAAAGTCGGCTCAGGCGATCTTCCACGAATTCGCCGGGGGCGCGACCAACCCGGCCGACGTCGGCGGATCGGGCGACGTCAAATACCATCTCGGCACCAGCAGCGACCGCGAGTTCGACGGAAACAAGGTGCATCTGACGCTGCTCCCCAACCCGTCGCATTTGGAAGCGGTCGATCCGGTCGTGCTCGGCAAGGCGCGGGCGGTGCAGACGATCCGCGACGACAAGCGCGGCAAGACCGTGCTTCCGATGCTGCTTCACGGCGACGCGTCCTTCGCGGGGCAGGGCGTCGTCTGGGAGTGCCTGAGCTTCTCCGGGCTCCCGGGCTACGGCACCGGCGGGACCATCCATTTCATCATCAACAACCAGATCGGCTTCACGACCAGTCCGCAGTTCGGCCGGTCCTCGCCCTATCCGTCGGATGTGGCGAAAGGCGTGCAGGCGCCCATCCTCCACGTGAATGGCGACGATCCCGAGGCGGTCACTTACTGCTGCAAGCTCGCGACCGAGTTCCGCCAGACTTTCGGCCGCGACGTGGTCATCGACATGTGGTGCTATCGCCGCTTCGGCCACAACGAGGGCGACGAGCCGAGCTTCACACAGCCGCAGATGTATGCGGCGATCAAGAAGCACCCGCCGATCAGCCAGATCTACGGCCAGCGGCTGATCGAGGAAGGGGTGGTCGACCAGGCATGGATCGACCGAACGACCCAGGACTATGTTGCGCACCTGGAGGGCGAGTTCGAAAGCGCGGTTTCGTACCTCCCGAACAAGGCGGATTGGTTCGGTGGGCGGTGGGCTGGCCTTGGCCGTCCCGGCGAGCCGGTGCTCGGCCGCCGCAACATCCCGACTGCGATCAGCGATGGGGAATTGGAGCGGCTCGGCAAGGTCTTGACGACCGTTCCGGACGGTTTCTCGATCCACCGAACGCTGCAGCGCGTGCTCGACGCCAAGAAGGAGATGTTCGAGAGCGGCGAAGGCTTCGACTGGGCGACGGCCGAGGCGCTGGCGTTCGGAAGCCTGCTGGTCGACGGGCATGGCGTGCGCCTCTCGGGCCAGGACAGCGGCCGCGGCACCTTCAGCCAGCGCCATGCCGTCTGGGTCGATCAGAAGACCGGCGAAAAATACATCCCGCTTTGCCACGTCGGCGGCGCCCGCTTCGAGGTGCGCGACAGTCCACTGTCCGAGTTCGGAGTGCTCGGCTTCGAATATGGCTATTCGCTCGCCGACCCGAAGACTTTGGTGCTGTGGGAGGCGCAGTTCGGCGATTTCGCCAACGGCGCGCAGAGCATCATCGACCAGTTCATCGCTGCCGGCGAGGCGAAGTGGCTTCGCGCGAGCGGGCTCGTCATGCTTCTTCCGCACGGCTTCGAGGGGCAGGGGCCGGAGCACAGCTCGGCGCGGCTCGAGCGCTACCTGCAGCTTTGCGCCGAGGACAATATGCAGGTCGCCAACTGCACGACGCCTGCGAACTATTTCCACATCCTGAGACGCCAGATGCGGCGCGACTTCCGCAAGCCGCTGATCATGATGACGCCGAAGTCTTTGCTTCGGCATAAGCTGGCGGTGTCGAGCATCGGCGACTTCACTGGTGACAGCCACTTCCGCCGCATCGTCAGCGACCTCAACCCGCCGGCCGAGGGCGAGACCCGGCGGCTGGTGCTGTGCTCGGGCAAGCTCGCCTACGAGCTGATGGAGGCGCGCGACGCGGCAGGTGACCTCGGCGTCGAGGTCGTTCGGATCGAGCAGCTCTATCCTTTCCCCTCGGAGCCTCTGGCCAAACGCCTGAAGGCCATGCCGAAGCTGCAGGACCTGATTTGGGCGCAGGAAGAACCGAAGAACAACGGCGCATGGTTCTTTGTCGAGGACCTGCTCGAGCAATGTCTGGCCGAGGCGGGATTCAAGGGCATGCGGGCGCAATATGCCGGCCGCGACGCCAGCGCCTCGCCGGCAACCGGGCTCGCCAAGCGGCATGCGGCCGAGCAGGCGGCCTTGATTGCGGCGGCTCTGGGCCATAGCAGCCCCGCAACCGCGGTCGCCGCAGAATAACAAAGGGAAGAAAGTGGCCACTGACGTTGAAGTCCCCGCGCTCGGGGAGTCGATCACCGAGGGAACGCTCGCGCAGTGGCTGAAGAAGCCGGGCGAGACGGTCGCTCGCGATGAGCCGATCGCCAGCCTCGAAACTGACAAGGTCAGCGTCGAGGTGCCGTCGCCAGTCGCCGGCGTGCTGACGGAGCAAACGGTCAAGGAAGGCGACACGGTCGCAGTCGGCGCGGTCATCGCGAGAGTGGACGAACAAGCGGCCGCGGGCGCCTCTCCGCCGACCCCGGCTCAAAGCGCCGCAGCAACGAGCACGAACCCGCCTGGGGCGGGCGAGACTCCGCTGTTGCGTGGCGACGAACATGCGCCGGAGCCGGCGATGGCGCATGCCGAAGGAGCGGAGGACGATCACATCACGACGCTGTCGCCGGCCGTTCGACGGGCGGTCCTCGAATATCATGTCGATCCGACCAGCATCCGCGGCACGGGCAAGGATGGGCGGCTGACCAAGGACGACGTCATTGCCGCCGCCGAGGCTCAGAAAAGTTCCCCGCCGCAGGCCGGGGCCCAGGCGCCGCACGCGAGGGTTCCAGCTCCGGAAGCAAAGGCTCCGCCTCCTGGACCCCGGCCTTCGCCGGGGAACATGGGGGAACGCCGCGAAGAGCGCGTCAAGATGTCGCGGCTCCGCCAGACCGTCGCGAAACGCCTCAAGGAAGCACAGAACACCGCCGCCATGCTGACGACGTTCAACGACGTCGACATGAGCGCGGTGATCGATGCCCGCGCCCGCTACAAGGATCTGTTCGAGAAGAAGCACGGCATCCGCCTCGGTTTC
>JBQCCG010000086.1:0-13080 GCA_051962455.1 Sphingomicrobium sp. | reverse complement strand
GCGACAGTGCCGCCAGCCGGCGATTGATCGCATGTGTCGCTGGGTCCTCGATCAGCCAATGGATCGTCGATCCGTCGGACGTACGGATCGGGTCCGGCACATTTTGCCCATCCATGACGACAAGCGATCGCTCGTAGGTGGGCTCCGCGAGCAAAATCAGAAAATCGCATTCCGCCACGGTGAACGCGCCTCGGATCAGCTGCACGTCCGGGCGGTCGCTCAACTGCTCGGGCGGGGGCACTCGAAGGGGATCGCCATTCTGGTCGAGCTCCATGGCCCTGATGACTTCGAACATCCGGGCGCGCAGGCCATCGGTGGGGGCTTCCCGCTCAAGCCTTGCGAGTGCCTGGGGCCAGTCGCGCTGGCCGCCGATGCCGCTGGACAGAAGGTTGGTCCACGCCCGACTCGCCATCGGCTGTCCCGCATCCGAAGCGGCTTTGAACAGGTCCCGGCCTCGGGACAGGTCCTGCTCAACTCCGGCTCCGCGCCAGTAACAGTCTCCTAGCGTGAACAGGGCGTCGGGATGGCCTGCCTCGGCGGCCTGCCGGATCAGCCGGACGGCCTCATCAGTCCGCCCGGCCCCGGCGAAATTCATGGCCTGAGCGAAGGTTTGGTCGAGGGAATGCATCGTTCGGCTATGGCACTCGCGCTGAATCGACACCAGATGGAGGCGCTTGACGCCGAATCGGCGCTCGTCACCATCACGCGTACGTACGTAAAGGGATTGGCTGTTCATTGAAGCTTGTCGTCGTCGAATCGCCGGCCAAGGCGAAGACCATCGAGAAATATTTGGGGAGCGGACATCGAGTGCTCGCTTCGTTCGGGCACGTGCGCGACCTCCCGCCCAAGGACGGGTCGGTGGACCCTGAGCATGGATTCCACATGCAGTGGCAGGTCTCCCCCGACCGCTCGAAGCAGCTGCGGGCGATCGCCGACGAAGCGAAAAAGGCGGACACGCTGATCCTCGCGACCGACCCGGACCGCGAAGGCGAGGCGATCAGCTGGCACGTCCAGGAGGTGCTCCGTCAGAAGAAAGCGCTGCCGTCTCAGGTACAGCGCGTCACCTTCAACGCCATCACCAATTCAGCTGTGACCGAGGCGATGCGCCACCCGCGCGGGCTCGATGAGGACCTGATCGACGCCTACAAGGCACGACGGGCGCTCGACTATTTGGTCGGTTTCACTCTGTCCCCAATCCTGTGGCGCAAGCTTCCGGGTGCGAAGTCCGCAGGCCGGGTGCAATCCGTAGCGCTTCGACTGATCGTCGATCGCGAGCGCGAAATCGAGGTGTTCCGGCCGCAGGAGTATTGGCAGGTCAGCGCCACATTCGAAGCGGACGGGCAGCGCTTTACGGCTCGGCTGGTCCAGCTCGACGGCAACAAGATCGACCGGCTGACAATCGGCAATCGCGGCGACGCGGACGCAGCCAAGGCGGCGGTCGAAGCAGGGCGATTCACCGTCTCCTCGGTCGAGACCAAGCCGTTCTCCAGGAACCCGCCGCCGCCGTTCACCACTTCGACCCTCCAGCAGGAGGCTGCGCGCAAGCTCGGTTTCTCCGCCAGCCACACGATGCGCGTGGCGCAGTCGCTCTATGAGGACGGCCTCATCACTTACATGCGCACCGACGGCGTCGACATGGCGCCCGAGGCGGTCAGCGCCGCTCGCCGCGCGATTGCAAGCCGCTACGATGCCGGCTTCGTGCCCGACCGCCCGCGCCAGTACACCAGCAAGATCAAGAATGCGCAGGAGGCGCACGAGGCAATCCGGCCGACCGATTTCGACCGCTTCCGCGCCGCTTCCGGCGATCATGGACGGCTCTACGAGCTGGTCTACAACCGCGCGCTGGCGAGCCAGATGGCTTCGGCTCGGCTGGAACGCACGACGGTCGAACTGACCGACGGAGCGGGCAGGGCGGCGCTCCGTGCTTCAGGGCAGGTGGTGCTTTTCCCTGGATTCATGGCGCTTTACGACGAGGGCCGCGACGATACGCAAGACGAAGAGGGCGCGCGCATGCCCCCGCTTCGCGAAGCCGATGCGCCAGCGAAGACTGGCGTGGAGTCAACGCAGCACTTCACCCAGCCGCCGCCCCGCTATTCCGAGGCGAGCCTGGTCAAGCGGCTTGAGGAGCTGGGGATCGGACGGCCCTCCACATATGCCGCGACCCTGCAGACGCTCAAAGACCGCGAATATGTGCGTGTCGAGAAGGGACGCTTCGTGCCCGAGGAGAGTGGCCGACTCGTGACCGCATTCCTGGAGCGCTTCTTCGACCGATACGTCAGCTACGACTACACCGCCGAGCTGGAAGAGGAGCTGGACGACGTCTCCGGCGGGCGGCTCGACTGGCAGAAATTGCTCGAAGCGTTCTGGCGCGACTTCAGGCCCAAAGCCGGCGAAGTCATGGACCAGAAGCCGAGCGAGATCACCCAGGCGCTCGACGAGTTTCTTGCGCCATGGCTCTATCCGGCGCGGGCCGACGGCAGCGATCCGCGAGTGTGCCCGCAATGCGGGACCGGAAGGCTGAGCCTTCGCGGGGGCCGCTTCGGCGCGTTCGTCGCCTGCTCCAACTATCCGGACTGCAAGTACACGCAGAAGTTCGGCCAAGGGGGCGAGCAGGCGCAGAGCGAAGGGCCGCAGGAGCTGGGCAACGAGATCCTGCTCAAGACCGGGCGCTTCGGGCCTTATGTCGAACGCGGCGACAAGCGCGCCTCCATTCCCAAGGATGTGCCGGTCGACGACGTGACCACCGAGATCGCGGAAAAGCTGCTCTCGCTCCCGCGCGAGATTGGACCGCACCCGGAGACCGGGAAGCCGATCACCGCGTCGATCGGTCGCTACGGCCCCTATCTCGCGCACGACGGCAAATATGCGAAGCTGAGCTCGACCGCCGAAGTGTTCGAGACCGGCATGAACGCGGCCGTTTCGAAGCTGGCCGACGCTGCATCCGGAGGAGCACGCCAGCGCGGCGCCTCTCGCGAGCCGATCGCGGTCCTCGGCAAGCATCCGGCGAATGGCGGCGAGATCAAGGTGATGGCCGGCCGCTATGGACCCTATGTGACCGACGGCGCCACGAACGCGACTTTGCCAAAAGGTGCCAAGCCCGAAGCGGTGACGCTGGACGAGGCCGTTCGGTTGATTGATGAGCGCGCGGCCAAGGGACCGGCGAAGAAATTCAACCGCCGGAAGAAGGCGAAATGATCGAGATCGAGCTCCAGCGGCTGCCGCACGGGCAGGGACTGCCGCTTCCTGCGCGGGCTACGGAGCACGCGGCCGGTCTTGATGTCGTTGCCGCCGAGGATGTGACGCTCACCCCCGGCGCCAGGCACGCCGTTGCGACCGGCTTCGCGATCGCCATTCCGGAGGGCTATGAAGTACAGGTCCGTCCGCGGTCCGGGCTGGCGCTGAAGCACGGGATCACCTGCCTTAACACGCCGGGTACGATCGACAGCGACTATCGCGGCGAGGTGAAGGTGATCCTCGCCAATCTCGGATCAGAGCCGTTCGAGGTCCGCCGCGGTGAGCGGATCGCGCAACTGGTGCCGGCGCCGGTGCTGAGCGCTGGCTTCCGCGAAGTCGAAACCTTAAGCGAAACCAGCCGGGGAGCCGGCGGTTTCGGGAGCACTGGGCGGTGATTTGCACGTTGCCGTTCGCCCTGAGCTTGTCGAAGGGCTGTCTTATTCTTGAAAGGAGAAGGGCAGGGCTTCGACAGGCTCAGCCCGAACGGAATTGACCGAACTCTCCGACCCCGAACTCGAAAGATACGCGCGACACATCGTCCTGCCGCAGGTCGGCGGCGCCGGACAGCGCAAGCTCAAGGCTGCGTCGGTTGCGGTGATCGGAGCAGGCGGGATCGGCAGTGCGGTCATTCCGGCACTCGCGGGAGCGGGAGTAGGCAGACTGACGATCGTCGATTGCGACGTGGTGGAGCTTTCCAATCTGCATCGGCAGCCGCTGTTCCGTGAAAGCGATACCGGCGGGTCGAAGGCCGAGCTCGCCGCCGATTTCGTGAATCGCCTCAACCGCTTCGTGGAAGCCACTCCGCGGCAGGAGCGGATCGCATCCGAAAACGCGCAGCAACTGCTCGCCGGCCATGAGCTCGTCATCGACGGCAGCGATAATTTCGCTACGCGGCTGGCGGTGAGCGACGCCTGCGTCGCGCTCGGCATTCCGCTCGTTTCGGCCGCGGCCGTGCAGTTCCAGGGCCAGGTCGGGCTGTTCCGCGGGCGCCCGTGCTACCGCTGCTTCGTCGGCGACGCGTTCGATGCTGACGATTGCGACACCTGCGCGGAACGAGGAGTGCTCGGCGCCCTGACAGCGACAATCGGCAGCTTCGCGGCGCTGCTCGCGATCAACGCCATCGTCGGGACAGGGGAGGAGCAATCGGGCAAGCTGCACCTGTTCGATGGCGAGAAGCTCGAATGGCGCACCATCCGGATTCCGGCTGATCCGGGCTGCAGAGCCTGCGGCTTAGGCTAGCACTGCGGCGATCCGCGCGACCAAGCGGCGCGCGACCTCTTCCTTGCTATCCTCCGGCCAATCCTCAACGCCATCGCTGGTGATCAGGTGCACGCGGTTGCGCGTGCCGCCCATCACGCTTTGTCCGTTGGACCCAGACACATCGTTCGCGACGATCCAGTCAGCGCGCTTGATCAACCGCTTTTCAACCGCCTGCTCGATCACGTTTTCCGTCTCGGCTGCGAAGCCAATGAGAAGGCGAGGGCGATGCGCGCTCGTGCCCAGCTCGGCGAGGATATCGCGTGTCGGAACGAAGTTGAGCTTCGGCGGTCCCGAGCCTTTCTTGAGCTTGGCCGGAGAGGGCTCGACGCGCCAGTCGGCGACCGCCGCGACAAGAATCGCGGCGTCGGCGGGCAGCGCAGCGAACACGGCGTCCGCCATCTGCTCGGCGGTTTCGACGTCGATCCGCTCGACGCCGGGCGGAGTATCCAGCGTCACGGGTCCTGCGACTAGAGTCACACGCGCGCCCGCCTCGGCTGCCGAGGCTGCAATCGCAAAGCCCTGGCGGCCCGATGACCGATTGGCGATCACCCGCACCGGATCGATCGGCTCGTGCGTGGGGCCGGCGGTAACGAGGATGTGCTTGCCGGATAATTCCTCCCTGGAACGGGTAGGGGAACCGGCGAAGCCGGTGGAGGGGCCGGTCACTTGGAGTCGACCCCTCCGTCAGCCCCCGATCCAGTCGGCGGCTGCCACCTCCGCGTTCCGGGAAGGAATTTATTGGCGGTCAACCACTCGACGATCTCCTGCGGCTCGGGAAGCCGGCCCGGCCCGAACTCGCCGCAAGCCATGTCACCCTCGGCCGGTTCGATAACTCGTATTCCGTCGGCCTTGAGCTGCTGAACGTTCCTCTGAGTCGCAGCATGCAGCCACATCCGGAGGTTCATCGCCGGCGCAACGACAACCGGCTTATCGGTGGCGAGCAGCAACGTCGTGGCGAGATCGTCCGCGATCCCCGCCGCCATTTTCGCGAGCAGGTCGGCAGTCGCGGGGCAGACGAGCACGAAATCGGCCGCTCGCGAGAGCTGGATGTGACCGATCTCGACCTCGTCCTTCAGCTCCCACAGCGACGCGTGAACCTGGCTTTCGGCGAGCGTTCCGAGGCTCATCGCCGTGACGAAATGCTCGCCGCCCTTGGTCAGCACCGGGGTCACCGAGTGCCCCGCCTTCTTCAGGAGCCGTACGAGCTCGAGCGACTTGTACGCCGCGATTCCGCCGCCGACGATGAGGAGCACGCTTGCCATTGCCTCAGCCTAGCACAAACAGCAGCAGCGCGCCGATGATGGCGCCGATCACACCGACGGCGGCATAGCCCCACCATGCGCGCTGTTCGATGACCGCGATATCCGGCAGCGGCGGAGGTGGGGGGGCAGCCCCGTGCGGGGGATAATATTCGTCGATCCGATCGATCAGCTGCGGGATCTTTTTGACCGCTCGCACCAGATCGATAATCCGATCGGCATAATAAGCCTCGGGGCCGAGCTCCGAACGCATCCAGTCGCTGAGGAACGGCTCGGCCGTCTTCCACATGTTGATGTCCGGATCGAGCGCGGTCGCAACGCCTTCGTTCATGACCATGGATTTCTGCAGCAGCAGCAAATGCGGCTGCGTCGGCATGTCGAAGTCGCGCGTGATCGAGAACAAGCTCTCGAGCATCCGTCCGACCGAGATGTCCTTGACCGGAAGGCCGCGGATCGGCTCGCCGGCGGCGCGTAGCGCGGTCGCGAATTCTTCAACACGGTGGTGAGCCGGAACGTACTGCGCCTCGAAATGAATTTCGGCGACGCGGCGGTAGTTGCCGGTGATCAGGCCATAGAGAATTTCCGCGAGCCACATGCGCGCTCGGCGGTCGATCCGGCCCATGATCCCGAAATCAATTGCCGCGATCCGCCCATCCGGAAGTGCAAACAGATTCCCATGGTGGAGGTCGGCGTGGAAAAAACCGTCGACCACCGCCTGCCGAAGGAAAGCGCGCACAAGCGTTGACGCAAGCTTTTCGCAGTCCTGACCTGCTTCGATCAGCGCCTCGCGGTCATTGAGCTTGATTCCGTCCAGCCACTCGAGCGTCAGGACCCGCCGTGCCGTTCTCCGCCAGTCGATCTCCGGCACATAATAGCCAGGCTCGGCGATCATGTTCTCCTTGAGCTCGGAAGCCGACGCCGCTTCGCGCTGAAGGTCGAGCTCGCGCGCCGTCCATTGCTTGAATTGCGCGACGACCAGCCGCGGGCGAAGGCGGGCCGCTTCGCCGCCGAAGCGCTCGACCTGGGCGGCGGCCCACTCATAGGTTTCGATGGCCCTGGCGAACTCCTCCTCGATCCCGGGCCGCAGCACTTTGACCGCGACTTCCTTGCCATCGGTGGTAATCGCGTGATGGACCTGCGCAATCGACGCGGCGCCGACCGGCTCTTCATCGAAGCTGGAGAACAGCTCCTCAATCGGTGCGCCAAAGGAGGACTCAATCGTCCGCCTGATTTTGGCAAAAGGCGCCGGCGGCAGGTCGTCCTGGAGCTTCGACAGATTCTCGGCGGCGGCCTGGCCGACGAGATCGGGCCGGGTCGACAGTGCCTGGCCGAGCTTGATCGCCGCCGGTCCTATCGCCACGAGCGCCGCCGCATATTCCGGAGTAGCGGGAATGCGCGCCGCAAACCGTGCGACCCTCGCCAGTCGCCGAACTGGCGGCGGAGTCAGCGGGTCTTCCTCGATCCCGCGTAGCGCTCCGTGCCGGGCGAGTGTGCGGCCCCACTTCAGCAAACGCCACAAATGGGTGACTGGAGAGGTCAAATCTTCCAACCCGAATGGATCGTCACCAGTCCCCCGAGCATCGGTTCAGCACTGGCGCGGACGAAGCCAGCGTCCGAAACCATGCGCCTGAAGGCTTGCGGACGCGGAAAGCGACGGATGCTCTCGACCAGGTATCGATAGCTCGCCTCGTCGTCGGCGACGATCTTGCCGATGCGTGGAATCACGTTCGACGCAAAGGCCTCATAAACAGTCGAAAAGCCGGGCCAATCGCTCGACGAGAATTCCATGCAGTAGAAACGTCCCCCGCGTTTCAGCACGCGATGCGCTTCCCCGAGCGCCGCCGGGATATCGGTGACATTCCTTATCCCGAAGACGATCGTATACGCATCGAAAGTCGCGTCACCGAAGCTCAGCTTTTCGGCATTCTCGACGTTCCAGCTGAGTCCTTTCAGCTCCCGGGTCTCTGCGCGTTCGCGCCCGACTTCGAGCATGTCGGCGTTGATGTCCGCGACGGTCACATGCGTTCCCCGCCGGGCCATGCGGAAGGCGACGTCTCCTGTGCCCCCCGCCATGTCGAGGATCTGCTCGCCGGAACGCGGCTTCACCCGCGCGACGAAGCGGTCCTTCCACAGCCGGTGCATCCCGCCGGACATCAGGTCATTCATGATGTCGTAGCGGCGCGCCACCGAGCTGAAGACCTTGGCGACGCGGCGTGTCTTTTCCTCGGGGCTGACGAGCTCGTCGCCGAAATTCACTTGGTCGGACATAGGGGCTGGCCTCTAGCGGCCTTGCGCCGCCTTCGCCATATCGCCGCCCATGCCCGAGCTTCCGGAAGTCGAGACCACCGTTCGCGGTCTGGCGCGCGTGCTGCATGGACGGCGAATAGTGCGGGTGGAAGCCCGGCGTGAGGATTTGCGGCGGTCGTTTCCGAAAGATCTCGGGCAGCGCCTGACCGGCGCGCGGGTGACCGGCCTTGGCCGTCGGGCGAAATACGGCCTGATCCACACCGACCGGAACGACACGATGGTGTTCCACCTCGGCATGTCGGGGAGCTGGCGCATCAATCATGCGAGCCTCGAAAAGCACGACCATCTGCTGCTCGAGACCGACGAGGGAAACCGGCTGGCGCTCAACGATCCGCGGCGGTTCGGTTCGGTCGACCTGGTGGCGACCGATGAGCTGAATCATTGGCCGCCGTTCAAAGCGCTCGGACCAGAGCCGCTGGATCTCGACGCGAATGAGCTGCGCCAGCGCCTTGCCGGGCGGAGCGCAGCGATCAAGCTGCTGCTGCTCGACCAGCGTATCGTTGCCGGCCTCGGCAATATCTACGTCTGTGAGGCGCTTTACCGCGCAGGAATTCACCCGACGCGGCCAGGAGGGTCGCTTTCACTCGCACGGCTCAAGCGATTGGTCCCAGCCATTCACGATGTACTCGGGGAGGCAATCGCCGCCGGCGGATCGACCCTCCGTGATTTCGTCAGTCCGGAGGGCGAACTTGGCTATTTTTCGAAGCGCTTCTCGGTTTATGACCGTGAAGGCGAGCCATGCGCCTGCGGAGGCACGGTCAAGCGCATCGTCCAAGGCGGCCGGTCGACGTTCTACTGTCCGAAGTGCCAGCGCTGAGGTTGACCTTCGGCCCCTCTCTCAGTAGGGGAACGCCCGCGTCGGCGCAGCCGTTTGGCTTTGCGCCGCTTTTTCATTGAGCCTAACGGGACACGAGGAACTTCAATGGCGAATACGCCACAAGCCAAGAAGCGCATCCGCCGCAATGCGAATCGCGAGATCATCAATCATTCGCGGATCAGCCGAATCCGGACCTTCATCAAGGCGGTCGAATCGGCGATCGACTCGGGGAAGAAGAAGGAAGCGGCCGAGGCTTTGAAGAAAGTTCAGCCGGAGATTGCGCGCGGCGTCGCTCGCGGGGTTATCCACAAGAACACGGCCGCGCGGAAATTTTCCCGGCTGTCCAAACGGGTTGCGTCACTCGGCTGAAAATCGATCCGAAACCGGATCAGATTCGAGCCGCCGGGCAACCGGCGGCTCGTCCCGTTTCTGGACCGTAAGAAAAATGTAGCAATTCCCGCGATTCGCGTGGCAGTTAACGCGCCGCTAACCAAAAGAATGGCGCTTTTCCGCCATTTTCTGAAACTTTCGGCCTGAATCCTATGTCAAGTCTCATTATTTCACTTCTGTGAAAAAACGGCACTTGCAAGCTGCCTCGCAGACTCGCAGAAAGGCCTTTCCGGGCGCGAATCCGCGCCGGGGGCAAGAGAGAATAGAAGCCTAGAGCGCGCGACTCGGTTCGCCCGCAACGGGACCGCTTTGCCTCTTGCAGGGGGCCAGACGAGGGAGGCGCGGAGCAGTGCAAGCGGCTGGGGCGAATTCAACGGAAGCGGCTGAGGCATCGGTCGCGGCGCCGCTCGAGGTGGCCTGGGAATCGATCCGCTCCGGACTTCGCCGCGACCTTGGCGCTCGCACCTTCGACGGCTGGCTGAAGCCTGCCGAACTGGGCGCGTTCGAACCCGACAGCGGCGCGCTCGACCTGGTCATGCCGAGCCAGTTCATGGCCGACTGGGTCCGTTCGCATTTCGGCGAACGCTTGTCGCTTGCATGGAAGACGGTCCTCCCGGTCGTTCGCGATGTTCGAGTGATCGCGGCCGCCGATGCACCGCGCCCTGCGCCGCTCCTGATCCTCGACGAGGCTCCGCCGCCGGCGGAGCGCGATCCCGATGCGCCCAATTTCGATCCGCGCTACCGGTTCGAGACATTCGTCGTCGGCAAGGCGAACGAGGTCGCTGCGACGGCCGCGCGGACTCTCGCAACGTCGCCGACGGTCAGCTTCAATCCGTTGTTCATTCATGGCGGCACGGGCCGCGGCAAAACGCACCTGTTGCACGCGATCGGCCACGCCTTTCTCGCCCGGAATCGCCTCGCACGTGTCGTTTCGATGTCGGCCGAGAAGTTCATGGTCGAGTTCATCCGGGCGATCAAAGAGAATGACACGATCGGGTTCAAGCAGCGCCTCAGGAACGCCGACCTGCTGCTGATCGACGACGTCCAGTTCATCGCCGGCAAGGATTCGACGCAGGAGGAATTCTTTCACACGATGAACGAGATCATCACCGCCGGACGGCGGCTGGTGATCACGTCGGACCGCGCGCCGCAGGACCTCGATGGGATCGCACCGCGTATCCTGTCGCGCCTGTCGTGGGGCCTCGTCGCCGACATCAACTCGGCCGATTACGAGCTGCGCTTCAACATCATTGTGTCGAAGCTGGAAGCGCTCCCGGGGGTCGAGATGCCGCGCCCGGTGATCGATTTCCTTGCGCGGCGAGTGACCAGCTCCATCCGTGAGTTGGAGGGCGCGCTCAACCGCATTGGCGCTTACGCGATGATGACGGGGCGCGAGATCGACGTCGCATTCGTCGAGGAAGTCCTCGCCAACGTGCTTCGCGCCAACCAGCGGCGTATCTCGATCGACGAAATTCAGACTCAAGTCGCCGAGCATTATCGAATTCGCAAGGCCGAGATGACGTCCGCCCGGCGCGCTCGCGAAGTCGCGCGGCCGCGACAGGTGGCGATGTACCTGTCGAAGCAGCTGACGCCCAAGTCGCTGCCGGATATCGGCCGCCGCTTCGGCGGGCGCGACCACACGACCGTGATCCACGCAGTGCGGCAGATCGAGAAGCTGCGCGCTAGCGACGCCGAGCTCGACGCCGACATTCGATTGCTGACGAGACAGCTGGAAGGCTGAGGTTCCGCCAGACAAAGAAAAGGCCCGCGGGGGCGATCCTGCGGGCCTTTTTTTGCTGCGTCGGTAATGCCGCTTACGAGCGCGGCGGCTGCTTGGTCGGAATGGTGATCTTCACGACTTCGCCGCTGCGGCCCGGGAAGCCGGTGAACATTGCATCCACCAGGCTCGGCACGAGCACGTCGAGACGGTTGGTTTCCGAGCGTGCCTGGGCGCGTCCGTCAAACAAAGGAGCGTTCGTTCCCGCCGCGCGGATGTGGAGGTCCACCTGGCTGTGATATTCGATGTAGCTGTCGATCCCGTCCCCATACCAGAACGGATCGTTCCAGCCCCAGAGATAGCCGCCGCCCCAGCCCCAGCCGAACCGCGGACGGAAGAATGGCGATCCCCAATAAGGTCCCCAGGCGATAGCCGGGTCGGGATCGGAGACGTAGCGCATCTGGCCGCGATCCACGCCATAGCCGAACTGAACGACCATGTTCGCGCTCCGCTCGTCGGCCGCAGGTCGGTAGCCGCGCGCCTCAAGCTGCTGCGCGACGATGCCGGCATAGCGCTGGAACTCGAGCCCGCCGTTTCGGGCCATTCCGCCATCGGGCACGACGTAGAAAGTCTGCCCCTGCGGCGCGGGCATCGCCTGGTAGCGCGAGACGGTCGAAGTGATCGATTCGGCGCAGGCGGACAGCGCAACTGCGGCCGTGCCAAGTGCGATCGCGGCTGCAATTTTGCGGATACGCATCGTTACTTCCCTTCGGCGGGCGTGGAAAAACAACAGTGCGCTATATCACCATTAGCGGTGAACGGTCGATGAAGCGTTGCGGTGAACCGATGAGCCGATGATCATTCCGCGTGCTTATCGATGCAGCCACGCAAGTGCATATTTAACCGCCGCGACTCCCCAGATAATTAGGGCGGCATCGAACAGAACGGCGAGGATCGCCGCAATGACTCCGATTATGACGAGCACGCCATCGCGATAGATCAACGCGAGTCCAAACAGCAGGATCGCGACCGCGGGCGCATTATGGATCATCAAAATAGGAAGGCCGGCGATCACTGACAGGATCAGGCACAGGAGGCCGATCACTCGTGTCGCCGTCGGGCCGGTCAACTCGCCCAGTCGCGGGCGGAAGATACGTTCGATGCGGGCTTCGAAAGGGGCCATTTTTTCGATCAGTTTGTGCAGCTCTGTCTTGGTCACTCCGCGCCGGTCGATCCGGGCGGGAAACCACGGGCTCGAGCGCCCGAAGGCCATCTGCGCCGAGACGAGGGCCAGCGGGATGGCGATGACGCTGTTCGTTCCAGGCGGAAGAGGGATGACATTGATCGCTGCAAAGATGACCAGCAAGCCGCCCCAGACCCGGGAGTGAAGCTGCCGCGCCAGCTCCGACAGCATGATTCGGTCGGGTCCGCTCTCTTCAGCAATCTGCGCGAGCCGCTGCGAAAGCGGCAGCGGCTGCGACTGCGTCGTGTTGATGTCAGCCTCCAAGATGAGCTGCCGCGCGTCTAGCGGGTGAGGCCGACAGCGGCCTTGGCCTGCGCCAGCACTGGCGCGCCGAGGTCGCTCGCGCGGGCTGCGCCGTCGGCGAGAATACGGTCGAGCTCCGCGGGCTCGCGGCGGAGTTCGTCGAGGCGCGCGCGGATCGGAGCGATCAGCTGGACCAGCACATCGGCAAGCGCGGGTTTGAACTGTCCGAAGCCTCGTCCGGCGAAGCGCCCAAGCACTTCATCGACGGTCTCACCGGTCACGGCGGCGTAGATTCCCACAAGGTTCTTCGCCTCGGGCCGTCCTTCGAGCGCGTCCACGTCGTCGGGCAGCGGCTCTGGATCGGTCTTCGCCTTGCGGATCTTCTGAGTGATCTCGTCGTCGCTGTCGGTCAGGTGGATTCGGCTCATCTCCGACGGATCGGATTTGGACATCTTCACCTTGCCGTCGCGAAGCGACATGATCCTCGCGGTCGTTCCGCCGCCAATGAACGGTTCGGGAACCATGAACAGCTCGACATCGAAGTCATTGTTGAACTTGATCGCGATATCGCGAGTCAGCTCGACATGCTGCTTCTGGTCTTCGCCGACTG
>JBQCCG010000085.1:0-6456 GCA_051962455.1 Sphingomicrobium sp. | reverse complement strand
CTCGAGCCATTCGCTAAGCTTGTCGGCGATGAGGCTTTCGAGCGGCTGGCGGACCTCCGAGCTGACCAGCTTGACCTTGGTCTGCGAGCTGAACTTGGGATCGGGCAGCTTGACCTAAACGATCTCGGTCATCCCCTCGCGCATGTCGTCGCCGGTGAGGGTCACCTTCTCCTTCTTCAGCATCCCCGATTTCTCGGCGTAATTGTTGATCGTGCGCGTCAGCGCTGCTCGGAACGCGGCCATGTGCGTGCCGCCGTCGCGCTGGGGGATGTTGTTGGTGAAGGGGAGGACATTTTCATAATAGCTGTCGTTCCATTCGAGCGCGACGTCGATGCCGATTCCGTCGCGCACCGCGGAGATGGCGATCGGTTCGGGGAACAAGGGCGTCTTGGCGCGATCGAGGAACTTCACGAAGGCCGCAATCCCGCCTTCGTAGAACAGGTCATGCTCGACGCGCTCTTCGTGACGCGCGTCGACCAGCACCAGGCGCACCCCCGAATTGAGGAAGGCGAGCTCGCGATAGCGGTGCTCGAGCCGCTCGAAGTCGAACTCGGTGATCTTGAAGGTTTCCGAGCCGGGCATGAAGGTGACCCGCGTGCCCTTCTTCCCCTCGGGCGCAGTGCCGACGACCTTCAGCGGCGCTTCGGCCTCGCCATGGCGGAAGCGCATGAAATGCTCCTCGCCGTCGCGCCAGATGGTGAGGTCGAGCCATTCGCTAAGGGCGTTGACGACCGAGACGCCAACGCCGTGCAGACCACCCGACACCTTATAGGCATTGTCGTCGGACGTGTTCTCGAACTTCCCGCCGGCGTGGAGCTGGGTCATGATGACCTCGGCCGCCGACACGCCTTCCTCGGGATGGATTCCGGTGGGAATTCCGCGGCCGTTGTCCTCGACGGTGACGGACCCGTCCGGGTTCAGCTGGATCAGGATTCGGTCGCAATGACCGGCGAGCGCCTCGTCGATCGCATTGTCGGAGACTTCGAACACCATGTGGTGGAGGCCGGAGCCATCATCGGTGTCGCCGATGTACATGCCGGGGCGTTTGCGGACGGCGTCGAGGCCCTTGAGGACCTTGATGCTTTCGGCGCCATATTCGTTCTGATTGGGGTCGGTTGCCATGAGTGAGATATAGGGATTTACGGCCGCTTGTCACGCGCGCGTGCGCGTGCGCGCACGTGCGAAGGAACTGCGAAACGCAGCGAATGCAGCAAGCCTACGCGTGCGCGCACGAGAGACGGTCGCGAATGTTCGCACTGGCGAGCAGAGTTTCGCGAACATTCGGGCGTGAATTGGGAGCCGCACTTCATTGAGGTGGCACAACCACCTCCCTGTAGGACAGGCTTTTCTTATGGCAGCTTTGGGTGGAAAGCTGCCACAACAATGATAGGTGCTCACCATATTCGCGGCGCTGGGGAGAGCCGATGAGTTTCGGACCTTGAGAAACTTGGTGTTTCGGTCAGAAGCGCCACCAGTATTCGCCGCAACGAGCATTGCGCTCTTCGTGGCATCAATGGTCGTATTCTGGCTCTGGATGAGCTTCGCCAGCCACCTCAGTCCTTTGCCCTGCAAGCCAAGCGATACGGTCGTCCATTTCAGGAGCAGCGATCTCTGCGCGAGCAGCGCGCAAGCTGCGCAGTGGGCACGTGAGGACCTGATTTGGAAGGCGCTATTCGCAGGCTCCTTCTTGGTTCACCTAGGCGGAATAGCCTATCGGAAGTTCATCACTCGGCGGGGATCGGCCCGGCCAAGCTAATGGCAGGAATGGGTCGATACCTGCCATTAGCCGGATCTCGCGATCCTCGCGGTGAAGTGAAGCGCGCCTAACCTTGGACGCGGCGCGGACCGCCGGGGCGGCGCGGTCGTCCGTGGAACTTCCGCTTGGGCCTGCCGCGCTCGGGGCAGTGCTCGGAATGGGTCTCGAGGTAAGCCTCCGGCCGGTACGAGGAACGCGTTCCGTCGCGGCGCTGTCCGTCGCGGTCGCGAGCCTCCGAACGATGCGCAGGATGGCTGTCGCCGCGCTGTGGATGACGCTGCTGGCCGTTGTTGCGGTTCTTGCGGCGCTGTCCCTCGTGACGGCGATCGGCCTTGGTATGTGACCGCTCCTGCCGGTGAACGTGCGCCTTGGGTGCGGGCTTCAGCCGCTTGAACGCTTCGGCCGCGGCGGTGAAGTCCGCCGGCAGCGGCACGACGGCAATGCGCTGGCGTGTGGTCCGCTCGATGTCGCGCAGATTGCCGCGCTCGTCCGGCGCGCAAAAGGCAATGGCGATGCCGTCGGCCCCCGCGCGAGCGGTGCGCCCGATGCGGTGGACATATTGCTCCGGGACGTCGGGCAGATCGAAGTTGACGACATGGCTGACGCCCGGGATGTCGATGCCCCGCGCCGCAATATCGGTGGCCACGAGGACGGGCATGTCGCCAGACTTGAACGCGGCGATCACGCGCTCGCGCTGCGCCTGGCTCTTGTTGCCGTGGATGGCGGCTGATGGAATCCCGGCCGCCTCAAGCTGGCGCACGATCTTGTCGGCGCCATGCTTGGTGCGGCTGAACACCAGGGCGCGTTCGACGGGCTCGGTCTTGAGATAGAGGGCGAGCAGCGCGGTCTTCTCGGCCTGGTTCACCATGGTGACGCTCTGGTCGATCCGCTCGACCGTCGTCGCGGCCGGAGTGACCGATACCTCGGCCGGGTTGGTCAGATATTTGTCGGCGAGTTCCTTGATCGCCTTTGGCATGGTCGCCGAGAAGAACAGGGTCTGCCGCCTGGGCGGAACCAAAGCGACGATCCGCTTCAGCGCGTGGATGAAGCCGAGGTCGAGCATCTGGTCGGCCTCGTCTAGCACGAGGATTTCGAGCTCGCGAAGTGAGAGCGCGCGCTGGTCGATCAGGTCGAGCAGGCGGCCAGGCGTCGCGACCAGCACGTCGAGGCCGCGTGACACCGTGCGGACGCTCTTCGAATTGGGAACGCCGCCGAAGATCACGCCGACCGACAGGTGCATGAACTTGCCATAGGCCTGCGCGCTGGCGGCGATCTGCGCGGCAAGCTCACGCGTCGGGGCAAGCACCAGCATCCGCGCATGGCCGGGCTTGGCGAACTGCTTTGCAGCCGCGAGACGGTCGAGCGATGGCAGCATGAAGGCCGCGGTCTTGCCGGTGCCCGTCTGGGCGATGCCGAGCAGGTCGCGGCCGGAGAGGACGGTCGGAATGGCTTTGAGCTGGATGGGCGTCGCTTGCGAATAATCCTTCGCGGCGAGCGCATCGAGCAGGGGCTTCGACAGCCCCAGAGACATGAATGACATTGAATGTGTTCCAAATATTGTGCGCGCGGCCGGCGCATGGCTGCGCAGCCGCGAGCGGGGTCGAAAAGCGCCCCGCGTGAATAGGAGAGCAGAAAAATCGAGGCGCGGGCTGTTCGCGAACTCAGGTCCGGAACCTTCACGCCGCTTTGAGAAGCGCCTCGTGCTGCGGTGCAACATAGGGGCCGCGGGTTAAAAAGTCTACCCAAAGTCACCCCCGCGCAAGCGGGGTCCGGCTTTTCTTCTTCTTGGTGGGATCAGAAACTCAGCGGGATTCCCGCTTTCGCGGGAATGACGGAATGTTAGGCGGGAATGACGGACCCGGCTTCGACACGAAAGCGCGATGCATCGCCGATGCCGTCGAACAGCGCCGCTTCTGTCGCCGTCATCCATACCTGTCCTCGTCCCTCGAGACGGGCGAACAGCGCCGCGCGGCGCTTGGGATCGAGATGGGCCGCCACCTCGTCGAGGAGAAGGATCGGCGGCTCACCGCGCTCGGCAACGAGCTCGGCGTGGGCGAGGATGAGGCTGAGGAGAAGCGCCTTCTGCTCGCCGGTCGAGGACCGGGCCGCGGGCATGTGCTTGGCGCGATGCGTGACCGCCAGATCCTGCCGGTGCGGGCCCTCGGTCGCGCGGCCGGCTGCTGAGTCGCGGGCGCGGTTCGCTTTGAGGACGGCCGCAAGATCGCCGCCAGTCCAGCCTTCGAGCCCGATTGCCGCGCGCGCGAACTCGTCATCGGGCGCTTCGGCCAGCCGCTGGTCGAGCGCAGCCACGGTCCGCTCGCGTGCGGCAGCGACTTGCTGACCGTGTTCGACCATCGCCAGCTCAAGCGATGCTAGCCACGCTTCGTCGGCATTTCCCTCCCCGAGCAGCTTGTTCCGCGCCCGCATCGCCGCGTCGTAGCGTGTCGCGTGGTGCGCGTGGCCCGGCTCCAGCGCGAGCACGAGGCGGTCGAGGAAGCGCCGCCGCTCGCCCCCGCTGCCAGTGAACAGCCGGTCCATCGCCGGGGTGAGCCACAGGATCGACAGCCATTCGGACAGGCTATTCACCGACGCGGGCGCGCCGTTGATTCGTACCTGCCGGCGCTCGGGCGCGGTCGCCGTCGTGCCGGTGCCGATGATGATTCCCCCCTCCCTAGCAGGGAGGGGCTGGGGGTGGGTTGAACTTCCGTCCAACACACCCACCCCTTGATCCCCTCCCTTGTTAGGGAGGGGAAGTAATTGAGCAGCCACCGCCCAGCCGCCGCTGCCTCCCTGCCGCGCCATGTCCGAAAGCGCCACGCCGCGAAGCCCTCGTCCCGGCGCCAGCATCGACACCGCCTCGAGCAGGTTGGTCTTGCCCGCGCCATTCTCGCCGAACAGCAGGACGAAACGGGGCCGCGGCTCGATCGTGGCCGAACCATAGGAACGAAAGTCGGTCAGGGTCAGACGGCTGACGGGCACCCGAATATCATTGTGAGCCGCGCAGCGGCCAGGCAAGAAAAGGATGTTTCACGCGAAGGCGCGAAGGCGCGAAGGCGCAAAGCACAAATGCGGCTGTCTTCGTGCCTTTGCGCCTTTGCGCCTTTGCGTGAAATTATCTGTCCTAAACCCGCATCGGCATCAAGACGTACAGCGCGTTGGACTTGTCGTTCTCGCGCAGCAGTGTCGGCGCGGCCGCGTCGGCCAAATGCACCTCGACGGTGTCGCCGTCGATCTCGCTGAGGATATCGAGCAGGTATCGCGCGTTGAAGCCGATCTCGAGCCCGTCGGCGCCATAGTCGGCCGGCAGCTCCTCGGTCGCGACCCCGTTTTCGGGCGATGTCACCGACAGGGTCACCTTGTCGCGATCGACGCTCATCTTCACCGCGCGGGTCTTTTCGGAGGCGATGGTCGACACCCGATCGACGCCGGCCGAGAAGCTCTTGGGATCGAGCTTCAGAAGCTTGTCATTCGCCGTGGGGATCACCCGATTGTAGTCAGGGAAGGTGCCGTCGATCAGTTTGCTGGTCAGAATCGCACTGCCCAGGCCGAAGCGGATCTTGGTCGGCGACAGCGAGATTTCGACCGTCCCCTCGAGCTCCTCCAGCAGGCGATAGAGCTCGGTCACCGCTTTGCGCGGAATGATCACGTCGGGCATTCCATCGGCGCCGTCGGGCCTGGGCACGGTAACCCGCGCGAGGCGGTGGCCGTCGGTCGCGGCGGCGCGCATCTGATCGTCGATCACATGGAGGAAGATGCCCATCAGATAATAGCGGGTCTCCTCGCTCGAGATGGCGAAGCGGGTCTTCTCGATAATCTGGCGGAGCGTGGCTGCGGGAAGCTCGAACCGCGTCGGCAGTTCGCCCTCGGCGATCACCGGAAAATCGTCGCGCGGAAGAGTCGAGAGATTGAACCGCGCGCGGCCGGCCACGACCTGCATCTTGCCCTCGGCAGCGGTCAGCTCGACCTGGCTGCCTTCGGGCAGCTTGCGGACGATGTCGAAGAAGGTGTGCGCCGAAACGGTGGTGGCGCCCGGCTGGGTGACATTGGCCGGAACCGTCTCGTCGACCTGCAGGTCGAGGTCGGTCGCCATCAGCCGAAGCGAGCCGTCCTCGCGCGCTTCGATCAGCACGTTCGAGAGGATCGGAATCGTATTCCTGCGTTCCACGACCGATTGGACGTGGCCCAGGCTCTTCAGGAGGGTCGCCCGCTCAATCGTCGCTTTCATGTCGCTTCAGCCCCATCGTCCGCCACGCCTATCCGCCCGTTTATAGCGAGCCGTTCGGCGCACGGAAGTGGAATGATGCGCGAAGCATATCTGGCGTGCGGATGCGCTCAGCGGCGCAAGATGTAGCGGTTACTTGCGAACCTTCTGGCCGACAGTGGGGGCCTTGCTCGGCTTGGAGGGCATCAGCAGCGCATCGATGTGGTGGACCACGCCGTTGGTATATTGCTCATCGCCCTGAGTAATCGTCGCCTTGTGGCCTTCGGAATCGGTCAGCACCGTCTTGCCGCCGTCCTTGGTCGCGGTGAGCGTGCCGCCAGCCATGGTCCCGAGCAGGGTCTTGCCCTTGCCGTTGTCGATCGCCTTGTCGATGTCGGCGACCATCACCGTGCCGGGAAGGATCAGGTTGGTGATGGCACCCGTGAGCTGAGCCCGATTCTGCGGCGTCGCGTCGAACGTGCCCGCAGGAGCGCCGTTG
>JBQCCG010000084.1:0-5462 GCA_051962455.1 Sphingomicrobium sp. | reverse complement strand
GCCGCGCGTTTTGCGGAGCGTCGGCTTGATCCCCCAGAAGTCGAAGCCGGCGAGCAGGGTCTCGGTATCCGAGTGCCCGCGCCAGGCGACCTCATGTCCGGCGTCCGCAAGGTCGCGGCGAAGGTCGCCATGATTGTAGATCTCCCCGTTCAGGGTGATCACGAATCGACCGCTCGGGCTGATCATCGGCTGGTCGCCGGCCGGCGAAAGATCGACGATCGCGAGCCGGCGATGACCGAAACCGATCTTCGCATCCGGGTCGAGCCATATTCCTTCGTTGTCGGGACCGCGGTGCGCGAGCGCGCCGGCCATCCGCTTGAGGGTCGCCGAGTCGACCCTTGAGCCACCAAAGACTCCGGCTATGCCGCACATATGGCCCTCATACTGGCGAGATGGTCATCCGCACAATTGAACATGTGACACTTGGGATCAGGCGCAAGCGCCGTTGCTTTTGACCGAAAATGCTGAAATTCGAAGCGGCAGCAATTGCCAGAGCTAGCGCGTGCTGTACAAACCTTTGTTAGGGTCGCGTGGGGAACGGCGACAACTAATGAGTAGAATTAGACGACACATCCGTAATCTCGAATATTCGTTGCCGATCGCCGTGCAACGACCGCTCATCCGTGCAGTCCGCGAAACACCCTATGCGCCGGAATACGAGAAGACCCGTTCGATCTTCGTCCATATCCCGAAGACGGCGGGCACAAGCATAGGCACAGCGATCTACGGGCACTGGGTAGGTCATGTGCCGCTCAGCCGCTTTGCCGCCTTCGACTCTCGAAAGTTCGCGAGCTACTTCAAATTTTCGTTCGTTCGAAATCCTTGGGATCGGCTGTTGTCGGCGTTTGCCCACCTCAAAGGCTTCGGGCTCCCGATCGCCGCTCGGGAGGCGCAGTGGGTCAAGCAACATTTGGACGAGATTGAGACGTTTGAAGAATTCGTCCTGAAGCTTTGCCACGAGTCATTTCGAGCGGTGATCATTAACGACGTCCATTTTCGTCCGCAGCTGGACTGGATCACGTTTCCTGGCAGCATGGAGATCTCGGTCGATTATGTCGGCCGCTTCGAATCTGTGGGCATCGATTATCCCGAGGTCATGCGGCGACTTGGTCTGTCCGCCGAGCTACCGCTGTTGAACACGACCAAGCGACCGCCGTACCGGGAAGCTTACAGCAAACAAATGGCTCAGATCGTCGGAGAGGTTTTTCGCAACGATATCGAACGGCTCGGCTACAGCTATTGAAAATGGTCGAGATCGCCGCCGTGGCCTGATGAGTCTCCGACACCCCGATTTTGCAGATCAGGCCCGCGAGGTTGCCTGCAACGACGACAGGGCCAGGACATCCCGAGTGACGACCGAACCCGCGCAGACAATGCTCCGTTCACCGATCGTCACGTCCGGCAGTATGACCACCCCCAAGCCGATCCATGTGCGCCGCTCGACGCAAATCGGACCTTTCGTTCCGAAGGGACTGCGAACGTGCCGGCCCAGGCTGGCGTCGGTCGGCATCATCCTGCACGGAGCACGACCTGATCGTCAATATCGCGCCGCATCGGCCGAGGATTAAGACATCGTGATTGATGGCGCAATTGGCGCCAATCGTGACGTTTGCCGACCAGACGACGGTAAAGTTGCCGTACACGGCGACCTTGCGACCGAAGTATCGTCCGCCCTCGAATGCCAGTCAGTAGCGCTTTAGCCTTGCAAACGAACGGCGCTCCCGACCATGGGGTGAATCGATCCGCCTCATGCTCATCACTTCGGCCGAGGGAATAGGTATGCGCGCTGCGGATGACTGGCAATGAGATTACCCGAAGCCGAGTCAATCCGCGCATTCATCGTCGAGCAGCAAGGCTTGCTGATGTCGAGCTTCAACAGCTTGCTGTTGCGGATCGGCGGTCTCGCCAGCACCTTTCTGCTGGGGGTCGTCCTCGCCCGCGCCCTCGGACCCGCAAACTACGGCATTTACGGCCTCGTCTCATCGCTGGTCGCCGTGGCAGTGAATATCATCCTTCTCGGAACGCAGCAGCTCGCGGTTCGCGAACTGGCAGTCCGCTCGGCACGCCTCGATTGGGCGGGAGTGCGGTCTTTGGCCCGTAGCTTCCTGACCGCGACCAGTCTCGCCTGGATGACCATCACTATCCTCGCGGTTGGCGGCGCGCTCATTTTCCGGCGGCACGACGCGAGCGCCCCTGCACTTTCATTGGCCGGCGTGATTCTCGCAGGAGGGATGAGCGCGACTGCCCTTACCTCGGCCGAGCTTCGCGGTCTCGGACATCTTTCCAAAGGTCAGGTCATGGATATTGTGGTGAGGCCCGCCGCGGCGCTGATCCTGACTGGTGGGTATCTGATCGCGAACCTGAGGTTGACGCCTTCCAGTGCGCTCTCGATTCAAGCGCTCGTTGCAGTCATTGCCGCAGCAATCAGCTTCGGGTGGGTCAGTCGCGCGACCCGTCAGGATGCTGGCGGCCCCGCATCAAGTGAGGGTTTGCAATGGCTCAAGGCTGCCCTGCCACTCGGAGTCGTCGACGTTCTGCGCGTGTTTGACGGAGCGTATGGGGTCATCTTGGTCGGAATTCTCGGGTCGGCGATCGATCTTGGAATTTATCGCGTTGCCCTCGCCTCGAGCATCCTCGTCTCCATGCCCGTGACGATCCTCCATGTCGTAATGGCGCCGACAGTGTCCCGCCTCCACCGTTTCGGGGAACGTCGGGCACTGCAGCGGCTACTCAGAGTAACCAGCGCAGGCATGTGCGCGATCCTGATACCGATGCTGATCATCTTGTTGCTGTTCGGCCGGCCACTGGTGGAGCTTGTCTTCGGACCTGTCTATGTGAATGCCGCGACGCCGCTTGCGATCCTGTGCGGCGCACAACTGATCTTCGGATTTGTCGGCATGGGACCGGTCCTCCTGGCGATGGCCGGCAGCGAAAGACACCTAAGCTTGATCTATATCGCATCTGTAATCGCGGGCGTACTGGCCGCATTGCTTCTCGTGCCCACCTTCGGAGCCATTGGCGCAGCCACGGCACAGGTCGTCTCGGGTGGATCGATAGCTGTTTTGTCCGCGCGCTTCGCACATCGCCGACTGGGACTCGGCACGACCTTCTTCCGGTGGACGGGAGGCACGCAGAGGGCAAGGGATTGCTCCTGATGCTGAGGCCGCACAAACTGAAGTCGGTGATCCGAAAGTGCAGTGGACCCTTTTAAGGGCCGGTGATAACCCTCTCCCAAGGAGGTTGTGCAGTGAATCTGCTCACCGGGGTCCTGCTCAATTTCAAGGACATCTCGCGCTTCGGGCCGTCGATTCTGGCGCGCCACCTGGCGCGTTTCAGAAAGGACCGCGTCGCGCGAGTCCATGTGCCACGGATCGGTGCCGTCGCCATCAGGGCGGGGGACAGTGACATTGAGACGCTCCGCGAGACCTTTGTCATGCGGCGCTATGATTTTGCCGGATCGAACCCCGTCAACCAGCGGGTACACGCGAGATACAGGTCCGTTCTGGCGAATGGCGGCAAGCCGATCATCGTCGACGCGGGCGCCAACATCGGAGCCGTGTCGCTGTCGTTCGCCGCGCAATTTCCTGACGCCAGCATCGTTGCGATTGAGCCGCACCCGGCAAACGCCGCATTGCTCCGGCGGAATCTTGAACAGCACGGCAACTGCGTCGTTCTGGAAGCGGCCATCGGAGCCGAACGCGGGTTCGTATCGCTCCATAATGAGAGCTATAGTTGGGGAATTCGTACTGAGCGCGCAGCCTCAGGCGTACCGATGATCACGATCGAAGATGCATTCCGGGCGTCCGGCGGCGACACGCCATTGATCGTCAAAATAGACATAGAAGGCTTCGAACGAGATCTGTTTGCCTCGAACACTGGCTGGATCGAGCAGAGTTACGTTGTCGGGATCGAACCGCATGACTGGATGCTTCCAGGAGAGCTGAGCTCGCGTAGCTTTCAGCAAGCGATGAGCCGCCATCCGTTCGAGCTTATTATCGACGGCGACAACCTGCTTTATGTGCGGATCTGAGCTCCACGAGTGATTCGGACATTGCGTATCTCGGCCGTCGTTATCGTCTTCAATCTCGAGGATTTCATCGAGGAGGCGATCGAGTCCGTTCTGGCCCAGACGCGCAAGGCCGATGAGATCATCGTTGTCGATGATTGCAGTAGCGACAGCTCCGCCGAGCGCGTGAAGGCCTTTGGAGGAAAGGTTCGGTACCGGCGCATGCCGGAGAACTCGGGCGCGCTCTTAGCGGCGCTTGACGGTGTAAGAACCGCAAGCGGCGATATCATATGCATGCTCGACGGAGATGATTATTGGGCAGCGAATAAACTGCAGGTCATCGAGCGGGAATTTTCGGCCGATGCCAACCTAATGCTGCTCTCGCATCGACATATTCGTGTAAATGACAAAGGCGCAGATTTACTCATTCGCGATGAAACGCATCGAAATATCAATTATCTTAAGAAAAAATCTAAATCGACAGATCATTTTTCCGAATTGCTGAAAGATGCAATTCTAGATCAGAAGGGATTTTGGCTAGGGAGTGCTTATGCATTCCGAAAGTCTTCGTTTAACAGCTGTGAATTTTCGAGGCAGATTGACAAGTTCGGAACAGATAGATTGAGGACAACATATCTCGATCTTGCAATCGCACCCTTTCTGGTCCTGACTAACCCCTCAATGAGAGTCGGCTACACATCGGACACGGTATTTTCCTACCGAATCCATGAGAGGGGGTCGATGGGCGGCCATGTTAGCGTCGAAAAAGCTCGTCAGTCTGCGTTGAAGGGTAGGACGATCAACGAACTGATCGACCTCATCCTGCGCGAGAATTGCGCCGCTCCGGCCCATCTGCGGCGGCGCGGACGCATTCTGCAAGAGTATGATTTCCTGGCGGCTCTGTATGAAGGCGAATTCATTAAAGCTGCGCGACTTTATGTGCGACTTGCCGGAAGGCATTGGAAATGGCGTCGATTGATGAAGGAAACGCAGCGATTGATTATCGTCGGAATTCTGGGCCCGCGGAAATTCGTAACCTTGAAACATAAGATGTAGGCATTCCGGAATTCGATCAGGACTCACCGCCCGTCGGCGGTCTCTTCACGTTCAATGACAACTCGCTCCCTCCCCTTCCCAGCACATCGTAGAGGCGCCGGTATTTCGCCACGCCGTCTTCTAGTGAGAATTGCCGTTCCGCGACAGCACGGCAGCGGTCGCGAATGCCGGGCTGGTTCACCAGATCGAGCAGAGAGCCGGCCAGCAATCCAAGCGCAAGTGGATCAAACTTCGACGCCGCGAGCCCTATCCCCGTCTCGCGGATGGTTTCGCCCAGGTCGCCAACTCCGTCGGTAGTGACAACGGGTACGCCGCAGGCAAGATATTCGGCAAATTTCGTTGGTGCGCTGCTGATCTTCGAGAATTGGGGGCGGACGAAGCAGACGCCCGCCGTCATGCC
>JBQCCG010000083.1:0-3059 GCA_051962455.1 Sphingomicrobium sp. | reverse complement strand
CACCGCGCGCAGGATCAGGAAGTCGCCGACGGCCTTGGGGACGCGAATTCCGGTCGCGACCGTCGCCGCATTCTCCCACCGCTCGGCGAACTCGTCTCCGCGCTCGAATGCCCGGACCATCGGCGCGCAGCCTTCCGCCTGGACCGCGTACATTCGCGGCCGCTTCGATCCCATCAGTCCGACCGCCTCCAGCTCGTCGAACCCCTTCCACATGCCGATCAGCCCGGTACCGCCGCCGGTCGGATAGAAGATCGCGTCAGGCACTTCCCAGCGGAGCTGCTCGACCAGCTCGAAGCCCATAACCTTCTTGCCCTCAAGGCGATACGGCTCTTTGAGGGTCGAGCAGTCGAACCACAGCCCTTCCGCAGCGCCCTTGCCAACCAGCGCTCCGCATTCGTCGATCTGCCCGTCGGCGACATAGACGCGCGCGCCGTAGGCAGCGGTCTCGGTGACGTTGATCTCGGGCGTTTCGGCCGGGCAGATTACGATCGTCTCGATCCCTGCCCTGGCTCCATAGGCGGCGAGCGCGGCCCCGGCATTACCATTGGTCGGCATCGCGATCCGTTCGATCCCGAACTGCTTGGCCATGGTCACCGCCATCGCCAGCCCGCGAGCCTTGAACGAGCCGGTCGGGAGCCGCCCCTCGTCCTTCACCAGCAGCGTGGACGCCTGTCCTGAGCCCTGTCGAAGGACGCCCTCGCGCGCAGCGATGTTCGGCAGCGGCACGATCGGAGTCTCCGGCTCGCCGAGACTGACCGGTTCGATGTCGTTCGGCAGCAGCTCACGCCACTTCCACATGCCAGGTTCGCGTTGGGCAAGGCTCTCGCGAGTCATGGTCCGCTTCGCCGCATCCATGTCGTAGCGAACGAGCAGCGGCTTGCCCGCACGGCTGAGATTATGCGGCCGACCGGCCTCGTACCGCTCGCCGGTGAGCGAGCATTCCAGATGGGTGACGTTCACGAGTGTTTAGCCTTGCTAGCAATCCCGGTGATCGGCCGAGTGGTAGCGTTCGACCTGGATGGTGCAATGCTCGATCCGGAAGCGCTCGTGAAGCGTCACGCGCGCACTCTCCAGCAGCGCATCCGGGTCGCCAGCGCGCGCGGTGACGACATGTGCCGTCAGCGCCGTCTCCGTCGTGCTCAGCGGCCAGACATGGAGGTCGTGGACGGCGTCCACTCCGGCGAGCTCGCGAAGGGCCGCCTCCACCCGGTCGAGATCGATTCCGGACGGGACTCCGGCGAGCGACATCCACACCGATTCCTTGAGCAAGCCGATGCTGCCCCAAAGAATGACGATTGCGACCGCAATGCTCATCACCGGGTCAACCCATTGCTTGCCGGTCCAGAGGATCACGAGCCCGGCAAAGATCACTGCGACGGAGACCAAAGCGTCGGATGCCATGTGCAGGAAGGCGGCGCGCACGTTGATGTCATCCTGCCCGCGCGAGAATAGAGCAGCAGTCAATCCGTTGACGAGAATTCCGACTGCGGCGACGACCATCACCACGCCGCCATTGGTCGGTGAGGGATGAAACAGATGCCTCACGGCCTCTGCGCCGATCGCGCCCACGGCGACCATCAGGAACAATGAATTGAACAAGGCCGCGAGGATCGGCGCCTTTTTGAATCCGTAAGTGAAGCGGGGCGAGGCCGCCCGCCTGGCCATGATCGCCGCCGCCCAGGCGACGACGAGCCCGAGCACATCCGAAAGATTGTGCCCCGCGTCCGAGATCAGGGCGATCGAGTTGGCATAAAAGCCGAACCCTGCCTCGACGATCACAAACCCGAGGTTAAGCGCAATCCCGATCGCGAACGCTCCGCCGAACGAGGACGAGGCGTGCGAATGGGAATGCCCGTGGGAATGGCCATGGGAATGCGGGTGTGCGTGCGCTTGGGCCGTCATGCGCATGAACTAGCCGAGGTAATCCCCCGAGTTCAAAGCACGGTATATCATCGGCCGAAGTTGTAATGAAAACGGCCCGACAGGAGAGCACGCCTGCCGGGCCGCCGCATGTGTGGAACCCCGCTCGCGACGCAAGGTAGCGAGGCTCCTGAGGCCCTACTAACTAAAGTTAGGGGCATCTGTCCACCCCCGCGCGTTAACTATTTGGGCCTGTGTTGCGCCCGAAGCGCAGCCGCGCAGGCGTGAGCCGGACAACGAAAGAGGCGGTCCGGCTGAAGGGGAAGGGTTAGCCGAACCGCCTCTCAACTGCGCGCCTGGGGAGCGAAGCGCGCTGGGCTGATCCCCTCCGCCACGCCGGGGTGCATGGCGGATCAGGATCGGCAATTTGTCACAGGTCAATTCCTGCGGCGATCGCCTCGAGCTTGCGAACCCGCTCGCGAAGGTCCGCCATCTCGATCCGTCCGCCGGCCGGTGGAAGTCCGCGATCCCCGACTGACTGGGTGAGCTCCATTTTCTTGAGCTCGAGCCAGCCGTTCCAGGCTCTCAAGCCGGCGAGCGCCGCGCCGGTGAGCCCGACGATGATGCTCGCACTCAGCACCGCAATCGTGACCGGGTCCATCACTTCTCCTCCTGGCGGAGCGCTTCGATCTCGCGCGCCAGCTCTTCATTCTGGGTGTTGATATGGTGGTCGATCGCCATCAGCCGGCGGTCGGTCTCGTCGAGGTCGTTGACCATCGCGTGCGTCGTCGGCTTGCGGCTTGCGACCTCACCCATTCGGTCGAAATCGCTCATGTGCCGGTCGCCGATCGCCGATTTCTTCTTCTGCACCACGAGATAGATACCGATCGCGGCATAGGCGATGAGCGTCAGCTTGAAGCTGATGATGATCGCCGCGGCGACAAAGCCGATGCGGATGAAGGTCGGATCGATGCCGGTCATGCCGCCCAGGGTCGAGCAGACTCCGGCGATCTTCGCGTCCTTCCGGTCGAGCGAGTACGGATTAATCTTGCGGGCCATCGTCACTTCATCCCTTCCCTTCAATTCGCCCGCGCCTTGAGCGCGGCTTTCATGGCTTCCAGTTCGGCATCGATCTTTTCCGATGCCCTCAATTGATCGATCTCGTCTTCGAGGCTGGTGATGCCGAGCGCATCGCAGCG
>JBQCCG010000082.1:0-4164 GCA_051962455.1 Sphingomicrobium sp. | reverse complement strand
GTGGGTTTGCTCGCCGAGATTCCATCCTAGACCGCGGTCGATCGCATGGCCCTCTACATCATTCCCCTTCAGGTAGCGATCTGGTCACGTGTGCCCCAAGCCTACGGCCTCCGAACAGTTGGCCGCTTTCTTGTGGTCGGGATTGCGTTTGTCATCCTGTTCACTTGGCTCGTGTTCGCAGTTCACGCGAAATACTGGCTTCCTTACCAGCTCTATCCGGTGTTCGAATGATCGGGAGAGCCAGGTGAGCGAGTCCCGCCCCGAAAGCAATTGTCCGTCCGAAGTTGACCACGGGATGACGGCACATCGACCCAAGCGGATGCTTGTCCTGTGTCCATATCCGATCGGAGTCGCCGCCGGACAGCGGCTGAAGTTCGAGCAATATTATGACGACTGGCGTGCGGTGGGATGGCAGGTCGACGTCGCGCCTTTCATGGATTCGGCGCTTTGGGATGTGATCTACAAACACGGTCACCTGGCGCCGAAGCTCGCCGGCGTCGCAAGGGGCTATTTGCGCCGCGTCCGCGATCTTCTTCGAGTACCGAGCTACGAGCTTGTCTATTGCCACATGTCGGTGACCCCGATCGGCACCAGCATCGCGGAGCGCCTGACCCGAGTTTTGGCGAAGAAACTGGTCTACGACATCGAAGACAATGTCATCGCGCTAGCCCAAGACTACGGCCACAATCATCCCAATCCGGTCGTCCGCTTCCTTCGTGGGGGGGGAAAGTACCGCTACCTCGTCCGCGAAGCGGACCATGTCGTGACGAGTTCGCCGACCGCGAACGAGCATTGCCGGGCGATCAACCGGCGCGCCGCCTGCACCTATATCTCTTCGTCGCTCGACGCAGACCGGTTTGAGCCCGCCTTCCGCTATAGCAACGATGGTCTGGTGACGATCGGCTGGACGGGCACCTTCAGCACTCGTCGCTATCTCGATTTATTGCGCGGCGTCTTTCAGAAGCTCGCCACAAGGCGGAGGTTTCGGCTGCGCGTGATCGGGAATTTCGATTATGAACTACCGGGCGTGGATCTCGAAGTCATCCGCTGGACAGCAGAGCGCGAAATCGACGACCTGCAGGGTATCGACATTGGCGTTTATCCGCTGACGGTCGACGAGTGGGTAAGCGGCAAAAGCGGCCTCAAAGCCATCCAGTATATGATGATGGGATTGCCCTGCGTCGCCACCAATGTCGGAACCACGCCGCTGATCATCCGGCACGGCGAAAATGGTCTCCTCGCAACCACAGAAGAAGAGTGGCTGGAAGCACTGACACGCCTGCTCGACGATCCTGATCTGCGGCGGCGGATCGGCGAGGCGGCTCGCCGGGATGCGGTTGCAAAATACTCGACGAAGGCCATTGCAGCCGAATACCGCCGGGTTCTCGAGAGCGTGATGGAGCGGCGATGCTAGAAACCCGGCCGACATCCTTCGCTTACAAGTTCCACCTGTCCGATGCTTGCAACATGTGCGGTGCGGGGCCGGAGCATCTCCGTGCGCTCGGAATGCGCTTGAACAAAAGTCAGGGGCTCAGACCCAAGACCCTGACCGGAGTGGCGGTGGGCGTGAGGCGATGCGGGGTTTGCGGCCTGATCTTCGCCGATCCTCAGCCCGAGCCTGAGCGCTTCGAAGACCATTACGGGGACTCGGACGAGTATTGGCACGAAGATTATTTTCGCGAGGACCCGGCTTATTTTGCGACGGAAATCGCTGAGACGACATCCCTCATCGGCGACAGAGAGAGACTGACGGCGCTGGATATCGGCGCCGGCATCGGAAAGGCCATGCGCTCGCTCGCCAAAGCGGGCTTCGATACCTTCGGGATCGAGCCATCGGAGAGCTTTCGTCAGCTCGCACTAAAGCGGGGCATCAAGGCCGATCGTTTGATTCTCGCGGGAGTAGAATCCGCCTTCTTTGAGCCTGACTCATTCGATTTCATCACCTTTGGAGCGGTACTGGAGCATCTGGCGTCTCCGTCGGACGCTCTCGGCCGTGTGCTCGGGTGGCTCAAACCGGGGGGCATTATTCAGGCGGAGGTGCCCTCGTCCAAATGGCTCCTCTCGCGGCTGACGAACCTCTACTTTCGAGCGCGCGGCACAAATTACGTCACCAACATCAGCCCGATGCATTCGCCCTACCATCTGTTCGAGTTCGATCTTCGTTCGTTCGAGCTCCATGGGCGTCGTTTCGGCTATGAAGTCGCGCTTCATCGCTATTCGGTTTGCGACATCTTGCACTTCCCCCGCTTCGTGCATCCGCTCCTTCGCTGGTACATGGCCCGGACGAACACAGGCATGCAGCTCACGGTCTATTTGCGGAAGTTGGAGAGTGGGAACGGGCAGCGATGACTCCAGGCAAGCGGATTTACATGGCCGGGTCCGGCGGCATGCTCGGCGAAGGCTTCCACGATGTGCTCGCGGACAAGCACCAGCTCCGATGTACCGACATCGACGTCAATGCCGACTGGCTGTCATTCCTCGATTTTCGGGATTTCGATGCTTATCGGCAGGATGTCGTGGACTTCAGGCCCGATTATCTGTTCCATCTCGGGGCCTACACCAGTCTCGAATATTGTGAGCAGCATCCGGGCGACACCTACTCCACCAACACCCTGGCCGCGGAGAACGCGGTCCACATCGCCAACGAGCTCGACATTCCGCTGCTCTACATCAGCACTGCCGGGATCTTCGATGGATCCCAAGAGACATACGACGATTGGGACCAGCCCAATCCGCTCGGCCATTATGCGCGCAGCAAATATATGGGGGAGCTATTCGTCGCGGAGAATTGCCGACGATATCTCGTGTGCCGGGCGGGCTGGATGATGGGCGGCGGCCCGGCGAAGGACAAGAAGTTCATCCAGAAGCTGATGGCTCAGCTCAAGTCGGGCGCAACCGAGCTGTTCGTCGTCAACGACAAGCTTGGAACACCGACCTACACGATCGACTTCGCGCGCAACGTCGAACTGCTGCTGTCGAGTGGATTCTGGGGCGTGTACAACATGGTCTGCGCCGGCGTGACGAGCAGGTTGGAGGTCGCGACCTACTTGGTCGAGGCGCTCGGGGTCGGGAACAGTGTCAGAATAAACGAGGTGCCGTCGGACCATTTCGCGGAAGAATATTTCGCGCCACGGCCGGCGTCGGAGCGCCTCCTCACGACGAAGCTGGACATGCGCGGGCTGAACGTCATGCGCGACTGGCGGACGTGCCTCAGCGAATATGTCGCGGACCGATATGCCGGCTATCTCGACCCAGCCTGAACGGAGCCGGTCGACCCCGGCCGCGGTCCAGCCAACATCGGTCCTGTATCTCTCTTACGACGGCATGCTCGAGCCGCTCGGGCAATCGCAGGTGCTTTCCTATCTGGAACTGCTGGCGCCCGGCCGAAATGTCCATCTCATCAGCTTCGAGAAGAAGCGCGACTGGGCGAACAGCGAGTATCGCGATGCTGTGGGCAAGCGCATGGCAGACGCGGGCATCACCTGGCATCCGCAGAGGTGGCACAATCGGCCGCGAATCGTAGCGGCCGTTTACAACCTGCTGGTTGGAGCGGCTGTCGCATTCTCCGTCGCGATACAGAATCGAGTATTGCTCTTTCACGCGAGGAGCATTCTCTGCTCGGCGATGGCCCTGCCGGCCGTGCTTCTGCGACGCGGCAAGCTTATTTCCGATATTCGCGGGTTCTGGCCGGACGAGCGGGTGGACGCCGGCCTCATTCCGGCGAACGGCCTCGTCTATCGCGTGCTGAAGGTGATCGAGCGAGCGGCGCTGCGCCGTTCGTCGGCGGTCGTCACCCTGACCAACGCTTCGGTGCCGATCCTCAGGGATGACCCGAAGTTCGGACATCCCGAAGCGCCGATCACCGTCATCCCGACTTGCGTAGACCTCGAACGTTTCCGTCCGAACGCGCAGCGAAGCGGAATGCGAAAATTCCGGCTCGGCTATATCGGTTCGTTCGGCACCTGGTACATGCTCGATGAGACGATTGCGCTCTTTGCGGCTCTGCGCGAGCAAGAACCGGAAGCGCGATTTCTGATCGTCAATCGCCACGATCATCAGGCAATCCATGCCGCGCTTGCCCGGAACCACGTCCCGGAGGGCGCCTGCGAGTTGCGGTCCGCGCATCACGGCGAAATGCCCGAGCTCATCGCCGGCATGACGGCG
>JBQCCG010000081.1:0-3146 GCA_051962455.1 Sphingomicrobium sp. | reverse complement strand
CTCGGCCACGCCGGAACCCTGATCTCGGCGATGCTGCTGCTGATGGGGCAGGACTGGCGCAACAGCCTCAACCGCTTCGCCGAGGCGATGACCGTCTGCGCGGTGATCTGCGCGGGCATGGAGCCGATCATTCACCTGGGGCGGCCGTGGTTCCTCTACTGGATGTTCCCCTACCCCGCGACCATGGGCGTCTGGCCCCAGTTCAGAAGCCCGCTCGAATGGGACATCTGGGCGGTCCTCACTTATCTCACCGTCTCAATCCTCTTCTGGTACATCGGGCTGGTCCCCGACCTCGCGACGGTCCGCGATCGCGCGAAGAAGCGCGGCTGGCAGGTGTTCTTCGGAATCTTCGCGCTCGGCTGGCGCGGGTCGGCGCGGCATTGGGCGGTGTGGAACAAGACCTACCGGACGATCGCCGCGATCGCCGTCCCCCTGGTCGTCTCAGTCCACAGCGAAGTGTCGCTGCTGTTCGCCTCGGGCCAGATCCCCGGCTGGCACTCGACGATCTTCCCGCCCTACTTTGTCCTCGGCGCCGCATATTCGGGCTTCGCGATGGTGGCGATGATCGCGGTCGTCATGCGCCACACGTTCCAGCTCGGGCACATCGTCACCGAGCGGCACCTCGACGTCCTCGCGAAGGTCACGCTCGCGATGGGGATGATGACCGCCTACGGCTACGTGTTCGAGATTTTCGACGGCTATTATTCGGGCGACCTGCACGAGATCGCCACGATCCACGACCGATTCTTCGGGATTTACGCGTGGAGCTTCTGGGGCGCGGTGATCTTCAACTTCGTGCCGATCCAGGGTTTGTGGCTGCGCTCCGTGCGCCGCAATCCGGTGCTGCTCTTCCTGATCAGCACCTCCTCGGTGATTGGCATGTGGCTCGAGCGCTACATGATCCTGGTCACCAGCCTCTACAAAGATTTCCTGCCCTCCTCCTTCGGCTATTACACCCCAACCTTCTGGGACTGGAGCACCTATATCGGGATGCTCGGCCTGTTCATGACGCCGTTTCTGCTGTTCGTTCGCTTCCTGCCGTCGATCTCCATCTTCGAGGACAAGGAAGTGCTCGCGCGCGAACGCGACGAGGCGCGGCGTGGCTGAGCCGGTGCTTGGCCTCCTCGGCGAATTCGGAACGCCCGACGCACTGCTCCAGGCGACGAAGCAGGCGAAGGCCGATGGGTTCCGCTGCATCGATGCATTCAGCCCCTTCCCGGTCGAGGGCATGGCCGAGGTGCTGGCGCTGAAACGCGACCACCGCATCGGCTGGATCACGATTGCCGGCGGCTTGTTCGGAATTCTTGGCATGCTCGCCATCCAGCTGTTCGTGAACTGGGATTATCCCATCGAGGTCGGGGGACGTCCGATCTTCGCCTGGCCCGCCTTCGCTGTCGTCGATTTCGAGATCATGATCCTCTGCGCGGTGACCTTCGCGGTCGCCGGAATGCTGATCATCAACCGGCTGCCGAAGCTCTACCATCCGTTGTTCGGGACGCCGCGGTTTGGACTCGCATCCGCGGACCGCTTCTTCCTTTACATCGACTCAAAGGATCCCAAGTTCGACCCGCAGAGCACCCGGGCCTACCTCGGCGCCCTCGGCGCTTGGACGGTCGAACCGGTGCGCCCATGAGAACTCTGCTGCTCATGTCCCTCGTTGCGCTCACGAGCTGCCATCAGAACCTGACGATGAGCAATCAGAAAAAACTGCACGAATGGGAGCGCTCGCCCGTCTTCCGCAACGGCAAGGTCCTCCAAAGTCCCGCGCCGGGCAGCGTCTCGCGCGAACAAGACCTGGCCAACGTCCTCACCGAAAAGCCGCCGATGACCCTGGCGCTGGTCCAGCGCGGGCGCGAGCGCTTCAACATCTTCTGCTCCGAATGTCATGGCGCAGCCGGAGATGCCGACGGGATGGTCGTCCAGCGCGGCTTCCCCAAGCCGCCGAGCTTCCACGAACTGCGGCTGGTTAACGCTCCCGACGAGCATTTCGTCGATGTGATCACCAACGGCTACGGGGTGATGTACAGCTACGCCGACCGCGTGCCCCCCGCCGATCGGTGGGCGATCGCCGCCTACATCCGCGCGCTCCAGCGGATCAAACCGCCGATCCAGACGCAGGCCAAATTCCAGGGGCCGATGCAATGAGGCGCGATCCCCCGCTCATCATTGGCGTCATCGGCCTCGTCGGCTGCGTCATCGGCCTGATTTTCGCGCCACGCGACACGCTCGCCGGGTGGCTCGTCTGCTGGCTGGGCTGGGGCTCTATTCCGATCGGCGCGCTCGCGCTGCTGATGCTCGTTGCGCTGATTCCCGGCACCTGGCGTCAGTTGTATGAAGTCCCGCTGCGGCTCGGGGCAACGCTGGTGCCGCTCGTCGCCATTGCGATGATCCCGCTGCTGGTCGGGGTCGAGCTCATCTATCCGTGGACGGCCCATGGGGCGACCGCCGGCTATGCAGCATTCAAGGCCGCGTGGCTGTCGACCGGCTTCTTCATCGGCAGGACCGTCGTCTACCTGATCGTATTGAGCCTTCTCGCCTGGGCGCTACTCACGGTGCGGCCGTCCCTGCGAGCGCCGATCGCGGCGGTCGGAGTGATCCTGTACGCAATCATCGGCTCGCTGATCGGCATTGACTTCGCCGAATCGACCGAACCCAGTTTCCACTCGTCGATCTACGGCCTGCTCGCGCTCACCAATCAGTGGCTGGCCGGCATTTCCTTCGCAATTTTGCTGGGTCTGTGGAGCCATCATGGGCAGGCGCCGCGTGCGGCCGCCGGAGTGCTCGTCACCGCCATCCTGATGTGGGGCTACATGCACGCGATGCAGTATATCGTGATCTGGGCCGGCGACATTCCGGCGGAGGCGCGCTGGTACATCGAGCGGGGCCGCCATGGCTGGTGGGCGCTCGCCTGGATTCTCTACGGCGTCCAGGGGCTGATTTCCTTTTGTGCGCTGCTTTCGCCGAAAGTGCGCAACAGCAGCAGGGCAATGATCGTTCTCGCCTCAGTGACCCTCCTCATGCGCCTCGTCGAGCAGGCCTGGCTGGTGCTTCCGGGAATGCCGGGCCTCAGCTGGGCGGTCGCGCCTCTGATCATCGCTGCATCGGTCGCGATGCTCGGGTTCGGGTGGCTTGGCGCAGTGGAGCTG
>JBQCCG010000080.1:0-2378 GCA_051962455.1 Sphingomicrobium sp. | reverse complement strand
ACCACTGGGGTGAGGCGGTGACCGTCTTCGAGACGACCAGCTCGACGCCCTATTTCTTCAACTTCCACGAGGGCGACCTCGGCAACTTCACGATCATCGGCCCGTCCGGGTCGGGCAAGACCGTCGTTCTCAACTTCCTCGCCGCCCAGGCGCAGAAGTTCTCGCCGCGCACCATCCTGTTCGACAAGGACCGCGGTTCGGAGATTTTCCTCCGGGCGCTCGGCGGCCGGTATGAGCGCCTGACTCGCGGTCAGCCGACGGGCTTCAATCCGCTGAAGCTGCCGGACACGCCCGTCAATCGCGCCTTCCTCCGCGACTGGCTCGCGCTTCTGCTCGATGCCAATGGCCCGGAGGAAGAGGCCGACATCACCAAGGCGCTCGACGAGATATACGCCCACGGACCGGAGCTTCGCCGTCTCCGCTTCCTGCGTGATTTGCTCGGCGCCGGCCGCCGGCCACAGGCTGGCGACCTGCCGTCACGGCTCGACCCGTGGATCTTCGACGGCGAGCGGGCGTGGCTGTTCGACAATCGCGACGACGAGCTCGACTTCGACAATCGCGTGCTCGGATTCGATATGACTGAGCTGCTTGAGGATCGGCGGCTGCGCACCCCTGTGCTGCTCTATTTGTTCCATCGGATCGAAGACCGGCTTGACGGCAATCCGACGATGATCCTGATCGACGAGGCCTGGAAGGCGCTCGACGATCCGATGTTCGCGGCGCGAATCCGCAACTGGATGAAGACACTTCGTAAGCGGAACGCGATGATCGGCTTCGCGACGCAGTCGGCCGCCGACGCGCTCGACAGCTCGATTGCTTCGGCGATCGTCGAGCAGACCGCGACCGCGATCTTCATGCCCAACACCAAGGCGCGCGAGGAGCATTATTGCAAAGGCTTCGGCCTCAGCGGCCAGGAGTTCGAGTTCATTCGCTCGCTGCCGGCGCACAGCCACTGCTTCCTCGTGCGCCAGGCGAACCGTTCGGTCGTCGTCCGGCTCGACTTCAATGGGATGCCGGACCTTCTGACGGTGCTTTCGGGACGTGAATCGAGCGTGCGCAAGCTCGACGAGCTTCGCGCCTCGGTCGGCGACAATCCCGCTCACTGGTATCCGCTGCTGACTCGCTCGCCGTGGCCCGGCACGGCTCCGGGCGAAGATTATTGGCTGGAAGCTGCTGAATGAACCAGTGCGCCCCATTCGGAGCCGACGGACCGGCAGGCGTCGCCGACGCCCTGCAAAAGGTCGACTGCCTGGCGAACGACGCGACCGCCGTGTCGTTCGGGCGGCTGTTCGGCTCGCATGGCAATTTCCAGACCGCGCTGACGATCATCCTGACCATTTACATCGCGCTGCTCGCTTTCAACCTGCTGACCGGACGTTCGGCGCTGAAAGTCTCGGTGCTGACCCCGCGGATGATGACGCTCGGCCTCGTCCTCACCTTCGCCACGTCGTGGATCGCCTATCAGTCTGTCGTCTGGAATCTCGCCACCGGCGCACCGGACGAAATCGCCAGCGTGCTGGTCGGGACCAAGGGATCGGCGACGACACTGTTTGCGCAGCAGCTCGACGGCATCTTCGCCGCGATCACCGACGCGGTCAGCAACGTCAATCCGTCCGTCGCAGCGACTGCGTCGGGAATGGCCTCGCCAACCAACATCCTGTCGATCGCCGGGCTGATCCTGTTGCTCGGAACGGTCGGCGTGCTGGTCGTGTGCCGGCTGGCGCTCGCTGCGCTGCTGATCATCGGGCCGGTATTCATTGTGCTTGCGCTGTTCGACGGCACGCGCGGGCTGTTCGAAGGCTGGCTCAAGAGCGTCGCCATGTTCGCGCTGGTGCCGCTGCTGACGGTGGTGATGGGAAGCGGCGCGCTGGTCGCGATCTCGCCAATGGTCGAGAGCCTCGGCCAGGGCGGGACCGACATTCCGATCAAGACCGCCGTGTCGATCCTTGTCGCATCGATCATTTATCTCTCGCTGATGCTGCTGGTGTTCAAGGTGGCTGCCAACCTGACCCGGAGCTGGCGGCTGGGCCGGGCTCAGGCGCTGCAGCAAACCCTTGCGAACGGTGGCTTTTCACGGTCGCATCAGGAGCGCGCATTCGCTCCGGCAGCCTCCGCGAGTGCGGCACCCGCCGCGATCGGGTCCGATCGCGTGCGCAGCACGGTCGCGAGCATCGAAACCATTTCCTCCACCCAGCGCCTCGCAGTGCATTCGGCCGGTTCGCTTCCCGCGCCCGCTCCGATGCCGCAGCTCGGCTTTGCCGGCGCCGCTGATGCGCGAGGGCAACTCCGTTTTCTCCACCATCGCGTCGCCGCGGTCGCCAGCAATCCTTCACGAGAAATGGTTCGATGATCCGCAAGGTTAGTATCTTCGCCGCGTT
>JBQCCG010000079.1:0-6846 GCA_051962455.1 Sphingomicrobium sp. | reverse complement strand
AACGAGGCGCCGAGTGGCGCGCCAGAAAGCATCGTCGCCGATCAGGTTCCTCAGCGTGTGGAGCATCCAGCTCGCCTTGTAATAGATGTCGGTCCCCGGACCCTTGGTGGGATCGTTCACGTCGCTTTCGGTCTGGTGGCGGCCGGAGACGATCGGATGCTTGTTGGCGATCTGCTGGCGTTCCTTGAAAAGCGCCGCGTCGTACGCCATCCGCCCGTCGAGCCAGAGGAGCGTCAGCGGCTGCATGTAGGTGGCGAAACCCTCGTGCAGCCACATGTCGTCCCAGTCGGCGTTGGTCAGCTGGTTGCCGAACCATTCGTGGCTGAACTCATGGTTGAACAGCCAGTCGTATCCGTCGGGCGACGGCTTATAGGCATTGCCGTAGGCGTTGATGGTCTGGTGCTCCATGCCGAGGTGCGGAGTCTCCACCACGCCGACCTTCTCGTCGCCCCAGGGATATGGACCGATGGTCGCTTCGAAAAAGCCGACGGTCTTGACCATCTGCTCGAGCAGCGCCGCGGCTTTCTGGTCCTCGCCCGGAAGATACCAATATTCGACCGGGAAGCGGTTGCCGAAGCGGCTCTGATAGATGCGCCGGACGACGCGGAAGGGGCCGACGTCGATCGCGATCGCATAATTATTCGGATGTCTTGCGCTCCAGTTCCAGCGGGTGCGGCCGTCGGGGAGGCGGTCGACCCCGAGCAGCCGCCCGTTCGAGGGCGCCGAAAGTCCCCTGGGAACGATGATGTGCTGGGTGACGGTGCCGACCTCGACCTCGCTGTTGTCGAAGCAGGGCCAGAACAAGTCGCAGCCTTCGCCCTCCACGGCGGTAGCGATCCAAGGTTTGCCGTCCTTGGTATGCGCCCAGACGAAGCCGCCGTCCCACGGCGCGCGCTTCGCGACATGCGGATGGCCGCCGTAGCTTATTGCGAGCGTCAAATGATCGCCCGGACCTCGGGGGACCGGCAGGCTCACCGTGACGAGGCCGCCGTCATTCTTCCACGAATATCGCGGCAGAGTGTCGCCATCCATCGCGATCGACGAAATCGGAAGCTCGGGATCGAGATCGAATTGGAGCCTGGTAATCGCCTGCTTGACGAGGAACCCGAGAACGGCGCGCGCCTCGATCCGGCGGCGGTCGGGCTGGACGTCGAAGGTCAGGTCGGCGGTCTGGAAGTCAACCGAGCGCTGCTCGCGGGTCAGCGGCAAACCCGTTTGGGCGGTTCGGGTAGCGAGCTTCGGCGGCTGCCGGTGAGCGAGCCAGATGACGATGCCGAGGGTAACAAGAAGGACGCCCAGGATCGCCCAGGGCTGCCAGTCGAGGTTGCGGCGCTCAGTCGAGACCGCGGCTTCGGTCAACCGCGCTCGCCCTTCTTCGGAGCCGGGGCAGCGCCCCTGCGCTCAGCGGCCGTCTGGTCACGAGTGGCGCGAAATTCGCTATCCGCGCTCCAGTTCGGCCATTCGCGCGAATTGGCGAGCCGCAGACCGACGCGGTGGAGCAGCTCGCCGTCCTCGGCCATGCCGCTGAAGTCCCAGCTCGCCTGCCATTCATCGCTCGGCTGGTGATAGTGGAGGCGGTTGTAGGCCTTGGCGAGCTCCTCTCCGCGCGCGACTCCGCCGTTCACGAGGTCGTTGCCCGATTCGAAGCTGATCGCCGGAACGCCCTGCTTCGCGAACGAGAAGTGATCGGAACGGTAGAAGCCGCCCGTCTCCGGATGCGGATCGGGCGTGAAGTAGCGCCCCTCGCGCTTCGCTTCGGCGATCAGGTCGTTGAGCAGATCGAGCTTGGCCGTGCCCGAGATGCTGAAATTCTTCTCGCGGCCGTAGACTCCAAGCGCGTCGGTGTTGAGCACCGCGACGGTCTTGCCGATCGGGTAGAGCGGGTGAGTGGCGTAATATGAGGAGCCGAGCAGCCCCTTCTCCTCGCCGGTGACCGCGAGGAACACGATCGAGCGATCAGGCCGGGGTCCATGCGCAAAAGCGCGGGCCTGCTCGATCAGCTCGGCCATTCCGGTGCCGTTGTCGACCGCGCCATTGTAGATTCGGTCGCCGGTCGCGTCAGGCTTGCCGATCCCAAGATGGTCCCAATGCGCCGAGTAAATGATCGTCTCATCGGGATATTTTTTGCCGGGCAGGATTCCGACCACATTGTGCGATGTGACCACGGTCGAGTTCGCCGAATAATGCGCGCTGAGCGTCGCCTTGAGCTGCATCGGCTGGAAGTCCCGCCGGCGGGCGGCGATTTTGGCCTTATCGAGGTCCAGTCCCGAACGCTGGAACAGCTGGACCGCGAGCGGCCGCTGGATCCAGCTTTCGAATCCCGTGTGCTCGGCGGCGGGATTGTCGCGCACGATGTCGAACTGCGCATTGGTGTTGGAGTTCTGGACGACCTGCCAGCCGTAGGAGGCCGGGGCGGTCTCGTGGATCAGGATCACGCCGGCGGCGCCCTGCCGCGCCGCTTCCTCATATTTGTAGGTCCAGCGGCCGTAATAAGTCATCGCCTTGCCCCCGAAGAGGCCGGCGACGGGCTCGCCGGGCTTTGCTTCGAAATCCGGATCGTTGACCAGCTCGACCAGGATCTTGCCGTGCATGTCCTGGCCCTTGAAGTCGTTCCAGTTGCGCTCGGGCGCGTTGACCCCATAGCCGACGAACACCAGCGGCGCGTTCTCGATATCGACCTGCTTCGCTCCGTTCAGCGGAGCGACGACGGCGATGTCGGGCCCCTGCCGCAGCGGGACCACAGTGCCGTTCTCGTTGAGGCTGATCTGCGGCGTTCCGACGATCTCGGATTCGAGCAGCGGGACCTTCTGGAACCAGGTGCGCTTGCCGTCGACGATGTCGCCGCCAGGCTGAACTCCCGCCGCTCGGAACTGGCCGGCGATATAGTCGATCACCTTGGGCTCGATCGCGCTCGCCGTGCCGCGGCCCTGGAACGCATCGGACGAGATGGTCCTGTCGATCTCGGACAGGCGCTGAGCGCTGAAGCTGCCGGACTGCGCGGAAACGGAAACAGCGGCCAGCGCGAGCGCGCTCGCCGTAAGCCAGCATAATGCCTTCACCTTGGTTCCTCCTATCGGGCGGACGATTCAACTTTCGGCGAAGCGCCGCAAGCATCTTATCGGCGACCAGACGAATGTCATTCAACTAATCGGTTGACAATCGGTCCAACGAGTCGATATTAAACCATATGGTTGAGAATCGACTCGATATGACCTTCCACGCGCTGGCGGACCCGACCCGTCGGGGCATGCTCGCCAGTCTTGCGCTCGGCGAAAAATCGATCGGCGAGCTGGCCGAGCCGTTCGCGATGAGCTTCGCCGGCGCGTCCAAGCATGTGAAGGTGTTGGAAGACGCAGGGCTGATCGCCCGCCGCAAGGCTGGTCGCACCCATCTCATCAGCATCGACGCCAAGCCGCTCGAGGAAGCCGAGCGCTGGATGCGGCAGTGGGAGAAATTCTGGACGATCAGCCTCGACCGTCTCGAGGCGCTGATCGAACGCGACAAGAAGGAGAAAAAGAATGGCTGAAGCCGCAATTGCCCCGATCCAGCGTATTGGTCCGGACGCGATCCGGCTCGAACGGCTGCTGGATGCGCCGCCGGAGACCGTCTGGCGCTATCTCACCGAGGCCGAGCTTCGCCAGAAATGGTTCATGGGCGGCACCGACGCCGGGCCTGACGGCGAGTTCGAGCTGATCGTCGATCACGATAGACTCTCGGAGGACGATGTCCCGTACCCGGAGGATTATGCCGGGGCCAAAGGAAAGCGTTTCAGCGAGAAGGTGCTCCGCTTCGAGCCGCCGCGGCTGCTCGAAACGACCTTCCAGGGCGGTCAGGGCGGCAAGGTCAGCTATGAGCTGTTCCCCGAGGCCGGGAAGACGCGGCTCGTGCTTACCCACAGCAACATCACCAGCCCGACCGGCTTCCAGGGCTTCGGCGCCGGATGGACCTCGCATCTCGCGGTCCTCCAGGAGAAGCTCGCTGGGCGGCGCGTGAAGGACTTCTGGGCGCTCCATGCGCAATCGCGCGAGGCGGTCAGGCAAGCGCTGGAAGCCTGAGCCGATGTGCCCGCTGTGCCTCTCCACGCTGGCGTGGCTCGCGCTTGGCTGCGGGTCGGCGAGCACGCTTGCCCTGCTGATCGGAATCAAACGGAAAGGAATTGATCATGGCGACGATTGCCACTGCCCATCCAACCGCGACGCGCGAGGAATGGATCGAGGCGCGGCTCGATCTGCTCAAAGCCGAAAAGGAGCTGACTCGGAAAAGCGACGAGCTCGCCAAGCAGCGGCAGGCGCTGCCGTGGGTCCGCGTCGAGAAGAACTACCGGTTCGAGACTTGCCAGGGCGAGGAGTCGCTCAAGGACCTGTTCCGCGGCCGCTCGCAGCAGCTCGTCTATCATTTTATGTTCGGGCCCGATTACAAGGCGCCGTGCCCGTCCTGCTCCTTCATCGCCGACGGGTTCAACGGCTTCTGGGAACATCTCTATCATCATGACGTGGTGCTGTGGGCGATCTCGCGGGCGCCGTACGACAAGATCAAGGCGCACAAGGAACGGGCGGGCTGGTCATTCCCCTGGGCTTCGTCGTTCGGGAGCGACTTCAACCAGGATTATTTCGTCGGCCTCACCGACGCGCTTCAGGACCAAGGCTACCAGTACAATTTCCAGGAGAAGCCGCCGATCCCGCGTGAGTCGAAGGGAGCGCCGGACGGTCACGCCGCAATGTGCGGGGTCGACCTTAGAACCTTCCTCAAGGAGCTGCCGGGGATGAGCGCCTTCGTGCTCGAGGAAGGCGAGGTCTATCACACTTACTCGACCTACGCCCGCGGCCTCGACGGACTCTGGGGTGCATACCAGTGGCTCGACCGAGCGCCGCTCGGCCGCAACGAAGGGAGCGGGCCGTGGTGGAAGCGCCGCTACGAATATGGGGCATTGTGACGCTTGACGCGGTCGGGCGCTGCTGTGTTATATAGATAACACAGGAGATCGCCATGAATCGCTTCGCCGTCCTGCTCGCTTTGCCGCTGCTCGCCGGCTGCAACGTCCACACGAAGAATCCCGGGAACAGCGGGGACGATGTGACCATCCACGCCGACGAGGGCGGAAATATCGCTTTCAACCTGCCGATCGCGGAGGGGCAGGTGAAGATCCCCGGCGGCTTCATGCATGAGGGCGATATCGACATTGATGGCGTGAAGCTGATGCCGGGTAGCAAGGTGACCGGCTTCAATCTCGATTCGCACAACGACGTATCCAACGTGGACATGAGCTTCACCGCCCCGTCACCGCCCGACCAGGTGCGGTCCTACTATGTGGAGCAGTTCAAGAAGCAGGGCGTCGAGGCGGCGATCGCCGGCGATGCGGTGACTGGCAAGTCGAAGGACGGCAGTCCGTTCACGATCCAGGTGAGCCAGGCGGGGAGCGGCTCAGCGGGCAAGATCGTCATCCAGGAGCACGACAAGGATTAGGGGCATCGCCACGGCCAACCTTTCGCACGGAGGTGACGGCGAGCCGACGCCGGGCTTGATCGCCCGTACCCCTTCCTACCTTCGCCAGAACGGGCTCCATCTCCTCGCCGAGGCGTTGGTGAATGTCGTCCTGCCCTTCCTCATCTACAATTACGCCGAAGGTTCGTTGGGAGCGGTCCGTGCACTGCTCGCATCGTCTGCGCCGCCGATCCTCTGGAGCCTGGTCGAGTTTGCGCGGCACCGGCGCCTGGATGCGCTGTCGGTGCTGGTGATCGGCGGCATAGCACTGTCGCTCCTGGCGATGATCGGCGGCGGCGGAGTCCGGTTCCTTCAATTACGCGAAAAGCTCGTAACTGGCGTGATCGGCCTCGCCTTTGTCGGCTCTGCGCTGATCGGCAAGCCGCTAATCTATGAATTGGCGCGCTCAACCATGCGCCGAAGGTCCGAGGATGAGGCGCGCGAGTTCGAGGCGCTCCAGGTGCACGCAGGCTTCCGCCGGACGATGACGGTGATGACATTGGTGTGGGGCTTCGGCTTGCTCGCCGATGTCGCGGTGTCGGTGGTGCTCGTGTTCGTCCTGAGCATTCGCCAATATCTGATCGTCAATCCGATCCTCGGTTATGGCACGATGGGTGCGCTGAGCCTTTGGTCGCTCCTCTATGGTCGCCGCGCCAAGCGCCGCGGCGAAGCGCGCCGGGCGGCCGCGGCCGCCGCTCAGCTTGAGGCAGCACGGTGAAGCATTGACTTACTAACCACGCCAGAGTGTCGGCTTTCCGTCCGAAGCCGACATCAGGATTGGCTAGAACCCCTGCTCGATCCCGATGGTGATCGCACGGCGGCGACCCCAGCGAGTCCAGCCGCCTTCGAGGTTCGTGGCGTCGCTTGTTGCATAGCGGACATTGGTTAGGTTGGTGAGGTCGAGCCTGAGATCGGCGGGACGCTTGGCGATTCTCGCGTGGTAGACCGCGGCCAGCCCGAACACGGCATAAGCCGGATGGCGAGCCCCATTGGGGTCCGTGACGTCCAACGTGCGCACCGCCCCACTAGACAACTACAGGTCGCCGCCCAGGCTCAGCTTGCCGAAACGCTGCGTCAGTCCGCCCGAGGCGGTGACCGGGCGATCGCTAGCCAGCCGGACGTATCGCCCCGAGACCGCGCCGATGGTCGCGGGAGCGAACAGCGCCTCGCCGCCAACGATGTCTCTGCCCTCGACGCGGGAGAGCGACAGGTTCGCCCAGGCGCTCGTCCCGCGGCGCGCATAGGTGCCGGACAGCTCCAGGCCCTTCATCCGGGCGCGCCTGAATTCAAAGGCTGTCGGCGCTGCCGAGCCGATCGTCTGATGTTCCGCAATGTAGTTGTGCGCCGAACGCCAGTAGCCGTCCA
>JBQCCG010000078.1:0-14625 GCA_051962455.1 Sphingomicrobium sp. | reverse complement strand
GCTGCTCTCGACGTCTTTCAGGAGGAGCCCGCGAAGGAGAATGCCCTGTTCGGAACACGCGGCCTCATTTGCACCCCTCACCTCGGCGCATCGACGACCGAGGCGCAGGTCAATGTAGCGATTCAGGTCGCCGAGCAGATGGCGGATTTCCTCCTGCTCGGCGGGATTACCAATGCAGTGAACGTCCCGTCGCTCTCAGCCGAGGAGGCTCCGCGCCTCCGGCCCTACATGGGCTTGGCCGAGAAGCTCGGGCGCCTCGTCGGGCAGATCGCCGGGACGGAGATCCGCTCGATCGATATCGAGGTCGAGGGTGCCGCGGCCGAGCTCAACATCAAGCCGATCACCGGCGCGGTGCTCGCGGGTGTGATGCGCACCTGGTCGGACACCGTGAACATGGTCAACGCGCCCTATCTCGCGAAGGAGCGCGGGATCGCCGTGCGCGAAATTCGCAACGAGGGCGAAGGCGATTATCACACGCTGGTCGCGGTGACGGTCGGGACCGACCAGGGTTCGAAGCGGGTCGAAGGGACACTGTTCGGGAATCGCGCCGCGCGGCTGGTGAAGATCTTCGGCATTCCTGTGGAGGCCGACCTCGCGGGACAGATGATCTACGTGGTCAACAACGACCAGCCGGGCTTCATCGGCGCGCTGGGCACACGCCTTGGTGCGAACCGGATCAATATCGCCACCTTCGGCCTTGGTCGCCGAAAAGAGGTTGGAGAAGCCGTCGCGCTGGTCGCGGTTGACGACCCGATCACGCCCGACGTGGCGAAGCAGCTCCAGGAACTCCCGGGCGTCCGCGAGGTCGTGCCATTGAGCTTTTGATGGGGACGCGAAGGCAAGCATTCGCGCGCACCTTCGCGTGGCGCTCGGTCCGAAGGTCGCTGCTGGTGGCGCTGCTGATCGGGACCGTGCTCAACACCATCAACCAGGGGCCCGAAATCCTCACCGGTCACTGGCCCATTTGGTGGAAGCTGCTGTTGACCTATTCCGTACCCTTCTGCGTCGCGAGCTACGGCAGCTATGCGGCGTTCCGAAGTTCGGAATGAGCCACGCCGTGGCAGCTATGGCAAGACACGCCAGTCGGGCCTGAAGGGAGAATCGCTGGGCTTGAGCGGGTACGGACCACCGACTGGATCGTGCTTCGGCGCCGGACCGCGAGCGCCTAGCAGCGAAAAGCCCCGGTGAGAGCCGGGAGGCAAACCAGCGGACGATTTCTTCCGCATCACGGGTTTCGCCTTTCGCCCGGCCCTGTCCGCAAGCCAGCCAATGATGGCGGTCCACAGCCGCGCCTTGGGTCCATCCGCATCATAAGAGCGGGAAGCGTGATAATCGATTTCTCTGCGCCAGGTCATTTCGATCTCCTCGGCCCACGAGGGCTTTCGGATTTCGATCGCTCCGCGGCCGATCCTGATATCGGGTCTTGTGACGCAGCAAGCAAACGAATAGAATTTCGCTTTCATATTTAGAAAATTGCACTCAAATGGACATCGTCGTCGTTCGGACCTTTCTCGAAATCGTGAAGACCGGCAGCTTCGTCCGGGCGGCAACCAACCTCAACATCACGCACACTGCAGTGAGCGCACGCATTCGCGTACTGGAGGAGCAGCTCGACAGGCAGCTCTTCATCCGCAACAAATCGGGTGCAAAGTTAACCCAGGCTGGCGACCAGTTTCTTCGCTACGCGACGACGCTCGTCCAGCTGTGGCAACGCGCCCGACACGACGTCGCGATGCCTGTCGGCAGGGAAAACGTCGTCACGATCGGGGGCGAGCACAGCCTATGGAAGCCGCTTCTGCAGAACTGGCTGGTCTGGATGAGAAACGAGTGCTCGGACGTCGCCATTCGCGCTCAGATCGACGTCCCCGAAGGGCTCATCGATCATGTTCAGGAAGGGCTTTTAGATTTGGCGGTGGTTTACGCGCCACCCCCGCGCACCGGCGTGGTGGCCGAGTTGTTGATCGAGGAAGCGCTCGTCGCCGTGAGCACGAGCGACAGCGCAGACGACAGCCCGTGGGAAGATTATGTATTCGTCGACTGGGGCTCCGAATTTCGGGCCAATCACCACAATGCTTTCCCGGACGCGCCGAGTCCGGCTCTGTCCGTCAATCATGGTCCGCTTGCCCTGGACTATATCGTCGCGGCTGGAGGGAGCGGCTATTTTCGAATGGAGGCGGCCCGGCCTTACCTCGAAAGTGGGCGGTTGCATCTCGTCCCCGACAAGCCGCGATTCTCTTATTCGATTTACGCGCTCTATTCGCCGAAGGCTGACGAACGACTGATGGGCCGAGTTCGGAATGGCCTCAGAGCCGTGGCAGGTTCGCGGCACGATTAAGTCGTACTCTGTAGAGAGAACTACAGATATTTTGATGTAAAGCAGCAATATTATTCGTTTGCTTGGTTGAAGCTTCGAACCCACATGTCCTCCGGGAGGGGCATGCGGAGATCGCCATGCGCCACACTCCCGAACTGCTCGACCAGGACGAACTCAGGGCCGAGCCAGCCATGTCGGATGCGGGCCTATTCGGTGACATTCCGCGATCGATCTGGATTGCGTTCCTCTCCGCCTGGGCTTTGTTGTTCGGACTTTTCCTCATTTTCTTCACGAAGGACGGGCCGGCGTCGCTCGCCGTCGTGACCGCATCGTTCTTCGCGTTGATGCTGCTGGGCTTGCCTGCGGCGCTTGGAGCGCAGGCGAACCCGTCGACGCGCGAACGGCCACGAATGGTCATCACCCACAATGGGCCGCTGCCGGTCCGAGCGGCCGCAACACAGATACTCCTGATCCCCGTCGGCGCGGTGATCGGCGTCACGTTGTTCATTATTCTGGGGATGTAGAGAGTTCAGCGCGACTGGCCTGAGCCGTCGCGCTAAAGGGAAGGGCGCTCCGTTCCCGCCGTCCCCGGAGCGCCCCAACCTAGACACCAGCGCGATCTCCTCAGAACCGATCTTCCCGTGCGTGGAATATCCGCAGAACGGATATCGTCTCGTTGCCAAGTTCGTAGCGCACAACGTAGCGTGCGACGCGGAATTCTCGAATTTCGTGGGTCTCGTATTGGCTCAGCCTTTGACCTCGCCTCGGGAATTGCAGCAGCGCCCTCGGACAAGCGACAAGCCGATCGAATATGTGGTCCGCCGCATCGAGATCATGCTGTGCCAAGAAGTTATACAGCCGGCCCAAATCCGCCTGAGCTGCGCTTGACCAATAAACTTTCACGCCGCGGTCTTCATCCTCTTCTGGCGCTTCTGTTCTTCAGCCCAGGTCTCAAGCTCTTCCTGCGTCAGCACGCGGCCTTCATCCACGTCTTCGAGCGCCTCTAGAGTTAGCTCGTGCCGGCGCTGCTCCTCGGCTAACCACTCGGCAACGGCTTGGCGCACAATCCAGCTCTTGCTGCGATCGATCCTGTCGGCGATCTCGTCCAAACGGGAAACGAGATCGTCCGGCAGCTTTGCGGTGACTACACGTCCGTCTTCCATTTTGATTCTCCAATACGTCACAATATGATGCAATAAAGCGCAATCATCAACGAACGACGCTCGCGCTAGACGCTCGCGTCCCTCCGCCCTAGAGCCGCGCGGGGCGCACAGCAGGAATTAATCCCACTTCCGTTCGCCCTGAGCTTGTCGAAGGGCTGCATTTCATTCTTGGCCGAAAAAGGGAAAGACAGTCCCTCGACAGGCTCGGGACCAACGGTGTGAGGTGAAGGAGCAACAGCTTGGGAAACGTCACCGTCATCGGCGCCCAGTGGGGCGACGAAGGCAAGGGCAAAATTGTCGATTGGCTGGCGAGCCGCGCCGACATGGTCGTGCGCTTCCAGGGCGGTCATAACGCCGGCCATACGCTCGTCGTTGGCAACCAGACCTACAAGCTCTCGCTGCTTCCCAGCGGAATCGTCCGCGGCACGCCCTCGGTGATCGGCAACGGCGTGGTGCTCGACCCATGGGCCTTGAAGAGCGAGATCGAGCGCATCCGTGAGCAGGGCGTGGAAGTCACGGCCGATCTGCTGACGGTCGCGGATAACTGTCCTCTCATCCTGCCCATTCACCGCGACCTCGACGCGCTGCGGGAGGACGCCTCGGGCGCCGGCAAGATCGGCACCACGCGCCGCGGGATCGGACCCGCCTATGAAGACAAGGTGGGCCGTAGAGCGATCCGCGTCTGCGACCTCGCACACCTCGACGAGCTCGAGCCGATGCTCGACCGCCTCTGCGCTCACCACGATGCGCTACGGGCGGGCTTTGGCGAGCCGCCGGTCGACCGCCAGCGCCTCCGCAACGACCTCGCCGAGATCGCCGATTTCGTGCTGCCCTATGCCAAGCCCGCCTGGCGCGACCTCGACGCCGCGGTGCGCCGGAGCAAGCGCATCCTGTTCGAGGGCGCCCAGGGCGTGCTGCTCGACGTCGATCACGGGACCTACCCGTTCGTCACCTCATCGAACACAGTTGCCGGCACGATTGCCGCGGGGAGCGGCACCGGCCCTTCTACTGCGGGGTTCGTGCTCGGCATCACCAAGGCCTACACGACACGCGTCGGCTCGGGCCCCTTCCCGACCGAGCAGGACAATGAGACCGGCCAGAAGCTGGGCGAGCGCGGCCACGAGTTCGGCACAGTCACAGGCCGCAAGCGCCGCTGCGGCTGGTTCGACGCCGTTCTGGTCCGCCAGGCGGTCGCAGTTGGAGGCGTGACCGGAATCGCGCTCACCAAGCTCGACGTGCTTGACACGTTCGAGACGGTGAAGGTTTGCACCGGCTACAGGCTCGATGGGACCACGATCGATTGTCTGCCGGCCCACGCCGCCGACCAGGCGCGGGTCGAACCGGTCTTCGAGGAAATCGAGGGCTGGCCGGGCTCGACCCATGGCGCGCGCAGCTGGGTGGACCTGCCGGCGCGGGCGATCAAATATGTCCGCCGGATCGAGGAACTGATCCGCTGCCCGGTGGCGCTCGTCTCGACCTCGCCCGAGCGGGACGACACCATCCTGGTGAGAGACCCGTTCGCGGGCTAGTGCCGCACCGCGAACCAGTCGTGGTTCTCGAGTTCGACATCTTCGATTTCAACTTTGTCGACCCGCGCGCCTGACGGACCGCGCTTCAAAAGTTCAAACAATTCCGCCACCCGCTGCTCCGGACCTTCCAGATGCGCTTCGACCGAACCGTCAGGGCAGTTGCGGACCCATCCGAATACACCGAGGCGCTCCGCCTGCTCTCGCGTCCAGGCGCGGAAGAAAACGCCCTGTACCCGTCCGGTGACTCGGACATGGCGCGCGGCTTTCGGCATCAGACCGCTTCGAGGAACTCGATTCGATTGCCGAACGGATCGCTGGTGGAGAAGCGCTCGCGGCCCTCGACCGGCACATCGTCCATCGTTTCGTAGCCTGTACGCTCCAGCGTCGCTCGGAGCCCTCGCAAGTCCTCAACCGCCACAGCGATGTGCGCCTTGCGCGCGGGGCGAAAGTCCGGATCGACGCCCAGGTGCAGCTGCCGATCGCCGAGCTGGAACCAGCAGCCGCCACGGCCGCCCAGTTCAGCCGGCTTCGGAATTTCAGCGAGCCCAAGAAGCTTACCGAAGAAGATGCGCGCGTCGGCCTCACCGCCTCGCGGAATTGCAACCTGAACGTGGTCGAGAACTGCTCCCGTCATCACACGGTCGTGATGTCCGGCGCGTCCTCGGCCTTCATGCCGACCACGTTATACCCGGCGTCGACATGGTGGATCTCGCCCGTGACTCCACTCGCGAGATCGCTGAGCAGGTAGAGGCCGGCGCCGCCGACATCCTCGATTGTCACGTTGCGGCGGAGAGGCGAATTATATTCGTTCCACTTCATAATGTAGCGAAAATCGCCGATCCCGCTCGCCGCGAGCGTTTTGATGGGCCCGGCTGAGATCGCGTTGACGCGGATTCCCTCAGGCCCCAGGTCCGCTGCGAGATATTTGACGCTCGTCTCCAGCGCGGACTTGGCGACGCCCATCACATTGTAATGGGGAATGACCTTCTCGGAGCCGTAATAGGTCAATGTCAGCAGCGATCCGCCGCCGGCCATCAGCCTGCGGGCGCGCTGCGCCACCGCGACGAAGCTGTAGACTGAGATGTTCATCGTCATCAGGAAATTGTCCATCGACGTGTCGACGAACTTCCCGCGAAGCTCATTCTTGTCGGAGAAGCCGATCGCATGGACGACGAAGTCGAGCTTCTGCCACCGCTCCTTCAGCGCATCGAAGGTCTTGTCGAGCGCCCGCATGTCCGAGACGTCGCAATCGACCAGCACGTCCGAACCGAGCTCTGCGGCGAGCGGCCGCACGCGCTTCTCCAGCGCCTCCCCCTGGTAGGAGAAAGCGAGCTCGGCGCCCTGGACGCTCAAAGCGCGGGCAATGCCCCAGGCCAGCGAGCGTTCGTTGGCAAGCCCCATGATCAGCCCGCGCTTCCCCTGCATCAGTCCGGTCAAAGTTGCGGCCCCTCTCTCTGCAGTACCGGTTCGACATCCTCACCGGGCTGCGGCTCCTCGACGTCAAGTTCGTCGGTGTACGGCCCGGTATAGACCTCGCCCTTTAGCGCGGTGGCGCTGCTTTCCGCCAGCGCCGCGTTGAGTTCGGCGCCGATGACGACGCCTAAGCCCACGACGAAGAAAAAGATCAAGGCGATCATCACGCCGGCCATGCTGCCGTACGTCCGGGTATAGCCGCCGAACAGGCTGAGCACGGGGGTAATCAGTTCCGCGGTGCCCAGCCACCAGACGGTGATGAACAAGGCGCCCGGCCATTTCATGCAGCGCTGCTTGCGGTAGCGCGAGGGAATGAGCGCGTAGAACAGTCCGTAGAACGTACAGAAGAGCGTTATGGCCGGGACCAAACGGTAGAGGCCCAGCGCGCTTCCCACGTCCTGCGCGAGCGGGAAATATTCCATGACGAAGTGATGTGCGATGGTCAGCGCCGCGCTGACCGCGAAAGCGATCATCAGCAGCAGCACCGCTCCGAGGATCAGCAGGATCGAGCCGAGCCGATACTCCCAGAAAGGCGCGCAGAATTTTACGCCATAGGCCCGACGGAGGATGTCGCGAATGGTCTCGACGAAGCTCGTCGCCGTCCAAAGCCCGACGATCGCCCCGAGCCACAGCAAGGTGCCCGTGCGCACGGTCAGCACTTCCTGGATGGGCTCGCGAAGGGTGGCGGCGACGTCGGGCGGAAGGCGCCGCAGCACGTTCGTCACCGTCAGCATCGCGTCCTGGCTTTGGCCCAGCAGGTGCGCGACCGCTGCGGCGACGATGAAGAACGGAAACAACGCGACGATTGACAAATAAGCGAGGTTGCCGGCGTGGATGAACCCGTCGTTATAGACCCCGATCGCGACCCGCTTGACCACCTCCCAGGCGGTGAGCCGCGGCTTCAGTTTCTCCTCGACCTCCGTGCCGAAGGCCGCCCGCATCGTCGCGAGACGCTTGCGCCGTTCCTCGGGTGAGAGCGGTGAATGGTCTCTCATTGATTCGGGACTCTAGACCCCGAGCGCCGAGCGTGGATTGCCGCCGCCGTTCCAGCTTTCGGCGAAGCGCTGAAGCTCGGGATCGTCGGATGGAATGTCGATGTCGACCGTCACCAGCTGGTCGCCGCGCTTCCCGTCCTTGCCGACGAATCCCCGTCCCTTGAGCCGGAGCACCTTGCCCGAGCTCGTGCCCTTCGGCACCGTCAGCATCACCGCACCCTCAGGCGTCGGCACCTTGACCTTTGCGCCGAGCACCGCCTCCTTGAGCGTGACCGGCAGGGTCAGCCGGATGTTGGTGCCTTCGCGCGTGAAGAAGCGGTGGGGCGCAATCTCGATCGTGACGATCGCATCGCCGCGGCCGCCGGGTCCTTCCTCGCCCTTGCCGGCAAGCCGGATTCGGGTGCCATCCTCAAGCCCTTGCGGAAGCTTGAGATCGATCGTCTTTCCATCGGCGAGCGTGATCCGCTGTGGCTTCAACGCGACCGCGTCGTCGAACGGGATTTTGAGCCGATAGGCGACGTCTGGGCCTTTCTGAGGCGGCCGTGCGCGCTGGCGGAAACCGCTGAAGGGACCTCCGCCTTGCCGTGCGCCGGCGGCACCGCCGAACAGGCCTTCGAACAGGTCGCTGAGGTCGGCGCCCTCGGCGCCGCCGAAGTTGAAGCTCTCGAATCCGCCTGCGCCGGGCTGCGGGCCGCCTGCGCCGGCCGAATAGCCGCCGAACCCCGCGCCGAACGGCATCTTGGGATTGCCCTCCTCGTCGATCTCGCCGCGGTCGTATTTTGCGCGTTTGTCCTTGTCCGAGAGCAGATCATAGGCGGCCGTAACCTGCGCGAAGCGCTCGGCGGCCTTTGGATTATCCTTGTTGCGGTCGGGATGAAGCTGCTTGGCGAGGCTGCGATAGGCCTTCTTGATCTCGGCCTCGCTCGCGCCGCGCTTCAGCCCCAAGCGTTGATAGAGATCGAGCGCCATTCCACTTCCATGCCGTAAGCTTTCTTAACTGACCAGATGGGTTGCCGTTCACATATGGCCAAGCCTAAGGGCGCGCGGACATGACGGACCCGTTCGCCCTGTTCGATCAATGGTTCGCGGAGGCGAAGGCGAGCGAAATCAATGATCCGGAGGCGATGGCGCTCGCGACCGCCGACGCAAAATGCCGGCCATCGGTCCGCATGGTATTGCTGAAGGGCCATGGTCCCGACGGATTTGTGTTCTACACCAACGAGCAGAGCGCAAAGGGCGGGCAAATTGGGGCAAATGCGCAGGCCGCGCTGCTCTTCCACTGGAAGTCGCTGCGGCGGCAGGTGCGCGTCGAAGGAGAGGTTTCCCGCGTTTCGGATGAGCAGGCCGACGCCTATTTCGCATCCCGAGCGCGCGATTCGCAGCTCGGGGCGTGGGCCTCGGACCAGTCGCGCCCACTCGACAGGCGCGAGACATTTGAGCAGCGGTTCAATGAAATTAAGCAGCGCTTCGAAGGACAGGAGGTACCGCGTCCATCGCATTGGGGCGGGTATCGAGTCATCCCCGAACGGATAGAGTTCTGGACCGACCGGCCGTATCGTCTCCACGAACGGAGGCTGTTCGTGCGCGAAGGCCAGGGCTGGCGCGAAGGCCTGCTCTATCCATGACGCCAACGAACGCCACTTCGGAAGATCGCGCCAGACTGACCGTCCGTGCAGCGCTGGCGAGCATCGCGATGGCGGTGCTGCTGATCGTTCTCAAAAGCTGGGCCGCGTACCAGACCGATTCGACAGCGATGCTCGGCTCGCTCGCCGACAGCGGCCTCGACCTCGTCGCCAGCCTGATCATCCTCGCCGGGGTCCGAATCGCCGCCGCGCCCGCGGATTACGACCATCGCTTCGGTCACGGGAAGGCCGAGGCGCTCGCTTCGCTGGTCCAGGTGATCCTGATTTCCCTCTCCGCGATTTTCATCGGCTTTCGCGCGATCCAGCGCCTGCTGAGCGGCGCCCACACCAGCGACGCCGAGCTCGGAATCGGCGTTTCCATCATCGCCATGGTCCTGACCGCGGCGCTGATTAGCTATCAGCGCCACGTGGTCAGGCGCACCGGGTCGCTGGCGATCGGCACCGACCGGCTGCATTACTCGTCCGACCTGCTGCTCAACGGTTCGGTCGTCGTCGCGCTCGGCCTCGACCAATATGCGCACCTGACGGGCGCCGATGCGGTCTTCGGAATTCTCATCGCGTTATGGCTGCTGTGGGGCGCGTGGAAGGCGTCGAGCGATGCACTCGACCAGCTGATGGACCGCGAATGGCCCGATGATCTCCGCGAGCGCTTTCTCGCCGCAACCAAGGATTATCCCGCGCTGGCCGGTCTGCACGATCTTCGCACGCGAAGCAGCGGGACTCATTATTTCGCGCAGTTCCACGTCTGGGTCCCGGCTGAGTGGACCGTGCAGGAAGCGCACGACCGGCTCGACGCCGTGGAAGAGGAACTGCAGCAGCGCTTCCCCGGCACCGAAATCCTGATCCACGTCGACCCGGAGGGCCAGATCGACCGCGAGACAATGCTGCCCTCGGAAATCACCGAGAAAGCCGAATGACCGGCCTGCCCTTCTTTCAGGTCGATGCTTTCGCGGAGCGACCGCTGACCGGCAATCCCGCCGCGGTAATGCCACTCGAGCGCTGGCTCGACGACGAGTTGATGCAGGCGATCGCCGCCGAGAACAACCTCAGTGAGACCGCCTTCACGGTGCCGAGTGAGACGGATGGTGTCGACTTCGACTTGCGCTGGTTCACGCCCGCCGCCGAAGTGGAGATGTGCGGCCACGCCACGATCGCTTCCGGGCATATCCTGATGACCGGGCACCAGGTCCGCTTTTCGACCAGGTCAGGCATCATGATCGTCAGCCGCCGCGAGGACATCCTCGAGCTCGACATGCGCGCCGCGAAGCTGACCGAGGTACGGGAGCCGGAGCTCTGCGCTGCGCTTGGACTGCCCGACACTCCTACGTGGCTGGCTGACGGCTACAACGATGCGGCGATCATCGAGCTTGCGGACGAAGCAGCGGTGCGAACGGTCGAGCCCGACTTCAAGGCGCTGTCCAAAATCCCTCGGATGGCGGTCGTCACTGCGCGTGGAACCACCCAGGACATCGCCAGCCGCGTCTTCGTCCCCTATCTCGGGATCGACGAAGATCCGGTGACCGGCTCCGCCCATGCGGCGCTGGTGCCCTATTGGGCGCAGCGCCTGGGCCGAAACGAGTTTACGGCCCTGCAGGCCAGCGCCCGGACGGGGATTCTGCAATGCCGTCTGGAGGGAAATCGCGCGGTGCTCGGCGGCCACTGTCAGACGGTCATCGTCGGACAATTCCAGCTCTAGCTGAGCTTCTGTTCCAGCGCGTCGAGCAACGGGAGCTGGCTCGGGAGCATCATCTTTCGCGCCCCGGCCAGAGACATCCACCGCGCTTCGGCGACCTCGGGAAATCGCTCGATCCGGCCGCTCCGCGGCGGCCATTCCAGCTCGAACTCGTTCGATCTCACGGCCGCGGCATCGAGGTCGCCTTCCACTGCGAACGCCTCGACGAACTTGCCGCCAGCCTGACGGACGATCGCGAGCGGGAAAGGAACGGTCGTCAGCTCGGTGCCGGTCTCCTCCGCGAATTCGCGAAGCGCGGCTTCGGCGGCCGCCTCGCCGGGCTCGACCGCTCCCTTGGGGATCATCCATGCCCCCGCATCCTTGTTCCGCCAGAACGGGCCGCCAGGCTTGATCAGCAGGACCTCGGTCTGCCCGTGCCTCTGCCTGAAGAGCAGGACTCCCGCGCTAAGCGGCGGCGGCATCCATGATGCTCTCGTGCGTGGTCAGTGTTTCGGCGATCCAGCCGCCGCCGAGCAACCGAGTGCCCTCGTAGAGGACCGCCGCCTGCCCCGGCGCCACGCCATATTCGGCGCCAGCGAATCTGACCCAGTCGCCGTCGCGCGCCGCGGACACCGCCGGAGCAAGCGAGCGCACCTTCACGCTGACCTCGCGCTGATCCTCGCCGAGCCAGTTCCAATCGGCGACGCGCATTGCCTCGACTGCGAGCGCTTCTCGCGGCCCGACGACGATCCGGGCACGCTCGGCCTCGATGCGAATGACGTACAGCGGCTCCTTCTGGCCGCCGATCTCGATCCCGCGGCGCTGACCGACCGTGAAGTGAACCACGCCGCGGTGCCGCCCGAGCACTCGTCCCGACAGGTCGACGACTTCGCCTGGCGCCTCAGTCTCCGGCCGCAGGCGCTTCACGAGACCGGCGTAATCGCCGTCGGGAACGAAGCAGATGTCCTGGCTGTCGGGCTTGGCCGCGACTTCGAGCCCGAGCTCGGCGGCTATCCGGCGAACCTCATCCTTCGGCAGCTCGCCCAGGGGAAATCGCAGAAAATCGAGCTGCTCGCGCGTCGTGCCGTAGAGGAAATAGCTCTGATCCCGGCGGGGGTCCGCACCCTTGTGCAGCTCCGCTCGGCCATCACTCACCAGCCGCCGGACATAATGCCCTGTCGCGAGGCAATCGGCGCCGAGCTCGCGCGCGAACGCGACCAGATCAACGAACTTCACGCCCTGGTTGCAGCTCGCGCACGGAACCGGCGTTCGCCCGTGCGCATATTCCTCAACGAAGCGGTCGATCACGCCTTCGCGGAAGCGGCTTTCGTAATCGAGTACATAATGCGCGATTCCGAGCCGGTCCGCGACCATCTTGGCGTCGTAAATGTCCTGGCCCGCGCAGCACGCGCCCGACCGGCGCACCGCCTCGCCATGGTCATAGAGCTGAAGCGTGACACCGATCACTTCCGCACCCGTCTGAGCCGCGAGCGCGGCCGTGACCGAGCTGTCGACTCCGCCGGACATGGCGACGACGATTCTGGCGCCGCGAGCGGCGCGGCCGAGTTGAAAATCAATCCGCATTGGAGGGTCTCTTGTCGGGCTCTTTACCCGAATTTCACTCCTCTAGACTAGACGGAAGCCAGCAGAGGCAACGCAAGGGGGCAGAATTGGCGCGTCACGAGGCTGACTTTCGTGGCCAAGCTGAGGAGCCGCTCAGCCTCTACCAATTGCTCGCGCTGCTCGGCGATTCCGGGAAGCGCGACGATCGTACCCGAGAGGATGCGATCGCCTGCTACCTCTCCGGCGGCGAAGGCTGGCGTGAGGCAGTGAAGCTGCTCGGAGGCACGTTCGCGGAGGAAGCGGGAGGGTTAAGGGAGCGTAAGCCGGACTAACCGGCCTGTTAACCAGCGCGTTTCAGAAAGTTTTCAACGGCCACGCATTAAAGAACGGCCAGTAGCAATGATTAAGCAGGTGTGACGGAATGCTCGAGAACCAGAAGATTCGTCCGGCCCAAGTCATCGGCCCGCTCGGCGAGCCGCTGACGCTCGAGTCATTGCCGCCTGCCAACACCACCCGCTGGGTCGTTCGCCGCAAGGCGGAAGTGGTCGCTGCCGTCGCCGGCGGACTGCTGAGCGTCGACGAAGCGTGCAAGCGCTATTCGCTGAGCCTCGAGGAGTTCACCAGCTGGCAGCGCGCGGTCGATCGCAGCGGCATGCCGGGCCTTCGGGTCACGCGAATCAAGCATTACCGCGATCAGTACGAGCGTCAGCAGCGCTACTGACACGCGCATCGCGGCCGTTCGATCCCTGAGCCTGCCGCGTCCGCCAACGCAATCTGGACAGTTCCTTCCGATTCCGGAACAACAGGCGCGCATCGCACGTCTGTGACCCCGAAACGGTCTCCGCGCGTCTGGCGGATGCCGGCAAGAATCAGGAGGGAAGCTTCATGAGTATCATCGTCTGGCTGATCGTCGGCGGCGTAGTCGGGTGGCTCGCGAGCCTGATCATGCGCACCGACGCGCAACAGGGAATCATTCTCAACATCGTCGTCGGAATCGTCGGCGCGTTCATCGCCGGGCTGCTCGGCGGAGTGAGCATCAACCAGGGGATCGGGATCGAGAGCTTCCTCTATTCGCTGATCGGCGCGATCATCCTGCTCGCGATCGTCAACCTGGTCCGCAGGGGCGTGGTTCGGTAATCTAAATGCCTCCCAATGAGCGCAGCTCATGGGGAGGGGGACCATCGAACGAAGATTCGATGGTGGAGGGGCCTTTTGTCAGCGCCAATTACCCCTCCACCAGCTTCGCTGGTCCCCCTCCCCAGCCAAGCTGGGGAGGAATTCACTGTAACTCGAACACCATCGCCAGATTGACCTGGAGCTTCTGCTCGCCGGGAACGACCTTCGTAGCCGGCGTGCCCGATATTACTTCGGCACGCGCATACATCGGCATCGGCGGCGGGGCGGGATAGGTCTCGCTCTCGCTGACCGAGACGACTCTGGCCACCCGCATCCCCAATGACCGGGCGTAAAGGTCAGCGCGGGCGCGGCCGATTGCGATCGCCTTGGCGCGCGCCTCATCGAGCGCTGACTCGGGCTTGTCCACGATCAGCGAAGGTCCGTTGATCTGGTTCGCACCCTCATGGACCAGCGCGTCGAGGATCTTTCCCGAGTTGCGGATATCGCGGAAGCGGACCGTGACATTGTTCGATGCGGTGTAGCCGACCAGCTGCGGCGACTGGTTCTCGGGATAGCGATATTCGGGGTTGAGACTGACATTGCTGGTCTGGATGTCGCGGTCGGCGACCCCCGCCCTTTTTAGCGCTGAAAGCACTTGGCTCATTTTGCTTGCACTGTCCTGGAGGGCGCCCGTCGCGGTCGCCGAGCGGGAGACGACGCCGGCGGTGATCACCGCGACGTCGGGCACACGGCTCACTTCGCCAGTCGCGTTGATATCGAGCCGAGTCCCGGTGATTGTCTGTGTGATATTGGCCTGCTGCGCTGCGGCAGGCGACGGAATCGCCGCGGCGGCGAGCAGGACGGCGCCAAACAAGGCAATTTTCATTGGTCGTTTCCTGAACCAGTGGATGAAAGCGCAACGCTCGGCTGCGCGCCATGGCTGTTTCCTGAACGACTTTGACTGTCTAGACGCGGCGTCCGGCGACCAGCCGATAGATGATCAGGATGATGATCGCGCCAACGATGGCGGCGATGAACCCCGCCCCTTCTCCTGTCTTGTACCAGCCGATCGCATGGCCGATCCAGCCGGCGATCAATGCGCCGGCGATTCCGAGCAGGATGGTGATGATGCACCCGCCCGGGTCTTTGCCCGGCAT
>JBQCCG010000077.1:0-6364 GCA_051962455.1 Sphingomicrobium sp. | reverse complement strand
CATGCCGACGACCTCGTTGAAGAGGCTGGCTATCTCGCCGTCGACGCCGTCAACCTCTTCGGGGAGGCGCACAGAAAAGTCACCGCGGCGCAGCGCGCGCAGAGCGCTGACGAGCTGGCGGCGATCAATAAAGTCCCGCGGGGCCTGGATATTCACGTCTTACTCCGGTGGCTACTCTCCCCCCACCCAGGTTGATCCAAGCGCAGCCCCCCGGCTGCGGACGGCCCTTTTTATCAGAAGATTCGGTTTATGCTTGATGAAAATGACGGACCCGAACCAGGGCAGCCGCAAAATCGTGGATGGTGGACGCACTAGGGCTCGAACCTAGGACCCGCTGATTAAGAGTCAGCTGCTCTACCAACTGAGCTATGCGTCCCCAAGAAATCCTGGGCTGCCATTCGGCGAAGCTCCGGCGTTCCGTGCGCCTCTGAGCGGCGGGGCCGGTAGCATGGGCCAATCTGGTGCGCAACCGCTTCAGTTCAACCCGGGTTTGCGCTTGGTCAAAGCTGTTCCTAGGGTCGCGGCCGATTCTCAAAGCCGGAGATGTGCCCAGTGCCGATCGCCAGGACCGCGTTCGCCTTCCTTTCCACTTCGCTCCTCGCCATCGGAGCTGCCCAGGCCGCGCCGGTCAATCCGCAGCTGTTCCAGGACTTGCAATGGCGTTCGGTGGGGCCATTCCGCGGCGGGCGCGTCCTCGCGGTGGCCGGCGATCCGGTCGACGCCAGGCGCTTCTACTTCGGCGGAGTGAACGGCGGCGTGTGGCGCACCGACGATGCGGGGCGCACCTGGGCTCCGATCTTCGACAAGGTGGACATCGGTTCGATCGGCGCGATCGCGGTCGCGCCGTCGTTGCCGAAGCGGATTTACGTCGGCACCGGCGAAGCCGACATGCGCTCCGACATCGCGCAGGGTATTGGCATGTTCCGCTCCGACGATGGCGGAGCGACATGGAACGCGATCGGCCTCTCCGACACTCAGCAGATCGGGAAGATCCTGGTCGATCCTCGCAATCCGAACGTCCTGCTCGTCGCTGCGCTGGGGCACCCCTATGGTCCCAACGCAGAGCGCGGCGTGTTTCGGTCGACAGACGGGGGGCGTCATTGGACCAGGACGCTGTTCAAGGACGAGAACACGGGCGCGATCGATCTCGCCTATCAACCCGGCAATCCCAATGTCGTCTATGCGGCGCTATGGCAAACCCGGCGTCCGCCATGGAACACCTATCCTCCGTCGAACGGTCCCGGAAGCGGCCTCTACAAGTCCGCCGACGGTGGAAAAACGTGGCGCCAGCTCACCGGACATGGTTTGCCGAGCGCGCCGGGGAGAATCGGCCTCACGACATCCGCCGCGAGTCCGCGCCGCGTCTACGCGCTGGTCGATAGCAGCGATCCGGATCAGGGTGGTCTTTACCGCTCCGACGACGGCGGCGCGGCCTGGAAAAAAGTGACCGGCGACAAAAGGATCTGGTCTCGCGGCTGGTACTTTGGGGGGATCACCGCCGATCCGAAGAACGCCAATCGAGTCTGGGTGATGGACACGATCGTTCTCCGCTCGGACGACGGCGGCGCGCACTTCATTCCGGAGAAGGGCGACTCCACCGGCGACGACTTCCATACGCTGTGGATCGATCCGAAAAATCCCGACCGGCGGATCATGGGCGTCGACCAGGGGACGCTCGTCACCCTCAACGGCGGCCGCACATGGAGCAGCTGGTACAATCAGCCGACGGGCCAGTTCTATCACGTCTCCACAGACAATCGCTTTCCGTATCGAATCTACGGTGCCCAGCAGGATTCAGGGGCGGCTGCAGTCCCGAGCAGAAGCGATGATGTCGCCGACGGGATCACCATGGAGCAGTTCCATGAGATCACGGCGGGCGGGGAGAGCGGCGAGATTGCGCCCGATCCGGCCGATCCCGACATCGTCTATGGCGGAACGGTCGAGAAGCTCGACCTCAAGTCCGGCCAGACCCGGGACGTCGATCCGACGCTCGCTTTTCCCGGTGACTATCGCCAGACTTGGACGCTGCCGCTGACCTGGGGCAAGCGCGATCACGCGCTTTATTTCGGCAACCAGCGCATCTGGCGGACGGCCGACGGCGGCCGGACATGGAAACCGATCAGTCGCGATCTGACCCGCGAACAATTGACCATTCCGGCAACGCTCGACGAGACCACCGCCAAGGATACGGCGGTCAAGGGGCCGCGCCGTGGTGTCGTGTACGATATTGCGACATCGCCGCTGGTCGATGGGCTGATTTGGGCGGGGACCGATGACGGGCTCATCTGGCAGACACGCGATGGCGGCGCGCACTGGCAGAACGTCACGGCCGCCGGTCTTCAGCCCTGGTCGAAGATCGGAACCATCGAGCCCTCCCACTTCGATGCGAATGCGGCTTACGCCGCGATCGACCGGCACCGGCTCGAGGATCAGAAACCGTACATCCTGCGCACCCGCGACGGCGGCCGGAGCTGGCAGCCGATCGTCAGCGGCCTGCCGAGCGCCGGCGGTCCGAACTCGGTCAATGTCGTTCGCGAGGACCCGGCCGAGCCTCGGCTGCTGTTTGCCGGGACCGAACGCGGCGCCTTCGTCTCCTTCGACGCTGGCGATAGCTGGCAGCCGCTTGAACATGGGCTTCCGGCGACGTCGGTCCGCGACATCACGATCCACGGCAACGACCTGGTGATCGCCACCCACGGGCGCGGCTTCTACGTGCTCGACGACATCGTTCCGCTGCGATCGCTTGCCGCCAATCCGACGGGAGCAACGCGGCTCTATCCCGTCGCCGCGGCGGTCCGGCTGCATCCGCCGAGCTTCATCGGCACGCCGATGCCCAAGGACGAGCCGCTCGCGCCCAATCCGCCGCTTGGCGCGATGATCGATTACAATCTCGCATCCGCTGCTCCGGTCGAAATTACGATCAGCGACTCCGCCGGTAACGTGGTGAACCGCTTCAGCAGCAGCGATCCGGTGAAGCCGATCGATCTCGCCACACTTCCGATCGCACCCGAATGGGTGGTGTCGCCCAAGCCGCCAGCGGCGACTCCAGGCCATCACCGCTTCATCTGGGATCTCCATTATGCCAAGCCGACCGGCCTCAAGGATCAGGACAATGTCAGGTCAGGCGTCTGGGCGCCTCCTGGACGTTATACGGTCCAGCTAACGGTCGGCGGGCAGACTCTTACGCAGCCGCTCGAGGTCGTCCCCGACCCGCGCGTGGCGGTCACCCAGGCCGATTTCGACGCGGAGTTCCGGCTCGCCAAGCAAATTGAGCAGCAGCGGGTTCGGGTGCGCACGATGCTCGAGCAGGCGAAGGACCTCAAAGCGCGGCTCGCCAAGGCTAAAGGCCAGCCGAACGCCGACGCCCTGTCGGCGCAGCTGACCGAGCTCGTCGGAGCCGGCGCTCCGATCAGCGGGTCGGTCGCGCCGACCGATCTCAGCGGCATCTCCGAGTGGCTGGACAAGCTTGCGAATGCGGTCGATGGGGCCGATGCTGCCCCGACGCCCGACGACGTCCAGGGTTTTGCGACCGTGACGGCGGCGCTGAATGCCATCACGCCGCGCTGGACGGCATTCGAGGCTTCAGCCGAGAAGCAGCTGCCGGTTAGCTGAGCTTCAGATTACGCGGGACACGGTCCGCTGCTGACGCTCCAGCGCCATCAGCAGGCCGAGGCACAGCATCACGGTCATCACCGCCGAACCGCCGTAGCTGACGAGGGGGAGGGGGACGCCCACCACGGGCGCGAGCCCCATGACCATCATGAGGTTGATCGCGACATAGAAGAAGATCGTCGCCGAAAGTCCCGCCGCCGCGAGCTGGGCGAAACGCGTACGCCCGTTCTGGCTCACCCTCATTCCCCAGCGAATCACCAGGGCGAAGGCGAGCATCAGGAGCACGCCGCCGACCAGCCCCCATTCCTCGGCCATCGTCGCGAAGACGAAGTCGGTGTGGCCCTCGGGCAGATAATCGAGATGGCTCTGGCTGCCGTGGAGGAAGCCCTTGCCCCAGAATCCGCCCGAGCCGATCGCGATTTTGGATTGGGCGATGTGATAGCCGGCGCCGAGCGGATCGCTGTCGGGATTGATGAAGGTATTGATCCGCTGCTTCTGATACCCGTGCATGAACCGATAGGCGATCGGCGCGGCGACGGCGAAGCCCGCCGCTGGGGCAGCGAAAAACCACCACGGCAGCCCGGCGAGGAACATCACCGTGACGCCGCACAGCATGACCACGATGCAGGTGCCGAGGTCCGGCTGGACCAGGATCAGCAGCGCTGGAACCCCGAGCAGGAGCGTGGCTGGCCAGATGGCTCGCCATTTGCGGATCTCTCCCGCCGGAACCAGCTCGTAAAAGCGGGCGAGCGTCAGCACGATCGCCGGTTTCATGAACTCGGACGGCTGAAGCTTGATCGGGCCGAGATCGAGCCACCGCTGCGCGCCCTTGCTGACGAAACCGAGCGCCTCGACGCCAAGCAGCATCACCAGCGTCAGTCCGTACAGCGGAAAGGCGATCGCCTTGATGGTTGACTCTCTCATCCATGACATCGCGACGGCGATCCCGAGGAACGCGAAGAAGACGATCGCCTGCTTGAGCGCCCACGGCTGCATTGATCCGCCTGCCGCGGAATAGAGCACGACCAGGCCGAACATGGCGATCCCGGTGACGAGGAAGATCAGCCGCCACGGCAGCCTCGCCAGCGGCTTGGGGATGATCGCGGAAGTGATCATGCTTGCTTGGCTGGGATCGGCGGGTAGCCGTTGGCCGCTCGCCAGGGCGCCGTTTTGCGCGCGATCCGCTCATCGAGCGTTCCGCCGATGCTCTGCTCGAACGCGGCGAGATTCTGGAGCGCCTTCTGCTTGTCGTAAAGGAAGGTCAGCGTGTCGCGGATCAGCGGGGCTGCGACCGCGGCGCCGAAGCCGCCGTGCTCGACAACCGTGCCTGCTGCATACCTTGGATTGTCGAACGGCAGGAAAGCCATGAACAGGGAGTGGTCGCGCAGCTTCCAGTTTGCCGCGGTATAATTGCCGCGCTCCCCGGCGCTGAGGTTGTGGGTCTGCGCCGTCCCGGTCTTCCCCGCCATCTGGATACCCGGAATCGGAAACTTGGCCGCAGCCGCGGTGCCATGATCGACCACGCCCCACATCGCCTTTCGGATGAAGTCCAGGTGGTCCTGGTCGACCTCGAGCTGAGCCTGCGGCGCGACTGGCTTGGACTTGAGCAGCCTGGGGATGACTCGCTTTCCCGTTGCGAGACGGCTCGCCATGACCGCAACCTGAAGCGGGTTGATCAGCACCATGCCCTGACCGATCGACATGTTGACCGTGTCGTACCCCTGCCACTTGCGATGATATTTTCGCATCATCCAGTCGGGATCGGGGATGGTGCCGAAACGCTGGTGAGCGAACGGCAAGTCGAACTTCTCCCCGAAGCCCATCGAGCGGACCATCGGCGCGAGCTTCTCGGCGCCGACGCGGAGGCACATGGTGTAGAAGTAGACGTCGCAGCTGTGGACCACCGCGCCGTCCATATCGAGCGGCCCGTGACGCCTGTCGCAGTGAAATGTGTGATTCCCGAGCTGGAACGCGCCGGTGCAATTCACGATCTGCCTGCGATCGACGCCCGCGTTCAGCAGTGCAAGCGCCATCGACGGCTTGATCGTCGAACCCGACGGATAGAGGCTCTCCACCGTCTTGTCGACGAGTGGCAAATGGTCGTCGCTAGACAGCATCTTCCACTCGGCCTGGCTGATCCCGTCCGAGAAATTGTTGGGATCGAACGAGGGCATCGACGGCATTGCCAGAATGTCGCCGTTGGTGACGTCGATCACGACCACTGACGCGGACTGGTCGCCGATCCGCCGCGCCGCATATTGATGCAGATCGGAGTCGATCGTCAGCTGGACGGTGTCCCCGCTGATGTCCGGCTTGGGGTCGAGCTCCTTCACGATCTTGCCGCGCGCGGTAACCTCCACACGCTGACCGCCCGGTTGCCCGCGAAGAGTCGACTCGAGAACTTTTTCGAGGCCTTCTTTCCCGATCTTGACGCCGGGAATCAGCAGCAGCGGGTTCTTGTTTTCCTTTTCATATTCCTCGGCGGATGCGGGGCCGACATAGCCGACCAGCTGGCCGACCGTGGAACCGCCGGGATAGAAGCGGGTGAACCCCTGAGACGCGGCCACTCCGGGGAGCTCGGGGAGCCTGACGGTGATCGCCGCATATTGGTCGTAAGGCACGTTGTCCGCGACCGAGACCGGCTGGAAGCCGCGCGACTGCGACAGCTCGCGAGTGATCCGCTCGATGTCGTCCGACTGCAGGTTCATCAGCTGCTGAAGCCTGGCAATGATCTGCGGCGCGTTGACGATTT
>JBQCCG010000076.1:0-55535 GCA_051962455.1 Sphingomicrobium sp. | reverse complement strand
TTCTTCGAAGCCGCGTCGGCGGGCTCAGCCACCGACGCCTCAGCCACGCTCGCCTCAGCCACCGGCGCCCACCCGTGCACGCTCCGCCGCCCGGCTGCCGTAGATGGCGTAGAGGATAAGGCCGATCACCTGGGCGGTGAGGAAGAATAGCTGGGTGCGATCGGGCAGGCTGATGAATAGATACAGGCAGCCGACGATTCCGACCGTCGCGACTAGACCGGCCGCCGGCGCGCGGAACTTGCGCTCCGCGTCTGGCTCCCTCCGGCGAAGCACGAGCATGGCGGCGCAGACGGCAATGAACGCCGCCAGCGTCCCGGCATTCGCCAGCGCCGCGATCGACGCGAGCGGAATCAGGCCCGCGAACACCGAGGTGACGATGGCGGTGAAGATGGTGATCCGGACCGGGGTTCCGCGCTTCGACACCCGGGCGAGGCTCGGCGGAAGAAGTCCATCGCGCGCCACGGTGAAGAAGATTCGGCTCTGGCCATAGAAGAAGGCCAGGATCACCGTCGGCAGCGCAATCACCGCCGCCGCACCGAGCACCCGCGCCGCCCACGGCTTCCCGATCTCTCGCAGAATCAGCGCGAGCGGTTCCGGACTGTTGGCGAAGCCGGTGTAGGCGACCGCACCGATCGCGGCTGCCGCAACCGCCATGTAGAACAACACGCAGACCAGCATCGATCCGACGATACCGATCGCGAGATCGCGGCTCGGGTTCTTGGCCTCTTCGGCGGCGGTCGCGATCGCGTCGAATCCATAGAAGGCGAAAAAGATGATCGCAGCGGCGGCCATGACTCCGACTTCGCTCCCCGACGGCCCGCTGCGCGGAAATCCGAACGGCATGAACGGATGAAAGTGCCCGGGATTGAACACCGGCAGCGCAACCGCGATGAACAGCACGAGCGCGGCCATCTTGACCAGAACGAGGATGGCATTGACCGTCGCACTCTCCCGCGTTCCCGCGATCAGGAGTCCGGCGACCACCCAGATGATGAAGATGGCGGGGACGTTGATGATCCCACCGAGCTCGGGCCCCTGGATCAGCGCGTCCGGCAAGCCGAGCCCGATGGACTTCAGGAATCCTGCCGCATAGCCGGACCAGCCGACCGCGACGGCGCTGACTACCAAGGTATATTCGAGGATCAGTGCGACGCCGATCATCCAGGCGATCAGCTCGCCGAACACGACGTAGGAGTAAGTGTACGCCGACCCCGACGCGGGGATCATCGTCGCGACCTCGGAATAGGCCAGCGCCGCGCAGGCGCAGATCACGCCCGCGATGGCGAAGGAGAGGATGACAGCGGGTCCGGCCTTCCCCGCTCCGACGCCGATCAGGGTAAGGATCCCGGTGCCGACGATCGCGCCGACACCGAGCGCCACGAGATGCGGCCAGGAAAGGGATTTCTTGAGACGATGCTCTTCCGGTAGCTGGTCCGGGGCAACGACCGCCTTGCGGACGTTCCAGTTCTTCATCTGTCTTGCTCCCCCCTTCCCCTCCCGGGGGTGAGTAGCGGAGCAATGCCGCCCCAAGCAACTGGCTTGGCGAGCGTCAGCGCTCGACCGATAGCCGGTAGATCATTCGGTGGTGGTACGGGTGCGACGGGTCGATCCGCGCCGAGCCGAACGAGGGCTCGTTCGGGGTATTCGGAAATAGCTGCGGCTCGAGCGCGATTCCGTCCCCCATCCGGTAGAGGTGACCCTTCTTTCCAACCAGCGTGCCGTCGAGGAAATTGCCGGTATAAACCTGGATTCCCGGTTGGTCGGTCAAGACCTCGAGCACGCGGCCGGAGCGCGGGTCCTCGAGACGCGCCGCGAGCTTCGGTTCGGCCGTCTTGCCAGCATCGAGGACGAAATTCTGGTCGACCCCGTGAGCGATCACGATCTGCGGATCGCGTCCGTCGCGAACGACGTCATCGAGGATTTGTCCTTTCGTGAAGTCGAACGGGGTCCCGGCAACCGACCGCAGCTCACCGGTCGGGATAAGCGCCTCGTTGACCGGGGTGTAGCGATGCGCGGCCACGGTCAGCCGCTGAGGCAGCGCCCCTCCGGGAGCTCCCTCGCCGGCAAGATTGAACAGGGCATGATTGGTCAGATTGACGATGGTCGGAGCGTCGGTGCTCGCCTCGAAGTCGATCGTCAGCGAACCGCGATCGTCGAGCGTGTAGGTGGTGGTGACCGTCAGCGTGCCGGGATAGCCCTGATCACCCGCGGGACTGACCAGCCGAAGCGCAACTTTCGCGAGCCCGCCCGTGTCGCTGACGTCGACGATTTGCCACAGGTGCTTGTCGAAGCCGACGGTGCCCCCGTGAAGCGAGTTCGTCTTGTCATTCAGCGTCAGCTGGTACGTCTTGCCGTCGAGTGTGAAGCGGCCGCCGGCGATGCGGTTGGCATAGCGGCCGATCGTCTGCCCCCAATAATTCGGATGCTCGACGTAGCTGCGCGCATCGTCGTAGCCGAGCGTGACGTCGGCGATATGGCCGGAGCGGTCCGGTCCGCTGAACGACTGCAAGGTCGCTCCGAGCGCCATGATTCGGGCGCTCACGCCGTTAGCACCCGTCAAGACGACGGACTCGACCGGCGTCCCGTCCGGCAACGATCCGAAAGGCTCCCGCTTCGCCGTCGCAGCATTCGCCGATCCCGCCATTACTCCGGCGCTTACCAGTCCGACCATCATCGCTCTCCAACTCATCGATCCGCCCCCTCTAAAGAACACACACTCCCGACTGTTGCATCCCGGATCGGACAAGCCGGTTGCGCAGCGGAAGTGCGAACGGGGCTGCTTCGATCTCGAACTCGTCCCCTGGCTCGGTCCTGAACCCGTCACTGAACGACAGGGTCGCTGTCCCGAAGAAGTGCACGTGGACATCGCCAGGACGGCGAAACTGCGGGTATTTGAATTGGTGCCACTCCAGATTGGCGATGCTGTGCGACATGTTCGCTTCGCCCGATAGGAATGGCTTTTCCCAAACAATCGAACCGCCGCGAAGAATGCGGCTGACGCCTTCGATGTGCTCGGGCGGCTCGCCGACCAGGAGTTCCGGGCCAAGCGCCGCCTGCCGAAGCTTGGAATGGGCGAGCGACAGATAATTGTGGCGTTCCATCACATGGTCGCTGAATTCGTTTGCGAGGCAGACGCCTAGCCGGTGTGGAGTTCCATCAGCGCCGATTAGATATATTCCCGCTAGCTCCGGCTCCTCGCCTCCATCTTGCGCGAAACCGGGAATCACGAGCGGCTCGCCGGGCCCGACGAGCTGCGAGCCGTCTCCCTTGTAAAACCATTCGGGCTGGCATCCGACCGCTCCGGGTGCGGGCTTTCCGCGCTCCACGCCTTCGAGGAAGATGCGCATCGAGTCGGTCTGGCTTTCGGCCCCGGCCATGCGGTGCATTCGGTCGCGCGCATCAGCGGAGCCGAGGTGCGTGAGGCCGGTGCCCGACATCATCAGATGAGCGGGGTCGTCATGATCGATCGGCGCGGCGATCCGGCCGCACGCGAGTTCCGCGGCTGGATCGACCTCCTCGCCGAATCCCAGGCGCGAGATCATTTCGGCAAGGCCGACGCGCGCCTCGATCGCCCGCAGCGCCAGCTCGCGCGTCGATGCGGCGCGGTTCACCACGCGCGCCGCGGTACCATCGTCGGCGATCACCGAGCGGGTCGCGTCGCTGGCGCGACGCTGCATCAGGCGGAGCAGGTTCATTGTTGTGAGTGGCTTGCGCCGGCCTCCGGAGTCTGACTAGATGTTTGCGCTAACATTCGGGGGCTGGCAATGCGGACGGGCGTCGTTCGGACTGCATCAGGAACACCAAGCTACGGACCGGCCCTGGCGCTGCTCGCCACGCTCTTCTTCATGTGGGGCTTCATCACCGTCATCAACGATTCGCTGCTTCCGCACCTCAAGAGCGTGTTTCAGCTCAACTATTTCGAAACCACGCTGATCCAGTCGGTGTGGTTCATCGGCTATTTCGTCGCCTCCATCCCCGCCGCGAAGCTGATCGAACGGATCGGCTATCACAAGGCGCTGGTCGTGGGCCTGGCAATCATGACGATCGGCTCGCTCGGAATGATCCCAGCGGCGCGAATCCCCTCATATTATGTGACCTTGGTGGCGCTGTTCGTCGTCTCGTGCGGACTCGCGATTTTGCAGGTCGCGGCCAATCCCTACGTCGCCGTGATCGGGCCGCCAGAGACATCCGAATCACGGCTCACGCTGGTGCAGGCGTTCAACACCACCGGCGATTTCCTGGCGGTCATCTTCGGTCAGCAGCTGATCCTCGCCCGCACGGTTTCGGGCACAACCCTTGAGGGAACGCATCTCAGCTACGCCCAGCGCATGGCCGATGCGCGCGCCACGCAGCTGCCCTACCTCCTCGTCGCAGTAGTCTTGGCCCTCCTTGCAGTCCTCATCTGGCGAGCCCGCCTCCCGGAGCTCGGCGCGGCGACCCGCCGCGTGAATGCCGAAGAGCGCAGGAATCTGTCTCTATGGAACCACCGCAACCTCGTGCTCGGGGTGGTCGCAATCTTCGTCTACCTCATCGCCGAAATCGGCGTCGGCAGCCTGTTCATCAACTTCGCGTCGCAACCCGACATCGCCAATGTCACGCACGACCAGGCCGCGGATTACCTCAAATACGTGTGGGGCGGGATGATGGTCGGGCGCTTCGCGGGGGCCTGGATCATGCGCTGGATTGCGCCTGAGAAGGTATTGGCGGCATTCGCCCTCGGCGCGTTCGTGGTGATGACTATCGCGAGCTTCGCCCACGGCCCGTCCGCCATGTACGCGATGATGGCGGTCGGCCTGTTCCACTCGATTATGTTCCCGACCATCTTCGCGCTCGCGATCCGCGGGCTCGGGCCGCTCACCGAAGAGGGGTCGGGATGGTTGATCTGGGCCATCGTCGGCGGTGCGCTCGTCAGCGGTCAGGGTTGGCTCGCCGATAATGCGATCGGTCTTCAGCACTCGTTCCTGATCACCGTCGCCTGCGAGCTGTTCGTCCTCTATTACGCGCTGTGGGGCTCGCGTGAGCAAGTGCAGCTCCCGCCCGAACGGCTTGTCCCCGAACCAGCTGGCGAGCTCCGATGAACCCGCGCCGCGGCTGCATCTATTCGTCGGTCACATTGCCTTCGTGAAGCGGCTTGAAATCGGCGCGAAGGTAGATCCGCCCGCGGCGAACCGTCAGATGGATGGTCTCAGTCCCTCCCCCTTGCTTATCGCGGATGATAGTGGCCGATCGTGGTCTCGCGCCGTTCTACGAGCGAATTCCATTCGGCCGTGATCGCCAGTGCCTTCTCCTTGCTCCCCGACACCTTCGACAGCGCCGCCAGGAATCTCGCCTGCGACGGATCGACCTGCCACTCGACGTCCGCGAGCCCGCCCGGAAGATCCCAGACGTAGATCCTGTCCCACGGGCCGGTCTGCGTATGATACTCGGCCAGTGGCCACACGCCTGACAGCTTGCGCGCCGGATTGATGTACTCGTCCTCGAGCTCGAACGCGCGATCCTCGCCGCCAGGCTTGAACTTGATCATCTCGATCCTGATGAAGCGCGCATTCGGAATCTTCCGCGCCTCGATGGATTGAGCCTCGGCGGGGGCCCAAGAAGGTAAGCTCATGAGGCTGGACGCGAGCGCAAACCAGAATAGCCGTCTCATTCGACTGAGCCCTCCCCCTCGCCTCATGCCAGCGAAGGCTGGCATCCATGTTCGCGATCCTCTCCCGGTCGGTCGAGCTGCGTTGGCATGAACCCCAGCCTTCGCTGGGGTAACGGCAGTGTGTCAATAATCCTTGCTGACGCGGATGCTGGCACTTGAGCGGCCGATCGTCGAGACGGTCGACAGCAGCGAAAGCCAGCGGGTCATCTGATATTCGACCTGCGTCGCGGAATAGCCAGCGCCGTCGGTCACTACTTCGACGTACAGCTTGCGGGTAATGTACTTGCCCGCGCCGAGCGCGGTCTTCTGTCCCGTCGTGATGTCGGCGGGAACGATCCGCAGCCGGTCGAGGCCGATCGCCTTCCGCAGCGCATTGATCGGATCGAGGCTGCCGCTGCCCGACTGGAGGGCGGCGACCGCCGAAGCGAGCTGCAGAGCCTCGGGCGCGGACAGATTGGTGATCGACGTTCCGAACAGGATTCGCGCCAGCAGCTCGTCCTGCGGCATCGGCGGCGAGCTTGTGAAGGTGATCTCCGGCTTGAGGCCGGTCCCCGCGACATTCACGGTTGCGTCCAAGCCCTCGACCGTCGCTTCGGCGTGAATGTCGAGCAGCGGATTGGGCGGGCTCTCATCATGGAAGCGGATGACTCCGCGATCGAGCCGGAAAATGCGCCCGGCGAAATCGTAATTCCCCTGGATTAGGTCGGCGGTTCCGGTGAAGCGCGGCGCGTCGGCAACCCCGCCGATCCGGAGGTTGGTGCTCCAGCGGCTGTTGATGCCGAGGCCGGTCACCGTGAGGTTGCTGCCGGCGAGCTTGATGTCGAGCTTCCACGGATGGAGCGCCGCCGGTTCGATCACGTCCTCCTCGTCGAGCCCGGTCTCGTGGACGTTGAGCTGCGGGACCGCGGCCGCGGCGCTGGCTCGGCCGAGCTGGAAGCTGCCCTTGTTGAGGTGAAGGTCGCCCGAAATCAGGCCGCCGTTCACGTCTGACTTGAGCTGAAGCGGACCGGTGACGCGCGCTGCAACATCGTCGCGGTTTAGAAGCAGCGCCTGATTCGCGTTGAACGCCAGATTGAGCAGGGTCTTGCCGCCCGAGAAAGTGACGCTGCCGCTTCCTGAAATGCTGCCGCCGCCGGTGGTCTGACCGCTGATCTGGCTGAAGATGAGCTGCGGTCCCGAGAAGTGCGCCTGGGTCGCGACATGGTCGATCACCATGCCGGTCACCTGGCTTTCGAGCCGGCCGTTCTCGGTCTTGAGTGAGCCGCGAATCTGCGGGTCCGCAAGCCTTCCGCCAATGTCCGCGCCGACCGCCAGCGGGCCGGACATGTCGATGATCTCGCTTCCGGTCAGCCGCCAGAGCGTATCGGCCGGCCCGGCATAGCGCAGCTGTGCGAACAAAGGCGCGTTCATCAGTTCGGCCATCAGAGGCCCGTTGCCGAGCGGAGCGAAGCGCGCCTGCGCCCGGCCGACGATGGCACCATCGCTCGCCGCCACCGCCCTCACCCCCGCCTGGTTGCCGCTCACCAGCGCTGCAACCGCGACGTCGATCGGCTTGGAGGCGAGAACGAGACCGGCTCGGCTGAGCCCATGCACCTTGAGATCCACGCGGCCGCTGCGACTGCTCTTCCACGCATAATCGACGCGTCCCGTCGCCGAGCCCGACAGGTCGAGATTGGGCCACAGCACGTCCAGAACCTGCAGAGGCATCTGGGCGAGCTGCGCGTGGACTTCGGGCGCGGAGCCGCTGCGGCCGAAGACCGTCGCGTTGCCGCCGGCGAAGCTCAGCGCCGTGGGAGCGAGTGCCCAGCCGTCGCCCTCGCGGGTGAGAACTGCCGGTCCGTTGAGCGTCAGCGGCTGCCGCTCGATGTTGCCGCTGCCGGTGAGGCGAACGCGATCGGGCGATACATCCGCGAGCGTCGAGAAAGCGAAGTTCGCGCCGCGGCGGCCGGCGAATGCCGCCCGGACCTGGCCGCTGCCGTTGACCAGCTTCGCATTGGCCGTGAGCCGCGCGAGGGTAATTCCGGCGGACGAAATTCCATGCGCATCCACGCTTCCGTCCAGCGTCGTCCTGTCATCGGTGAGGACGATGTTCCCATCGGCGCGACCGGTTCGCACCGAAAAGGCGTCAGGGAAGACGGCGTTGCTCGCGGTCACGTGCACATCGATGCGCTGCGCCTCGCCCGCCGAAGAGAAGTCGAGCGTTCCGCCGAGCGTGCCGTTGGCGAGCGTCAGGCGGCCGCTGAATCCGCCCGGCAGGGAGGTGAGATTGCCGCTCGCATGGGCGCCACCGGCATCGAGCGCCGCGACGGCGATCACCGTCGGCGCATTGTGCGGCAGCAGGATCTGTCCGAGCGAAGTGAACGGGCCGAGCCGCGATCCGCCGTTCGCTTTGTAGTTGTACCCGGCCGCGGTCGGATCGAGCGACAGGCGCATGTCGGTGATCCCAAGCGTGTCATTCGGGCGGGGAAGAAACAGTTGGACCTTTGGCCGCTCGATATGGCCGTCGAGCACCATCTTCAGCGGCCCGTATTTCGCCTGCTTCCCCACGGCGGTGATGTGGAAGGTGCCGTCCTTGAATCGCTCGCCCGCACCCGACAGCCTCAGCCTGGGCGAATAGAGCTGGAGGTTGGTGAAGTGCACGATCCCGTCGTTGCCGCGCTCCAGGTCGGTCGTGAGCGAGGGCAGGCCTCCGGTCAGGCTCTGGAAGAAGCTGTTGTCCAGCCGGCGCACCCATGCCTTGGCGGTGCCGACGACATGGCTGCCGTGGCCGTTCGGACCGGGCACTACGTGGAGATCGGTGACCACGTCGACGATCCCGACCCCCGGGATCAGATAGCGCTGCATCGCGCCCGAGAGCAGGACGTTGAAACGCCCGGTGACGAGATCGATCAGGACCGACAGCTTGCCATTCCATTTGGCGCTGGTGAGCTTGAGGTCCTGCCCCTGGACGAGCTTCGGAGTGACCGTCAGCCAGCCTTCGATCTGAGGATTGGCGAGCATCGCTCCTGCCACGTCGCCGATCCCGGTGATCGCCTTTGCCGCGAGCCGAATCGGCACGCGCATCGGCCACGGGGAGAGGCGGCCCCGCCCCTCCGCATGGAGTCCAGTGAAGCCGTTATTGTCGAACTGAACGTAATCGGAGGTCAGCCGATAGGAATAATCGGCGGTCGCGAATGGCCCGTCCAGAGTCCAGACCATCCGGATGCTCTTGCCCGTCATGTTGGGGAACAACGCCGGCGGCTTCAGCAGATCGATGCCAAGCCGCATGGCACGGTAGCGGTTGTGGGCAAGATCGACCGTCCCCCTCGCGACTGCACGAAGCTCGGGCGATGCGGCGGTCAGTTCACCTTCAAGCTGCCGATCCTTCAGCGTCGCATCGCCGCGGATCGTCACGACGGGCGCCGTCAGGCGCTGGAGCTTGCCGGTCAGGAATTGCGCGGGCGCCCACTGCCCCTGCAGGCGGTAGCGGCCGCTGTCGACGCCGAGCGCAAGGCGTGCCGCCGGACGGCCTGAGAGATCGAGCGCCGCCGACCCGCGCCAGTGACTCCAGCTGCCCTTGCCACCGATCGCGAGATTGATTGCGCGATGCGTGCCGATGATGGCCGGGACGAGGCCATCGGCCGGAGCCGCAACCCGAGCCCTGACGTCGAACTTGTTTCGGTCCGGCTCGGCATCGAGATGGAAGACCACGCGATCACCGCCATGGTCGATCACCGAAAAGAGCTCGACCAGCGCCCGCCCGTGATTCACGCTGGCCTTTCCGACCACGCTGCCGCTCCGCGCCGTCCCGCTTACTTGGGGGCCGATGTCGAGCCGGTCGATCCTGAATTCCCCGACATGGATGTCGAAGCCGGGAAGGATCGGGCCCTTTTTGGTGCTCGGTTTCAACTTGGGCAGGCGAATGAGCGTGACGCGCTGGGCGGTCAGGCTGTCGACCCACAGCTTGTTTTCGAGCCACGCCCCGGGCGTCCAGTCGAGCTTGATGTTGGGCGAGGTCAGGAACACGCCGCGGCTGTCGGCGATGCTGACGTTCCTGAGCTGGGACTTGCCGAAGATCGAGCCGTCGATCCGGCCGATCCGGATCCGAAGACCGGAGGCGGTTTCGATCCCAGCAATCCGATCGACGATCCAGCGGTGGCCCGGCGCGCTGTCGAGCAGCACGAGCAGCCCGGCCAGCAAGAACAGTAGCGCGACGAACAGCGCCAGCAGTTCATTCAGCAGCCGCCTCGGCCAGTCGCGGCGAAGGCGCCGCGGCGGCGGTGCTTCGGGTCTGGTGTCGACGACAGCCTCGGTCATCAGAAGGCCTGACCGAGCGATACACTAACCGCAAACGGGCCATCACCCTTCTGCCGGTCGAGCGGAACGCCGAAGTCGACGCGGATCGGTCCGAAGCTCGAATAATAGCGAACCCCGATTCCCGCCGCGTAACGCCAGTTCTTGAAATCGGGGTAAGCCTTGCTGGTCAGCGATCCGCCGTCGAAGAAGGGCACCACCCCGAAATTGCCGCCGAACTGCTTGAGCCGGATGCGCGTTTCCAGACCGAACTCCGCCAGGCCGCGGCCGCCGATCGGATCGCCGTCGACATCCTTGGGCCCGAGCTGCTGGTAGCCGTAGCCGCGTACCGATCCGCCTCCTCCCGAGTAGAAGCGCCGGGATGGCGCGATATCGAACAGGCTTGCGCCGGGGATTGCCCCCAGCCGAATCCGGCCGGCGAGTACGACATTGTCGGAAACCGGGTGATAGGCGCTCGCGTCGAACTGTGCGCGGACATAGGTCATGTGCCCGCCGTGGAACGAGATTTCCGGGCTCACATGCCCGCTGAGGCGGAAGCCGCGTGTCGGATCGAGCAGATTGTCGCTGCCGTCATAGCCAAGCGCGAGCGGCAAAGCGGCGATGAGGAAGGTCTTGGTGTCCTTGATTCCCGCGCTGCTGAACACGCCGCGCTCGTCGGTCGCGAGCCATTCGCCGCCGTAGCTCCACGTCCACTTTTTCTGCCAGATGAAGTTGCTCTGCCGCTCGATATTCGCGGCGAGGTCGACGGTCTTCGCCTTGTAGGCGGCGAACGTCTGGTGAGAGACCGACGCTTGCACGTTGAGAGTCTGGTCGCGCTGGAGGAAATCGGAACGCCGGAACTGAACGCCGACCAGCTGCTCCATCGTGCCCGCGATTCCATGAAGCGTGAGCGCGCCTTCGGGGTTGAAGAAATTCCGGTCGGTCCAGCTCGCCTCGATGCTCGCGCCCTGCCCTGTCCCATAGCCGAGTTGCCCCGCGATCGTGTGCGACGGTGCAGGTTCGAGATGCACATTGAGGTCGACCACCCGGCCGCCCTCGACCGGCACAACCTGGATGTCGGCGTTGGCGACCAGCGTCGTCGCGATCAGCGCGCGCCTGAGGTCGTCGATCTTCGATCGCTTGAACGGATCGCCGCGCTTGAAGCGCGCAATGATCGCAACGTGATGCGCGCTGAACGGCGGCCGTCCGCTGACGTGGATCGTGCCAAAGCGTGCAATCGGCCCCGGATTCACCGGAAGGATCAGACTGGCGAGATGGGTCTGATGATTGACCTCGATGTCCGGCTCACCGATCTTGGCCTCGGAATAGCCTTCCTCGCCGAGCGCTTGGGTCCGCGCGAGGCCGCCGGCGATCACGTCGGCGGCGATCACCGGGTCGCCCGGCTTCACTCCGAATGCGTCGCTGAGCTTTGCAGCGTTCGGGCCCGCAGCCTCCAGGCCGGGCAAATCGACCGTCGCGAACCGGTATTGCGGTCCCGGGTCGGCTGTCAGGATCACGCGCAATCCGTCGCCAGCCCGTTCGGTGCTCGGCTCGACGTCCGCGTCGTAAAAGCCTTGGGAACGGAGCAGTTGGGTCAACAGGTCGGCATCGGCGCTGGCGCGGCGGCCGATCTGCGCGGCGTTGGCCGGGTCCTTGCGCTCGGCCTCGAGCGCCGACTGTGCGCGGAACTGGTGGAGCAAGTCTTCGGCATTGCCGATCGAGGCCAACCCCAAGACCTCGACGGTGTAGCGGATGTTCCCGGCGCTCTCGGCCACCGCCTGCGTCTGCTTCCTGCCCTTGACCGTGGTCGTCACCGCGGCCGGCGGGGCGGTCTCGCTCGGCTTGAGATCGGGCCAGGGAACGCCGAGATCCGGCAAGGGCGCCAGTGGTGCATTGGGGTCGAGGTCGGCGCCATTGGGCGTGGGCTCGGGAGCGGGAGCCGGCGGAGGGGCGACCTGCGAGAATGCCGGCGCGTGCGACAAGGCAACGGCGGCTGCCGCGCACAGCAGCCGCGCGGCATACAGCCCTGAACCCCGCCCGCTCATCAAGCGGAAAGCCTTAACCAGCGCTCCTGAATGGCACCAGTATGTTCCTTCGATGTTTGAGGGTCTTAGTGGATGGTTCCGAGCGCTTCGTCGCTGCTGAGCGTCGCTATGACGCGCTCGATCTGCCGCCAATGGCAGAAGCGCGCCACATTGCCGTCGTCGCGGCTGCGCTCGGCGCGGATCGCCGCTTCGAAGCCTGCGTCATCGCCGAAACGCTCGATCAAATCGGAAGCATCGGCGAGTGCGAGACGGCCGTGGATGAAGGGACTGTCCATCGGCGCTGCCTTACGCCCAGCCCCGTTTCGCGACTGCCGACAAATGTCGTCAACAAGCCGTTGACCATGTTAAGAGTGTGCTCGGGGGCTGCGGGATGACGGACGTATTCGTCTCGTACAAGGCTGAGGACCGGGCGCGCATCGCGCCGCTGGTGCGCGCGCTCGAAACCGGTGGAGTCTCGGTCTGGTGGGACGCACACATCGGCGGCGGCGAAGAGTGGCGGCAGACCATCCTGCGCCATCTCGAAGCCGCCAAATGCGTGATCGTCGTGTGGAGCAAGCGCTCGGTCGGCCCGAACGGCGAGTTCGTCCGCGACGAGGCGGCGCGCGCCCAAAAGCGCAAGACCTACCTGCCCGTGCGCATCGACAAGGTCGACCCGCCGCTCGGATTCGGTGAGATGCAGGCGCTCGACCTCACGGGCTGGAAGGGCGACACTTCGGACCCGCGGTATGAGGCAGTTGTGACCGCCCTCCGGTCGCGGTTCGGGATCAAGGCGAAGAAGGCGCGAACCTCGTCGGCCGAGCAGCAAGGGGTAGACCGCCGCGCGCTGATTGCCGTCGGCTCGGTCACGGCAATCGCGATCGCCGGCGGCGGCGCCTGGTTTTTGGCACGTCCCGCCGCGGCAAAGTCGAACAGCATCGCGGTGATGCCGTTCGAGAACCTGAGCGGCGATCCGTCTCAGACCTACTTTTCCGACGGAATCGCCGAGGAGCTGCGCGGTGACCTGTCGCACGTGGCGGACCTTCAAGTCATCGCCCGCACCTCCTCCGAAGCGATGCGCAACGCCGACGCGAAGACCGCCGCTGCGAAGCTTGGCGTCGTCAATATCCTGACCGGGAGCGTGCGGCGTTCGCCAACCATGATTCGGATTAGCGCGCAGCTTGTTGACGGGCGCAACGGTGTTGAACGCTGGTCGCAAACCTATGATCGCGCGCCCGGAGATTCTCTCCAGATTCAAACCGACATCGCGTCGAAGGTCGCGGACGCGCTGAAATTACAACTCGGCGATGCGGTCAGTGATGTGCTTGCCGAAGGAGGCACTCGGAACGCCGCGGCTCAAGACCTTCTACTACAGGCCCGTGCCGTCGCACGCCGGGACGACTCCGATGCGGGCTCGCAACAAGTCATCGGCCTGCTCGATTCGGCGCTAACTCTCGACCCAAGGTACGGCGATGCGCTCGCCATGAAGGCGGGAACGGTGACCGCGATGGCGGACGAGCCGTCGACCCTCGCCGAACGGTCGCGGCGATTTTCGGAGGGGGAGCAGCTCGCCCGGCAAGCCATCGCTTTTGCGCCCCGTTCGTTCGACGCGCGGAGCGTGCTTGCCGCCAACCTGTTTTTCCAATTCAAAATGAAGGACGCGTTCCAACAGGCGGGCTTCATGCGTTCGCTGCTCGCTCGAAGTTCGGGCGCTTCGTACGATGTGTACGATATCAACAATTATTTGCTCATGCTTCAGGCCATTGGAGAATACGCGCAGACAGTCACACTTGCCGAGCGCATGGTTGCTTCGGACCCGCTCAATCCGTGGTCGTATCACGCGAAGGCTCAAGCGCTCTATTATCTGCACCGCTATCCGGAAGCCGAGACTTCCGAGAGGCAGGCCATTGCGCTTGCGCCCGATCTCGCGTGGCCGAGGTCGTGGCATGGGTTGATCCTCATGCAAATGGGCAAGTTCGACCAAGCGAAGATCGAGTTCGCGAAGGCACACGATAACGCGCAGTCCATGGTGTGGGAGGCGATCCTGTACGAACGCGAGGGGAACCGGGCGGAATCGAACCGGTTGCTGAAGGAAATTCAACAGCGAGCCGGAGATGCGGCGCACTACCAGTACGCCGAAGTGCTTGCTCAGCAACATCGGACAGACGAAGCAATCGCCGAGCTGGAAAAAGCCTGGAGCAACCGGGACGATGGTCTCACGGGATTGAACACCGACGAGATGCTCGATCCGATCCGCAATGATCCGCGCTTCCAGGCAATCGTGAGGCGCATGAACTTCCCGGCTTAGCGGCTGGCGCTTCCCCCACCGCTCTGCCATGGGCGCTCCATGCAACAAGGCAGCCGTACCCGCGCCGGAGGATGTTTCCTCGCGATCTTCCTGATGCTCGGCTTCCTTTACGGATTGTCGATCCGCAACCCGCTGAAGGGCGTGCTGATCGGTCTAGGCATCGGGATCGTCCTGGCGGTCGCGACCTGGCTGGTCGACCGGGCCCACCGCGGCGAATAGGCTAGACGATCCGCCGTCCCGACCAGATCACCCGGCCAATGCAGTTGATCTTGTCGAGGCTGCAATCCGGCCAATCGGGATAGGCGGGATTGTCGGACTGCACCGTCACTCGCCGGCCAACGGGGTTTAGCGCGATCCGCTTGACGACCAAAGCGTCATCGATCCTCAGCACATAGATTCCGTCGCGCAGCCGCTCGGCTGAGTCGCCGAGATCGACCAGGATGTCGTCCCCGGCATTGAGCGTCGGCGCCATCGAATCGCCTTCGACCCGGACGATGGAAAGCTTGGGCGGCGGGCTCGGGGTCAGCGCCTTCAGCCACCGCTCGTCGAACGCGAAATAAGGTTTGCCGAGCTCTTCGCTCGGGATCGCTCCGGGACCGGCCGAAACCGCGACCGCATGCCGCTTCACACTGAGCAGCCCCGCAGGAGCTCCGGACTCCTCCGCCGGCCCGCCGAGCACCGCTTCGGCAATTCCGAAATAGCGCGCGAGCTTGCGCCGCTCCTCCTCACCGAGCCGCTTCGGGACTCCGCGCCGGACATATTGCTGAATGTAGGCGGCGTTGCGCCCGAGCATCCGGGACAGGCCGGCAAAGTCCTCGCCGCGCTCTGCGCAGAGCCGTTCAAGAACAAGGCGGGGATCATTTAGCATTAACGAGCCTTTAGTAGTGATAGGTAAGTGCCTAGACAAGTAGGAATTGCGTTGGAAGGTAACGAGCCGCCGAGTCGCATGAGACTTGTAAGGGAACGCCAAGTGAATTTGCTCAGAGAAGTGGAAAAATTCCTACGCCATAATGACACCGCTCCGACCCGGTTCGGACGGGAAGCCGTTGGAGATCCGCGGTTTGTCTTCGATTTGCGCAATGGCCGCGACCCGCGGCCGGCCACCGTGGAGCGCGTCCGCGCCTATCTGGAGGCTGCGGTACAATGATCAGAATCGCGATGTCGACTGCCGCGGCGGCACTGTTGCGGGCGCTCATTGCACGATCTGGAGCAACGCGCGATAGGATTTTGCTTACGGACGCAAAGTCGGTCGACTGGCGTTCGTTGACGCTCAACGGCGAGCGGCATGTAATCGACCTCAGGGTATCCGGACCGGACTCGAGCGAGGTTGTCGAGCGCATGTGTGCCGGTCTCGAGGATGCGGAGTTCAGCATCCCTGGGATCATCGTCGCCGACATTGCCGTGATAGGTGAACCAACCCGATCGGCGGACGGATCAACGAGCTTCACAATCGAAGCGCTGACCGTGGCCGAGGACTAGCGCAGCGATCGCCTGAGCTCGGCCAAGGCGTCCGAGAGCGCCTGCGACGCGTCCACGGGCGCGGCCGTGGCGGACGCCTGCCCGACGTGGTCGTCAATTCGACTCTTGAGCTCTCCGGGCGTCGGCATGGCCTTTCGATCGAACAGGCGGACGACCCGTGCATCGGGCCCGATCTCTCTGAGGACATCGTCGAGCAGTAGCGGGTCGACGGACGCGCTGGGCGCCAGCCGGTCTGCTTCAGTGAGCAGAAGCTCGCCGTCGACCTTGTCGGTGAGCAGCAGTTCGCCGGTTTCAGATGTGTCGAACTCACGCAGGTCGAATACCGGAACCCGAAAACGCGATTGCCCCCGCGCCAGTCGTTCGAGGACGGTGCTGCACAGCAGAAAGGCTGCCACTGCCGCGGCGGCTGCCCAGCCACCAAGCCGCGGCTCGAAGACGGAAGCCTTCAGCCAAGTGTATGCGGCATAGCCCACCGCGGCCCCGAACAGCGCCGCCGCAAGCCGCTCCGCGTTCGTTTCAATGCGATCGATCAGTCTCGCGTTCATCGCGCGAGCTGATGCCACGAATTGGTTGCAAGTCCGTTAGGCCGGAAGCTCGCTCGGCTCGCGAATTTCCTCGACCTCGGGCTCGTTCTCGATGAGGTCGATGAGCGCATTGGTGAACGCCTCGACATCGTCCGGATTGCGGCTGGTGACGATATTGCCGTCGGTGACCGACCGCTCGTCAACGACATTCGCGCCGGCGTTCCTGAGGTCGGTGCGGATCGACGGCCAGCTCGTCGCCGTCCGGCCGCGGGGCAGGTCGGCCTCGACCAGCAGCCATGGGCCGTGGCAGATCGCGCCGATCGGCTTCCCCTGCTCGTCGAAGCGGCGGATCAGCTCGACGACGTTGCCGTGAATGCGCAGCGTATCGGGATTGCGCACGCCGCCGGGCAGAATGAGCGCGTCGAAGTCGTCGGCATTCGCCTGGTCGATCGTCAAGTCGGGCTTGATCGTGCGGCCGGGTTCGTCGTGCACCGTCGCCTGGATCGGGTCGAGCGTCAGCGAGGCGAGGACCACGTCGGCCCCTTTCTCCTGCAGGATCTGGCGCGGACCGAACAGCTCCCATTCCTCGAAGCCGTTGGCGGCGACGATGAGCACTCGCGCGTCGGGAATTCTGGGCATCTTTATGTCTCCTTGCCTCGTGACCACAGGAACCCGCCCGCTCTCTCGCTCGCTTATGCCCGTCGATGAGTCGAGTGAAGCGTCTAGCGCCGTGTTGAGGCATAGCAGCGATACCGAGCCTGGAATCACGCGCAAACGGAGGGGCACTTACTGGGCATATTTCGATGCGGACGGCGAACGGATCACCAATCGCCAGGAGATCGACCGGCTGAACGCCGTCGGTCTTCCACCGGCTTACACCGATGCCTGGTTCTGCGCAGATGCCAGCGGACATCTTCAGGCGACGGGGGTGGATGCGCGCGGGCGCAAGCAATACCGCTACCATCCCGAGTTCCGCGAGAAACGCGAGAGCGCAAAATATGAAGGGCTGCTCGAGTTCGGGAAGGCGCTGCCGAAGCTGAGGCTAAAGGTCGAGAAGGATCTAAAGCGCCGTGATCTCACCCGCGAAGCGGTGCTCGCCGCCGTCGTGCGCCTGCTCGACCGGCAGCATATTCGGATCGGCAACGAGGAATATGCGCGCGAGAACAAGAGCTTCGGCGCAACCACACTCAGGAGTCGGCACCTCAAGCGCACCGGTCATGGGCTGATGATGCGCTTCACCGGCAAGCACGGGATCATCCATGAAGTGAAGATCACCGACACGAATTTGAAGCGCATCTGCAAGCGCTGCCAGGACCTGCCCGGCCAGATGCTGTTTCAATATATCAATGGCGACGGCGAGCCGAAGCCGGTCACCTCGGGCGACGTCAACGACTATATCAAGGACGCGACGGGGGGAGATTTCACCGCCAAGCATTTCCGGACCTGGAGCGCGAGCGTAATCGCGTTCGAGCAAATGCTGAAGAAGGCCGAGCATGCGCGGATCAGCGTCAAGACGGTGGTCGAGCCGGTCGCCGAGGCGCTGGGCAATACGCCGGCGATCAGCCGCAAATCCTACGTCCACCCTGCCCTGCTCGACGCGGTGAAGCTGGACCCCCGCGATCCTTTGGCCGGAATGGAGCGGCCGAACGGGAAGAGGCGCCTTTCGAGCGCGGAAGTCGGCCTGATGCAGTTTCTCGATCGCAAATCCTCCCCGAAACGGGGAGGTGGCAGTCCCGCGAAGCGGGGCTGACGGAGGGGGCCCCTCCACCATCCTTCGGATGGTCCCCCTCCCCGTGCCGGGGAGGATTTATGCGCCGCTTGATTGCGGGCCTAGTCGCCGCCAAGACGGAGGGATGATGGGGGCGGACAAGCTTTCGGCCTGGTTGGAGCTCAATCGCGATCGGCTGTTGGCCGGGATCGTCGTTGCGCTCGTCATCGTCGCGGTGATGCTGCTCCTGCGCCAGCTGGGGCGGACTGCGGTCCGCCGCGACCCCGAAGGCTGGAGCTGGCGAACGGTTATCGGACGTGTGCTCGCCCGGACCAGCGTGCTGTTCATGGTGCTGGCGGCTGCCGATGTGGTGGGCACCTACATCGAGCTTCCTCACAAGATCGAGCGGCTGATCGACATCGCCTTCGTGATCGCCTTCGCGATCCAGGGCGCCGTCTGGGGCCGGGAGCTGATCCTCGGACTCGTCGGCCGCAAGGTCGCGGAGGAGCAGGGCTCGGGGACGCTCGGCAATGCGATGGCGATCATTCGCCTGCTGGTCAGCGTCACTCTGTTCGCGATCGCCGGGATCCTGATCCTCGACAATCTGGGGGTGAACGTCACGGCGCTCGTTGCGGGCCTCGGGATCGGCGGCATTGCGATCGGCCTCGCCGCACAGGGCATTTTCGCCGACCTGTTCGCGGCGCTGTCGATCCTGTTCGACAAGCCATTCAAGCGCGGCGACACGATCCGTTACGACCAGAGCACGGGTACGGTCGAACGCATCGGCCTCAAGACCACCCGCCTTCGCGCGATCACCGGCGAGCAGCTGATCATGGCCAACACCAAGCTGCTCGAGCGCGAAATCCACAACATGGCGCAGTCCAAGGCGCGGCGCGTGACGCTCTATCTTGCGATCGGCGGCGAGGTGTCGGCTAGAACCGTCGACGCGGTCTCTGCCGCTGCCCAGGAAGCGGTCGAGGCCCAGAAGGGATGCAAGCTCGTGCGGTGCGTGCTCTCCGGCGCAGGAGCGAGCGGTCTCGCCTTCGACCTCGTCTATGACGATTCGACCCGGGATTCGGACAAGCTCGCGACCGATCGGGCAGCCATCCTTCGAGCGCTGATCGAAGCGCTGACCGAGCACAAGCTGAAGCTGGTCAGGGCCTCCGACCTGGCGCCCGCGCCGCTTCCATTCTAGGCCGCCTCGGCGCCGTCCATCGGCTCGCCCTCGGGCGTCAGCTTGAACACATTGCTGAGCGCCGAATGCCAATTCTCGACCGTCACGTTGGTCATATATTCCTGCTGCATTTCCGGTGTGAGCATTTCCAGCATCAGGCAATCGTCGACCCAGAACTCGATCACCCGGAACCATGGCCCACGCTGACAAACCCGCGTCTTGCACTCGTAGCGGCGGCCGATCTCCTCGACTTCATCGATGCCGAGCGGCGTTGCGACGGCCGCGTGGAATGGACCGTGCCGCGACACCTGCTCCGGCTGCAGGTCGCCGAAGCGTTCTGCGGGATGGAGCGCGACATCGCGCGGATAAACCTCGATGCTCGAGCGGCGGTCGTCACCGGCATGAGCGATCCAGCTCCCGTGGCCCAGCATCGGAAACGGTAGCGCTTCGCCGCGCCACAGCTCGGCCAGCATGGTCGCAGTCCGCTTCGGATTGTCGGCGGCAATCGAGAAATGAAAGATCATGGCTACGCCCCCTTGCTCTTGTTCCCTGTGTCGGCACCGCTACACAATCGCCATGCCGCTCGCCAAGCTGACCGAGATCAAAACTCGCATTGGCCAAGAGGTTGGCGTTTCGGACTGGACCACCGTGGACCAGGAGCGAATCGATGCATTCGCGGGAGCGACCGAGGACCAGCAGTTCATCCACGTCGACGCTGCAGCCGCAGCGCAGACACCGTTCGGCGGAACGATCGCCCACGGTTTCCTGACGCTGTCGCTGCTGTCGCGCATGGGCGCCGAGGCGATGCTGCTGCCCGAAGGATTGAGGATGGCGGTGAACTACGGCCTGGACCGCGTTCGCTTCCTCGCGCCGGTCCGCTCCGGGAGCCGCGTCCGTGGCCGCTTCACGCTTGACTCGGTCGAGGAGAAAGCGCCGGGGCAGGTTCTGCTGCGCCATATTGTCACGGTCGAAATTGAGGGCGAGGAAAAGCCCGCGCTGACCGCCGTGTGGCTGGGACTGATGTTCATTTGAGGAGTATTTGATGCGCAATGCCGTGATCGTTTCCACCGCCCGGACGCCGGTCGGCCGCGCCTACAAGGGTGCGTTCAACGCGACGCTTGGGCCGACACTCGGCGCACTGTCGCTGAAGCCGGCAATCGAACGGGCCGGAATCGATGCGGGCGAGATCGACGATGTCGTCTGGGGCGCGGTGCTCACCCAAGGCACGCAGTTCGGCAACATCGGTCGGCAGGTCGCGCTTCGCGCCGGCTGCCCCGTTAGCGTTTCAGGCATGACGATTGATCGTCAGTGCTCGTCCGGCCTGATGGCGATCGCCACGGCCGCCAAGCAGATCATCGTCGACAGGATGGATGTGGTCGCCGCCGGCGGCCAAGATTCGATCAGCATGGTCCAGACGCCGGAGATGCGGATCGCGCCCGATCCGTCGCTGATCGCCATGCACAAGCATGTCTATATGCCGATGCTCCAGACCGCCGAGACCGTCGCCAAACGCTATGGCATCAGCCGCGAACGGCAGGACGAATATGCGCTCAAGAGCCAGCAGCGCACCGCTGCGGCGCAGGCCGGCGGCCGCTTCGATGCCGAGATCGTCCCCGTCACCACCGTGATGGCAGTCAAGGACAAGGAAACGGGCGAGATCTCGCACAAGGAAGTGACTCTCTCCAGGGACGAGGGCAACCGTCCCGACACGACTCTCGAGGGGCTGTCCGGCCTCAATCCGGTGCTCGGTCCCGATACGTCGATCACCGCCGGCAATGCGAGCCAGCTTTCCGACGGCAGCTCGGCGTGCATTCTGATGGAGGCCAGCGAAGCCGAACGACGTGGGCTTGCGCCGATGGGTCGCTACGTCGGCATGGCCGTGGCCGGGACCGAGCCGGACGAAATGGGCATCGGTCCGATCGACGCGGTCAGGAAGCTGCTCAAGCGGTTCGATCTGAAGATCGACGACATCGGCCTGTGGGAATTGAACGAGGCCTTCGCCGTGCAGGTGATCTACAGCGCGGAGCAGCTCGGAATTCCGGAGGATCGCCTGAACGTCGACGGCGGGTCGATCTCGATCGGTCACCCCTATGGCATGAGCGGCGCTCGGATGACCGGGCACGCGCTGATCGAGGGCAAGCGCCGGGGCGTCAAGCATGTCGTGGTCACCATGTGCGTCGGCGGCGGCATGGGCGCTGCGGGGTTATTTGAAATTCTCTGACGAATGAGGGGGAAGCACGATGTCCGACCGGACGAAAACTGTACAGCAGCTCTATTCGGCATTCGCTGAAGGCGATATGTCTTCCCTTCAAGAGTTGCTCGCCGACACGCATTGGGTCGAAGCCGCCGGGATGCCATATGGCGGCGTTTACCGCGGGTTCGGAGAAGTGGCGGCGAACGTCTTCGGTCCAATCATGCATGACGTCCAGGGATTCACCGCCCAGCCGGATGAGATAATGGCCGCTGGTGACGATCAGGTGCTAGCGCTCGGGACTTACCGCGGGATGGGTTCTGTTGGCGAACTCGCCACGCCATTCGCCCACCTCTGGACCGTTCAGAACGGTCGCATCACGAATTTCGTCCAGTACGCCGACACGCACCTCTTCAGGCAAGCGGTTGGCGTCTAGCTGCACCTCAGTTTCTCGCTTGTCGGCTTTTGCAATGACTGTATTGTTCCTACAATACAGATAGAGGATTCGCATGAAAATACTTGCGTTTATCGGAGCCGCCATCGCGCTCATGGGAGCGGCTCCTCCGGCGCACAGGCATCACAGGGCGGCCGATGGACTCAAGTTCGTCGATCTGATCCCCGCGTTCGACCGGATCTGGAACGAGACCAAGGACCTGCCTGACGACAGGCGCGCGCAAGCGTTCGAGGCGGACTTCGCCAAGGTGCTCCCCGGTTTCTACTCGCCCGATCGGGTCAAGGACTACATGACGCCGGAGAAGTACCACGCGAATGTCCTTCGCGGGCTCAAGGCCTATCCCGGGCGGCGCGCCGGAATCATGCGCGTCAGTCGTGAATTCCAGTCGCTGGTCGCCCCAGCGAAGAAGCAGTTCGAATCCGTGTTCGGCCCGATGCGCGGCTATCCGCCCATCTATCTCGTCGACAGCTTCCGCGAGTTCGACGGCGGCACGCGCGACCTGCCCGAAGGCAACCGGCTGCTGTTCGGTGCGGACATGATCGACGAGCTCTACAACGGCAAGCCGATAAAGCCGTTCATCGAGCATGAGCTGTTTCACCTGATGCACCACCGGACCTTCCCGGAATGCGATCCCGTGTGGTGCAACCTGTGGGAGGAAGGCCTCGCGACCTACGTCGCTTCCAAGCTCAATCCCGGAGCTCCGGACGAGGCGCTGGGGCTCACGATCCCGCAGCCGCTCCGGCCCGCGGTTGAAGCGCACAAGCAGGAAGCGATCTGCGCCGTCCGCGCGCGGCTCGAATCCAAGGACCCGAAAGATTATGGGCCGCTGTTCATGGGCGGAGGCCAGCCGCTGTCGCCGAATCTCCCGCGCCGCTTCGGCTATTATGTCGGGCTGATGGTGGTGACCGACGTCGGGCAGCACCGGACATTGAAGCAGCTGGCGGCGCTAACGCCCGATCAAGTCCACAAGCTCGTCGCGCGATCGCTTTCGCGAATGGCCGACTGTCCGCCAGCGGCAGCGACCGCAACCTGAGATTGCTGTAAAGGGGCACGACTCCTCTCGGGGGAAGGTCCATGCCGGTCGTCCTTGGCGTCCTCGCCGCTATCCTGGTCCTCATCCTGATCACGATTCTCAAGAGTTTCGGGATCAACCGCGAATATCAGCGCGCCGTGCTGTTTCGACTCGGGCGCCTGGGTGAGATGAAGGGGCCCGGCTGGTACTGGCTGATCCCGTTCGTCGATCGCGTGGTCAGGGTCGACACGCGCATCATCACCTATCAGCTCGAGACTCAGGAAACGATTACGCGGGACGGCGTCGCGGTGCGCGTCAACGCGGTCCTCTGGTTTCGCGCCGAATCGCCGATCCAGGTCGTGAATTCGGTCGAAAACTGGATGTCCGCTACAGTGCAGGCGGCCGAAACGGCGCTGCGCGACGCGATCGGCCAAAGCGATCTTGATGACATGCTCAAGAATCGGGTCTCGATCAATCAGCGGCTCCAACAACTGCTTCGCGAAGCCTCGCTGAAGTGGGGCGTCGAAATCGATTCGGTCGAGATCAAGGATGTCGACATCCCCGAACAGATGCAGCGCGCCATCGCCAAGGAAGCAGAAGCGATCCGTGAGAAGCGCGCGCGCATCATTCGCGCGGAAGGTGAGCAGGAAGCCGCGACCAAGCTCTCCCAGGCCGCGGACACGATCAGTACCGTACCGGCAGCGCTCGAGCTACGCCGGCTTCAGACGCTCAGCGAAATCGGGGTCGAGCACAACACGACGATTGTCGCGATGCTTCCGGTCGAGCTGGTCCACGCCGCTCGCAAACTTGCCGGCATGCCTCCGGCCGAAACCGAAACGGGCGGAGCGGGTTGAGGGGAGAAACGGAGGAACATTCCATGCCCGAATCCAATTGCCCGCTGCTCGAACGGATCGCCCGCGTCCTCGCCGGCGCCAAGCTCAGCGCGAACGCCGATGGCGACAACGGACATGCGGCCGAGGAAGTCGACCGGACATGGCGCGAGCATGTGAACCAGGCGCTCGCGGTGTTGCATACGGCGCGGGAGCCAGACGAAGCGATGGCTGCCGTCGGGGACGCCGAGATGTGGCGTAACATGGTCGAAGCGGCGATCGCGCAGCGGATTGACTAACATCCTCCCCTCGATTTCGAGGGATCAGCCGTTCCGGCATGCTGGGGGCATGCCGGCCTGCGGCTGATGGCAGCGCGAAGCGCGACGGAGGGGCCCCTCCACCGCCTTCGGCGGTCCCCCTCCCCTGCGAATGCAGGGGAGGAAACGCATCCGCGCTGGACGCTGGTCTGCTGCATCCTCGCGTCCAGCCTCAGTTTCGTCGATGCGTCGGTGCTCAATGTCGCGCTGCCGGCGATCAAGGCCGGTTACGGGGCCGGGGCCGAGCAAGCCCAATGGGTCGTGAACGCCTATCTGCTGCCGCTTTCCGCCTTGCTGCTCCTCGGCGGAGCGCTCGGCGATCATTTCGGCCGGCGGCGATTGCTGGTGATCGGCACGAGCCTGTTCGGTGTTGCATCGCTCACCTGCGCGCTCGCGCCGAGTCTGCCGATCCTGCTCGGCGCCCGCGCGCTCCAGGGGATCGGCGCGGCGCTGCTCCTTCCCAACAGCCTGGCGTTGCTCAACGCCGCATTTCACGGTGAAAAGCGCGGACGCGCGGTGGGGATTTGGGCGGCAGCCGGAGCTGCCGCCGCTGCCGTCGCTCCGCTGATCGGCGGCTGGCTGGTGGGTACGGTCGGCTGGCCGGCGATTTTCTACATCAACCTGCCGCTCGCGCTCGGAGCGATCCTGCTTGCGATCCGCTTCGTCGATGAAAGCCGCGAGCGTGACGGCGGCCGTACCGACTATGCCGGGGCGCTGCTCGCGACAGGCGGCCTCGGCGGACTGACCTATGGTCTGACCTTGTGGTCCGCGCACAGGCGCGCGGGGGCGACGGCCATCATCGCGATCGTGGCCGGATTCCTGCTGCTCCTCGGATTCCTCTTTGCCGAACATCGGCGGGCAGATCGCGCGATGATGCCGCTGGAGCTTTTCGCGAACCGCTGCTTTTCCGGGCTGAACCTGCTCACTTTCCTGCTCTACGGCGCGTTCGGCGCGGCAATGCTGCTCATCCCCTATGTGCTGATCAGCAGCGGCGGCTATTCGCCCGTCGAGGCCGGACTCGCACTCCTGCCGATGCCAATCCTGATGACCGCCGCTTCGCCGAGCATGGGAAGCCTCGCCGCGCGGATCGGGCCCCGGCTGCCGCTGACGATTGGACCGCTGGTCGTCGCGGCGGGGCTGCTGCTGTCATGGCTGATCGGGATGCGGACGAGTTATTGGAGCGGGGCGTTTCCCGCGATCCTCGTAATGGCGCTGGGCATGACCATCGCCGTCGCGCCGCTCACCGCCGCAGTGCTCGGCTCGGTCGAGGAGAAGCACGTCGCAATGGCATCGGGCTTCAACAGCGCGGTGGCCCGCACCGGAGGACTGATCGCGACCGCGCTTCTGGGTGCAGTTCTTGCTGCAAGCGGCGCCGCGCTGTTCGGCGCCTTTCACGTGGCGATGACGGTGTCGGCGGTCGTGTCGGCGCTCGCGAGCGTGGTTGCGCTGACGATGTTGGGCGGAGTCAGGGTGAAGACCTAATTCCCTCCCTGCGAGCACAGCTCGTGGGGAGGGGAACCATTCACCGCAGAGTGAATGGTGGAGGGGTGGAAATCAGTAGCTCCATTACCCCTCCACCATGCAGTCTTTGCTGCATGGTTCCCCTCCCCATCGGCTCCGCCGACAGGAAGGAACTTAGTCGTTCGCTCTGATAAATTTCTCGACCACCGGCGCGATGCGCTCGCGCCATTTTCGGCCGTTGAAAATGCCGTAATGGCCGACGTCCCTGGCGAGGAAATATTGCTTCTTCGCCTCGGGAAGTTTCGTCGCAATGTCGAGCGCCGCCTTGGTCTGGCCGATACCGGAAATGTCGTCGCGCTCTCCCTCGATCGCGAGCAGCGCGGTGTCGCGGATCGCGTCAGGACGCACCAGCCGCCCGCGGTGCTCCATCTCGCCCTTCGGCAGCTGGTGCTGCTGGAACACCACGTCCACGGTCTGGAGGTAGAACTCGGCCGTCATGTCGCAGACTGAACGATATTCGTCGTAGAACTTTTGCGTCGCGTGGGCGCTCTCCTCGTCGCCAACGACGAGATGCTTGAACATTTCCCAGTGGCTGATGAGGTGCGAGCCGAGGTTCATGGTCATGAAGCCGGCAAGCTGCAGGAAACCCGGATAAACCTTCCGCCCCGCGCCGGGGTAGATCATCGGGACCGTCGCGATCACGTTCTGCTCGAACCAGGCGAACGGCCGCTGCGTCGCGAGCGTGTTGACCGCGGTCGGCGCTTTGCGGGTATCGATCGGACCGCCCATCATCGTCAGCGTCTTGGGCCGCCAGGGGTTCTTGTCCTCATTCATCAGCGCCGTCGCCGCGAATGCGGGCACCGCCGGCTGGCAAACCGCGAGCAGGTGCGGGCGCTCCCCGGTCTGCTCACCAATCAGCTCGAGGAACTCGATGAGGTAATCGATATAATCATCGAGATCGAAGCTGCCGTCCTGGAGCGGCACCATCTTCGCGTCACGCCAGTCGGTGATGTAGACATCGAAGCTCGGCAGGAGCCGCTCGACCGTCCCGCGCAGCAGCGTCGCATAGTGGCCCGACATCGGAGCGACGACCAGCAGGCGCGGCCCGACGTTCACCCCTTCCCGGTAGAAGCGCTTGAGCTGACCGAACGGCTTGCGAAGCAGGATCTCCTCGATGACGGGAACGTCTTTCCGCCCGACATGAGCATCGTCGATTCCGAATTCCGGCTTTCCGCGCGGCGCCGCCGCATGCGCAAAGACTTCGAGGCTCGCCGCAACAAGCGGCCCCATGGCGCTATAACCGAAGGGATTGGCGGGGTTGTTCAGCCATCCGGCGCCCAGACCTGCAAGCTTGCTCGCACCTGCGAGAAGCGAGCGCTGCACTTCATAGGCGTCGTAAAGCATCAAACCTCATCTCTTGCCTCGTACGTACAATAGATGTGGCGGCCGTTCGCTCCGCTGGCAAGCCCATGTTGCAGCGCAAAAATTCGACCGCGATTCGAGACTCTTAGGAGTTGGCGGATTCGAGCTCCGGAAAAGCGGAACGCTCCGGGCTCTTTTCGCTGGCCGGCGGGCCAGACTCGGCCTCATTCGAGGACGCGGGCAGAACCTCGACGATCTGAACGATCCGATACCGCTCCGTCAGCACCTCGTGGTCAGGACCGTAGGCCGTCTCGATGTCGACCTTGCAGCGCAGGGCGTCACCCGGCCGGACGTCGAGCTCCCGCTTGTAAAATTTGTCGAGCAAAGTCCCGGGATCGCAGTAAGCGACGGTCCGCGTGTCGCCGTGCTTCAGCAGCCATTCGCGCGAACCCTGATAATCCGGCATCTCGACGACGAAGATCATGTCCGCCGAATGATTGACCAGCTTGCGGGAGAGCAGGAGCGCCCGCGGATCGGCAATCCGCTTGGAAAGATCGAGACCAGCGGAGCCGTTGTTGGTGAAAATCCGGACCGCATCGCTTGCATCGAAGCCGGCCTTCGCCTTCTGCCAGGCGGAAATGGCGTTCACCAACTCCTTGGACGAGGGCAATACCGGATGCGCCGTGGTGGTGATCGACGTACCCCAGGCGAGCACCCGGATCGCTTGCTGCAAGTCGGCAAGCTGCAGGGTCGGCGAGCCGTCCATCCACGCAACGATCGCCAACATGCCACGCGCGAGAAATTTGAGGAGCGATCCGTCGCCGTCCTGATGCGTAAGGACCTTGCCGCGTGCCTGCACCCGTAGCCAGACGGACAAGCTGCGCTTCGCCACTTCCTCGAGAACGGCCACCGTTTCGAGCTCGACCTCGGTCGATCCGGCGAGCGCGCGGTAGGAGGCTTCGACGGCGTCGCGGAGCCGTTCCACCGGCGCAAGCTGCGGCGTCCGATGGCCCGCAGGCGCTGCGACCTCGATCACCAAATCGCTGTCGGTCAGCTCCGTCAGGAGGTCCGCAAAGCCATGCCGGCTTTGAATTTCATCCGAAGGCATCAGTCACTCGCCCCGATTCGTTAAACAACTATTTACTACGCGCTCATCCATTCGAAGCAACCGTTTCGGACGGGGCAAAATACCCATTCCGGAAGACAGCGATTTGAGGCGGCTTCAGGTCACTGTTAGGGAGCCGCATGGCTATCAATGCCCAAAACCGCCCCAAGGGCCGGTCGATCAAAAGCCTTCGGATGGTGTGGGGCTTCGCGGCGCATTATCCCGGTCGCATCGCCTGTGCGGCGTTGGCGCTGCTGATTGCGGCCGCTTCGGCGGCGTCGATCCCTTATGGACTCAAGCTCGTCCTCGACAAGGGCTTCAGCGCCGGTGCGGGCGACCCGCATCACATTGCAAAATGGTTCGAAGCACTGCTCGGCGTGGTTGTAGTCATGGCCGTCGCGACGGCGTTCCGATACTATTTCGTATCATGGCTCGGCGAGCGGACAGTCGCCGACATCCGTTTGGCGGTCCACCGGAACCTGCTGCGCCTGTCTCCCGGCTTCTTCGAGGAGAACCGTCCGGCGGAGATCACGTCCCGCCTGACGGTCGATACCGCGATCATCGACCAGATCGTCGGCACGACGGCTTCCGTCGCGCTGCGCAACACTATTATGGCCGTTGCCTGTGTCGTAATCATGTTCGTGCTCGCCCCGAAGCTCGCAGGTCTCATGATGCTCGGCGTCCCGATCGTCATGGTCCCGATCATTCTGCTCGGGCGGCGTGTCAGGGCGATCTCGGTGAAGAGCCAGGATCGTATCGCCGACGTCGGCACCGTCACCAGCGAAGTGCTCGGCGCGATGAAGATCGTGCAGGCGTTCAACCAGCAGGCTCGCGAGGCCGCCCGCTTCGGCAGCGCCGTCCAGAACGTCTTCGAAACCGCCAAACGGCGAATGCGGGTCCGCGCAGTCATGACGGGCATTGCGATCGTCCTGATGTTCAGCGCGATTGTGGGCGTCATCTGGCTTGGGGCGATCGATGTTTCCGCTGGCCGGATGACCGGCGGCACGATCGCCGCCTTCGTGCTTTACGGCGGTCTCCTCGCCGGCGGCCTCGGCAACCTGTCGGAAGTTTATGGCGATTTGCTGCGTGCATCCGGCGCATCCGAGCGACTCTCCGAATTGCTCCACGCAGAGTCGGACATTCGCGCGCCGGCGCAGCCCGCGAGGCTCCCCGAGCCCCCGAGGGGCGAGCTCGCCTTCGAGGATGTGACCTTCCACTATCCGACGCGGCGCGAAACCTCGGCGCTCAACGAATTCAACCTCGCCGTCCGCTCGCGTGAGCGGCTTGCAGTCGTCGGACCATCGGGCGCGGGCAAGACGACGATCTTCCAGCTGGCGGAGCGATTCTACGATCCGGACCAGGGCCGAATTCTCCTCGACGGCGTGGATTTGAAAGACGCCGACCCGGCGGACATCCGCGAGCGGATCGCAATGGTGCCGCAGGAAACGGTGATCTTCGCCGCGAGTGCGCGCGACAATCTGCGCTACGGGAACTGGGACGCAAGCGAAGAGCAGCTGTGGCAGGCGGCGCGGGATGCCAACGCCGAGGAGTTTCTGCGCGCTCTGCCCGAGGGGCTCGATACTTACATGGGCGAAGGGGGAGCTCGCCTTTCGGGCGGGCAGCGCCAGCGCATCGCCATTGCCCGCGCGCTGCTGCGCGACGCTCCGCTGCTTCTGCTCGACGAAGCGACGTCAGCGCTCGACGCGGAAAGCGAGCGGCTTGTCCAGGATGCGCTCGACCGGCTGATGGCCGACCGAACCACGATCGTCATCGCGCACCGCCTCGCGACCGTGCGCGCCGCCGACCGGATCGTCGTGATGGATCAGGGACGGATCGTCGAGGAGGGCACGCACGCGTCGCTCAGTGCGCGCGGCGGTTTGTACGCGCGGCTTGCGCGCCTCCAGTTCGAGGATCGAGCCGCCTAGGCGTTTTCTCAAACCAAAGCCCATCATTCTCGCGAAAGCGGGAATCCCACTTCCTTGAAGAACAGCGGGACCCCCGCTTTCGCGGGGGTGACGAGGTGATGATTCTTGGGGCCTTCCCGCGAAAGAGCCTTAGCCAGCGCTGCCGTTACCGCCAGTAGCTCCGCCCCCTGTCGGTTTGCGACGCGAGCTGGCGCTTCGTCTGCTTGAGCTGCGCGGCTTCGCGCTGCTGGTCGAGCGTTTCGCCGCCGAACGCTTCGCAGCCGGCTTGCTGGCAGTCGATGATCGGCTGCTGCTTTCCGATGTCTTCGCGCGGCTGGTACTCGCCTTCTTTGCGGTGCTGCGCTTCCCAGTCGAGCGCTTGGCGGATGACTTGCGAGCGCCGCTGCTGCGAGATGAACTCGACGAGGAGCCGGAGCTCGCGCTTGCGCTTCCCTCCATCGTCCATTTGCCAGTCATGACTCGCTGAGCCGCCTCGGCGACTGCTTCGGCAATCAGCGATCCGAGCTTGGTCGCGCTCGCCATCACGTTGCTCGCCGCCTGACTTGCGGTGTCCGCTGCGTCGAGACCGGCGTCACGGATCGCGCGGCGCGCCTTGGGGCTCGCGCTGATCGCGGCCGCCGCAGCAGCCAGTCCGGCCGCGAGCATTTCCTTGCTCATCGCCGCCTTGGCGAGCTTGTCGACAGTGTCGCTGCCGCTCTTTGAAGAAGAACTCGAAGAACTTTTACGTGCGGATTTCGCCATAGCGTCATCTCCTCCGTTCACGAAAAGACACTTCAAGGCTGTAACGGTTCCCGAATGAACCCGGAAGTCCGCTGTTGCGCGGATATGTAAAGGGCACCGCCGCTGATTCAGCGACGATGCCCTTCGACATGGTCAGCGGCCGGAGATGTGGCCGTCCGTCAGCACCTTAGGGCCTACGAACACCCCTTTCCGACCTCCCTGCTGAACCATGAGACATCGGATCACCTCCTTTCGCTGCGTTGAAGCAGTCTTGAAGATGATTCATGGTTAGGCGAAGCGCAAGACTTGTAATGCGGTGAACATTCGGCAATCATCTTGCCTTCGCGCTTTTCAGGCGCGGCAATCCTCCACCACCCGAGCGACTTCGGCCCAGGCCGGCACGACCAGCGGTGCCTGCGGAGAAACGGTGAATCCCAGCCTGCCGCGGCTGTTCGACAGCGCGTCGAGCAGCGAATCGTTCGCATCGAGATCGATCGTCAATCGGCCGGTCGCCGGATTGAAGCTGGCGGGAACGCTGCGGGTCTGTGAACTCGTCCACACGGCCAGATATGGCGCGGCGGCACTCGCCGGCCTGGCGATGCTGACGCGGCGCGTCGCGCGTGAGCAATGGACGGTGAGTTGCGGGAAGCCTGCCGCATTGGCGAAGGTCGCCTCGCTTCCGTCGGTTGTCGCGGCATAGCTCCAATTCCCGGCGATCGGCGTAGCCGTGGCGAGATCGGGCACAGCTGGCGCGGTCTGCGCGGAAAGCGACGAAGCGGCGGCCAGCGCTAACGCTGCAGCAATCGAAATCTTCATCTTCGTCAGCGGCTCAGGCGGTCGACCTTGGCCTGCAGCGCGGCAAGCTCGGCCTTGAGCTGCTCGACATCGCTGCTGCTCGCCTTGGCATCGGGCTTCGTCTTTTGGCCCGTGAAAGCCTGCGCGGCATCCTCGAACATCGCCATGTTGCGCTTGGCGAGATCGGCGAACATGTTCGCTCCGAACGCATCCTTGACCGCGCTCTGGTTGCGCTGGAACGCCTCCATCGCGGCTTCGAGATATTGCGGCACGAAATTCTGCATCGAATTGCCATAGAGGCCGATCAGCTGCTTGAGGAAGCTCAGCGGCAGCATGGTCGAGCCGCGCGCTTCTTCCTCGACGATGATCTGAGTCAGGACCTGCCGAGTGATGTCCTCGCCGCTCTTCGCGTCGACGACTTCGAACTCGCGGCCCTCGCGCACCATTTGCGCCAGGCGGTCCAGCGTGATGTAGGTTGAGCTTTCGGTGTCATAAAGCCGCCGGTTCGCGTACTTCTTGATCGTCACCTTGCTCGTATCTTTGGCCATGAACAGATCCCCGAGCCCCACAGGCGGCTTACTACCGGATGATAGTGCGCTGCAACATGAACGCGCGCCACGACCGTTGCCGCTGTTTCTCGAATTGGTACGGGAGATCTCGGTGCGCGAGCCACAACTCGCGTCGGATGCGCTCGCCGGATTGCGCGCATATGAGCGGGCGCCACGACGCGAGCGGCCGCCGCCGAAGCCGGAAATTTCACGCGTGCGCGGGGCAGCGCTGCGGGACCACGGTGGCAGCGGCCCTCCAGCGGTGCTCGTCCCGTCGCTGATCAATCCACCGCGGATCCTCGATCTCGACGAGCAGGTGTCGCTGACTGCCGCGATCGCGCGAATGGGGCGTCGCTCGCTGCTGCTCGACTGGGGAAGCGCCGAGGAGCGCAAGGGACTGTCGGTGGCAGGCCACGTCGAGGAGCTGCTGCTCCTGCTGCTGCGCACCATCGGCGAACCGGTCGCGCTGATCGGCTATTGCCTCGGCGGGACGATGGCGATTGCCGCGAGCAATCTCATCGACATCGAGCGGCTCGTCACCCTAGCCGCGCCGTGGAACTTCGCGCGCTATCCTCAGACGTCACAGCGTGCCTTGCAGGACATGTGGAGTCATTCGGAAGCAGCGGCCAAGACGCTCGGCGCGCTGCCGATGGAGGTTTTGCAAGCGGCTTTCTGGTCGCTCGACCCCGAGCGGACCGTGCGCAAGTTTGCCGAATTCGGCAGCCTCGATCCTGCGAGCGCCGACGCGCGGCGCTTCGTCGAGCTGGAGGAATGGGCGAACGAGGGAGAGCCCCTGCCCTATGCGGCAGCGAAGGAATTGGTGGAGGAATTGTTCGGAAATGACGTGCCCGGATCCGGCCGTTGGTCCGTCGGTGGACGGCTGATAGGCGATGAGGTCGCCGCTCCTGCCCTTCACTTGACCGCCGAGCGCGACCTCATCGCCCCGCCGCAGACCGCCGCTTCGGGCGAGGCCGTCGCGATTTCCTCCGGCCATGTCGGGATGATCGTCGGCTCGGCGCGAAAGGCGCTGCACGGGCAACTCGAGAAGTTCCTCGTCTCCCCCCGGTAGATCGGCGGCGTTGCAATCGTCGGCTCCTCTCGCAATAGTGGAAGTCGACGAGGCGGGGGTGTCATGAACGTTCGCAGTCGGGCATTCGGACGTGTGCTGATGGCGTCAATGTTAGCGCTAACGCTAAGCGGCTGCCCGGGTGGCGGAGGTGGCACCGGCGGAGGCTCTACTCCGACCCCGACGCCCAGCCCCACTCCAACACCGACGCCTGCGTTGCAGGCGGTGACCGTCGCTGAGCTGGGCACGGGATGGAACCTCGGCAATTCGCTCGACGCGGTGAACGATACCGGTCAGCCGTTCACCACGTCGCAGGAGACTTACTGGGGCAATCCGGCGGTCAACCAGCAGATTTTCAACGGCATCGCCGCCGCCGGGTTCAAGAGCGTGCGGATCCCCGTGACCTGGTATCAATATGCCGACAGCAACGGCACCATCGCGCCCTTTTGGCTCGCCCGGGTCAAGCAAGTTGTCGACATGGCCCGCAATGCCGGCCTGTACGTGATCATCAACACGCATCACGAGAATTGGCTGGACCCGACCTTTTCGAACCAGGCGGCCGCGGATGCGAGACTGAAGAGTTTCTGGACGCAGATCGCCAATACTTTCAAAACCTACGACAACCATTTGTTGTTCGCCGGGACCAATGAAGTCACCGTGGACAATAGCTTCGCTGCACCGACGCAGGAGAATTGCCAGGTTCAGGCGGGCTTCAACCAGGCCTTCGTCGACGCGGTGCGCGCGACGGGCGGCAACAATGTCTCGCGGACTCTGATCGCCCAGGGCTACACCGCCAGCATCGACTTCAGCGTCGATATTTGCTCGACCCCGGTTCCAACCGACCCGACGCCGGGCCGGCTGATGATGGAATTCCACTATTACGATCCGTACGATTTCACGCTGAACACCACGAGCACCATCTGGCAGTGGGGCATGAACGCTACCGATCCGGCGGCGACCGAGCCAGCCTACAACGAAGCCTATGTCGACGCCGAAATGCAGAAAGCCAAGGCCGCATACGCGGACAAGGGCACACCGGTGATCATCGGGGAGTTCGGCGCGATCCTCCGGACCGAATACGACCCGACGCAGCAATATCGCAACTACTACGACCAGTATGTCGCCGGCTCGGCAAAGCGGCACGGCTTCGCGCCCCTCTACTGGGACAATGGCCCGCTCGACAACCATCAGATGGGCGTGTTCAACCGCTCGACCGGTGCACAAGGATATCCGACAACCATCAACGGGATCGTCACCGCGCAATAGGACGTCACGCCAAAGGTGGCGCACCCGACAGGATTCGAACCTGTGGCCTTTGCCTTCGGAGGGCAACGCTCTATCCAGCTGAGCTACGGGTGCGTGGGCGCCGACTTAGCGACGGCGCCCGCTCGCGACAAGCGATCCGTTTGACCCCTCCCCCCGCTCATGGCAACGCCGGCTCGTGGCAGACGAGAAGCCCTCGCAACGCGATTCACAGCGGACCTGGGGCGGCCGGTTTGGGAGCAAGCCAGCCGAGCTGATGCAGCGCATCAACGCATCGATCGGCTTCGACAAAAGGCTTTGGCGCGAAGACATTTCGGCGTCGAAGGCGCATGCGGCGATGCTGCGCGAGCAAGGGATCATTTCCGAAGCGGATGCGGCAGCGATCCTTGAAGGACTGGACCAGATCGCCGCCGAATATGAGCGCGACGGAGTTCCCGAGCGGATCGACCTCGAAGACATCCACATGACGGTGGAAAGCCGTCTCGCCGAACTGATCGGTCCGGCGGCCGGGCGGCTGCACACGGCGAGATCGCGCAACGATCAGGTCGCGACCGATTTCCGGCTGTGGGTGCGCAATGCCTGTGACGAGGCCGTGGACGCGATCCGCGCGATGCAGCGTGTGCTGGTCGGCCGCGCGGACGAGCATGCGGAAACCGTCATGCCCGGCTTTACCCACTTGCAGGTCGCACAGCCGGTGACGCTCGGACATCACTTGATGGCCTATTACGAAATGCTGCGGCGGGACGTGTCCCGCTTTGCAGACGCGCGGGTTAGGATGAACCAGAGCCCCCTTGGCTCAGCCGCGCTGGCTGGCACCGGCTTCCCGATCGACCGCGAGCGCACTGCCGACACGCTCGGCTTCGACCGTCCCACCGCCAACAGCCTCGACAGTGTCTCCGACCGCGATTTCGCGCTCGATTATCTGTCGGCCGCGGCGCAGTGCAGCCTTCATCTCTCGCGGTTCGCCGAGGAGCTAATCCTGTGGGCGAGCGCGCCGTTCGGCTTCGTGAAGCTGTCGGACGAATATTCGACCGGCTCATCGATCATGCCGCAAAAGCGCAATCCCGACGCAGCCGAGCTGGTGCGCGGGCATAGCGGGCGGATCGTCGGCCTGCTCACCGGGCTGATGGTGACGATGAAGGGTCTGCCCCTCGCTTATTCCAAGGACATGCAGGACGACAAGGAGCCGGTGTTCGAGGGGGGGGACCTGCTGATGCTGTCGCTCCAGGCGCTCGCCGGAATGGTCGAGACCGTCGAGTTCGTGCCGGAGCGGATGCGGGCTGCGGCGGCGCAGGGCTATTCGACCGCGACCGACCTGGCCGACTGGCTGGTGCGCGAGGCCGACGTGCCGTTCCGCGAGGCGCACCACATCACGGGACGAGCGGTGAAGGGCGCCGAGGAGCGCCGCTGCGACTTGGCCGACCTACCGCTCGAGGCTTTGAAGGAAATCGACGAGCGCATCGACGAACGCGTGTTCGACGTGCTCAGTGTCGATGCGTCGGTGCGCAGCCGGACGAGCTACGGCGGCACCGCGCCAGAACGCGTGCGCGAGCAGATCGCCGCGGCGAAGGAAGATCTAGGAACCTAAGAAGAAGACCCTCACCCCAACCCTCTCCCGCACGCGGGAGAGGGAGGGACCCGGCGCGTCAGCGCTGGGAGGGTGAGGGCTCTCCTTCGTTCCGTCTCTTCCGCTGCGCGATCGTCCGCAGGCGCAGCGCGTTCAACCGAATGAACCCCGCCGCATCGAGGTGGTCGTAGCTTCCGCTGCCTTCCTCGAAGGTCACCAAGTCCTGGTCATAGAGCGATTGGCTGCTCTCACGCCCGATCACCGTCGCATTTCCCTTGTAGAGCTTCATCGTGACCCGGCCGGAGACATGCTCCTGGCTCTTGTCGATCGCGGCCTGGAGCATCTCGCGCTCGGGAGCAAACCAGAAACCGTTGTAGATCAGGCTCGCGTACTTCGGCATCAGCTCGTCCTTGAGGTGCATCGCGCCGCCGTCGAGCGTGATGCTCTCGATGCCGCGATGGGCCGCGAGCAGGACGGTACCACCGGGAGTCTCGTAGACGCCGCGCGACTTCATCCCGACGAAGCGGTTCTCGACCAGGTCCAGGCGGCCGATGCCGTTGTCATGGCCGAGCTGGTTGAGCCTGGCGAGCAGTGCGGCGGGCGACAGCCTCTGACCGTCGACTGCGACTGGGTCGCCCTTCTCGAAATCGATCGTGATGCTCGTCGCCTTGTCCGGCGCCTCCTCCGGTGAGATGGTCCGCTGATGGACGTACTCGGGAGCCTCTGCTGACGGGTCCTCGAGCACCTTTCCCTCGGATGACGAGTGCAGCAGGTTCGCGTCGACCGAGAAGGGCGCTTCGCCGCGCTTGTCCTTGGCGATCGGGATCTGGTGTTTCTCGGCGAAGTCGAGCAGCGCCTCGCGGCTCTGGAACTCCCATTCGCGCCACGGAGCGATCACCTTGATGTCGGGCTCGAGCGCATAATAGCCGAGCTCGAAGCGCACCTGGTCGTTGCCCTTGCCGGTGGCGCCGTGACACACGGCGTCCGCGCCCACCTCGCGCGCGATCTCGATCTGGCGCTTGGCGATCAGCGGCCTCGCGATCGAGGTGCCGAGGAGATAGTCGCCCTCGTACTGCGTATTCGCGCGGAACATCGGGAAGACGAAGTCGCGGACGAACTCCTCGCGCAAATCCTCGATGAAAATGTTCTCGGGACGGACGCCGAGCATCTCGGCCTTGCGCCGCGCGGGCTCGACCTCCTCGCCTTGGCCCAGGTCGGCGGTGAAGGTCACGACCTCGGCGTCATATTCGGTCTGAAGCCATTTCAAGATGATCGAGGTGTCGAGCCCGCCGGAGTAAGCGAGCACCACCTTGAGCTTTTTCTTGGTCATCGAATTCCCAGTCTTTCCATCGGCGGCGCTGCGACGCAGCCGCATTTTGTTTCACGCAAAGGCACGAAGGCGCAAAGAAGGGACCGCGCTCTTCTCTTCGTGCCTTAGTGCCTTCGTGTGAAATCAATTTCCTTCAAGTAGCCAAAGCATGGCGCCGCGCGCCGTGTGCACCCTGTTCTCCGCCTGTCGCCAGATCGCCGAGCGCGGTCCGTCTATCACGGGAGCAGTGACCTCCTCGCCCCGATGCGCTGGAAGGCAGTGCAGGAAGCGGGCGTTCGGAGCGAGAGCCATCAGCGCTTCGTCGACCTGGTACGGTTCGAAGGCGGCGCGGCGCTCGCTGGTATCCTCGTCGCCCATTGAGACCCACACGTCGGTGTAGACGATGTCCACGCCTTCGACTGCGTCTTCGGGATCGGTGAGCTGCCGGACATCCGGCGCATTGCCGAGACCATAGCCTTCCGGGCTGGCGATGACGAATTCCGCGCCGACGAGCGCGCAGGCTTCGGCCAGCGAACGCGAGACGTTGTTGCCTTCCCCGATGAAGGCAATCTTCGCGCCGTCGAGACGCCCGAGCAGCTGCTTTACCGTCAACAGATCGGCGAGCGCCTGCAGCGGATGATCGGTGCCCGAGAGCATGTTGAGGACCGGCGCGGCATTCACCCGCGCCATTTCTTCGAGCAGGCCGTGATCGAACACCCGCGCTGCAATTACTGCGTGATAGCAGGCGAGCGTGCGGGTCACGTCGGCGACGCTCTCGCGGCTATGGATTCCGAGCTCCGCCGGCTGGATATACACCGGGTGCCCGCCAAGCTGCGCTGCCGCCATCTCCATCGAGTTGCGCGTGCGGGAGCTCGGCTTTTCGAAATAGAGCGCGACGCCCTTGTCCTGAAGCACGCGCGGCGCTGGCTGCTCCGACGCCGCCAGGATCCACTCGAGATCGGAGGCGGTGAGATCGCGGATCGAAAGGAGGTGCCTCACCAGCTCTTCTCCTTTTTGACCATCGTCCCGACGCCATGCACCGTCAGCAACTCAATCAGCAGCGAATGCGGCACCCGGCCGTCGATGATGTGCGCATATTCGACCCCCTGGTCGACCGCGTCGGCACAGGCCTTGAGCTTGGGGATCATGCCCTTGCCGACCGAGTCGGATTTCAGCCGCTCGCGAAGCTCCGCCGAGGTCAGACGCGGGACCAGGCTGGTCTCGTCCTCGGGATTTTCGAGCAGGCCCGGAACTGCGGTCAGATAGACGATCTTTTCCGCATTCATCGCCACCGCGATCGCCCGCGCGGCCTCATCGGCATTGACGTTGTACGGCTGCCCGCTCGCATCGGCGCCCACGGTCGAGATCACGGGCGTCAGGCCGTCGTCGAGCAGGCGGTGGATCAGCTCCGCGCGTACACCGGTCACGTTGCCGACGAAACCGAGCGCCGAGTCCGCCGGCGTGACGGTCAGCAGCCCCGCATCTTCCCCCGATACGCCAACGGCGACCGGCTCCTCACCCGCCTGGCTGTTGATGGTCGCGACGAGGTCACGGTTGATCTTGCCGACCAGCACCATGCGCACGATTTCCAGCGTCTCGGCGTCGGTGACGCGGAGGCCGTCCTTGAACTCCGGCTCCTTGCCGACACGCCGAAGCATCGCATCCACCTGCGGCCCACCGCCGTGGACCAGCACTCAGCGCACGCCTACGCTGCGCAGCAGGAGCACGTCCTGGGCGAGCGCCAGATCGCTCTCGCGGTCGATCGCCGCGCCGCCCAATTTGACGACGACCGACTTGCCGGCGAACTGCCGGATGTAGGGCAGCGCCTCGACCAGGACCGTCGCGATTTCAGAAGGGAGCAGGACGATCTTCATGACGTCTTGCTATTCTCTTTGATGTAGCCCGGACCGAGGTCGATCCCGATCATCTTTGCAGTGCCGTGGCCCGCGCCGAGGTGAACCTCGATCTCGATCTCGTCGCCCATCATGTGCTCGGCAAGAGACTGGCCGTCGTGATCGATTCCGACACCGCCCTTGGCGACCGCGATCCCGCCGTAGGCGACGAATGTCTTCGCGACGTTCATGTCTACGCCTGCAGACCCAGCCGCGGCCATCAGGCGGCCCCAGTAGGGATCGCCGCCGTACCAGCTGCATTTGACGAGATTGTTCTCGACAATGTTCTTCGCCGCGATCCGCGCTTCCTCGCTGCTGCGCGCTCCGGTTACGGTGAGATGCGCCATCCGGGTCATGCCCTCCGCATCGCGCGCCATTTGCATGGTGAGATCGCGGCAGACAGCAAGCACCGCATCGGCGAACTCCTGCGGGTCGGCTTTGCCCCGCTTGCCCGACGCGAGCAGCATCGCCGTATCGTTGGTCGAGGTCGCGCCGTCGACGTTCAACGTGTTGAAGGTCGCGTCGGCGGCCGCCTTGAGCGCCCGGTGCATGACGGAGAGCGGCACTTCGGCATCGGTCGTGAGGAAAGCAAGCATCGTCGCCATGTTCGGCGCGATCATGCCGCAGCCCTTGGCCATCCCGCCGACGGTGAAGGTAGAGCCCTTGATCACCACTTCCTTGGGCTCGTGATCCGTTGTCAGGATGCCGCGCGCGGCATCGTGCGCGCCGTCGACCGACAATTTGTGCGCCAGCTTCGGAGTCGCGGCGAGGATCGGCTCCATCGGCAGCGGCGTGCCGATGATCCCGGTCGAGCAGACGAGCACGTGGCTGTTGGCGATCTGCAGCGCCTCTCCGGTCGCGGCTGCCATCAGCTGCGCATCCTTGTAGCCGGGCTTGCCGGTTCCGGCGTTCGCGTTGCCGGAATTGACGACGATTGCAGCCGCCTTGCCGCCGTTCGCCTTCAGGGTCGCACGGTCGAGCTCGACCGGCGGCGCGGCGAACTTGTTCTGCGTGAACACCGCCGCGCACGGAACCGGCTGCAGATCTTCGGTCGCAATCATCGACATGTCGAACTTGCGCCGCTTGATTCCGGCGTGGCAGCCGGCTGCGACGAAGCCTTCCGCTGCTGTCACGCTCATGGGTACACTCCGATTGTCGTAAGCCCGGCCCTCTCGTCGAGGCCGAGCATCAGGTTCGCACACTGGATCATCTGACCAGCCGCGCCCTTTCCGAGATTGTCGATTGCGGAGATCGCGAGCACGCGGCCGGTGCGTTCGTCGTACCGGGCGGTGAGCTGGACTCCGTTCGAGCCGCTGACCCACTTGGTCGCCGGGGACTGGTCGGTGACATGGACGAACGGCTCATTCGCATAAGCATCACGAAGCACTTGAAGTGGATCGCACGGGCGCGTCGCGTCGCCGTAGCAGGTCGCGAGAATTCCGCGCGTCATCGGCACGAGGTGCGGCGTGAACAGCACCGTCCCGGCGGTCGCCATCTCCATTTCGGCGGTGTGGCGATGATTGAGCAGTCCGTAAGCGGCAAAGCTGCCGTCCACAGTACCGAAGCCGGTGGCTTCCTTCGCCTCGCGCCCCGCGCCGCTGACTCCCGACGCGGCATCGACGATGAGGGTGTCTGGCTTGACCAGCTCGGCACCGACCAGCGGCTTGAGCGCGAGGATCGCCGCGGTCGCGTAGCAGCCCGCCGCTGCGACTGCTCTCGCGCTCCTGATCGCATCGCGATTGAGCTCGGGAATGCCGTAGACGAACCTATCAAGCAGCTCCGGCGCCGCATGGGCATGGCCGTACCAGCGCTCGTAGGCCGCCGCGTCATTGAGCCGGAAGTCCGCGCCGAGATCGACGAACGGGATGCCCTTATCGAGGATCGACGCCGCAATTCGTTGGCTGTGGCCATGCGGTAGAGCGACGAAGACGAGATCGATTCCGTCCAGGCCGCCGTCGAATTTCTCGAGGATCGCATCGGGATAAGCCGCCGCCAAGTGTGGATGGACATCGCCGACGACCTTTCCCGCCTTGCTCTCGCCGAACATCCGCGTCGCCACGAGCTCCGGATGCACGGCGAGCAGCCGCAGCAGCTCGCCGCCGACATAGCCCGAGGCTCCAAGGATCGCCGTCCGAATCATGGGAGGCGCGCTATTCATCATATTGAATATTTATGCAAGTATGTGCATATTCATGCGCTATGGCTGAACTCAAGCTACGAAGACAACGCGCGATTGCCGATTTGATCCGGGGCAATGCGCTGGGCAGCCAGGAAGAACTGGCCGAGTGCTTGTCCGCGCTGGGCTACACAGTGACGCAAGCGACCATTTCGCGCGATCTCGAACAAATGGGTGCGGTCAAGGTTCGCCGCGACGGGCAGCTCAGCTATGCTCTGCCTGACGATGTCCGCAATGGCGCCAGCCCTCGCGTCGCCGCCGTGTTCCGCGATTGGGTCCGCTCGGTGGACACCGCCGTCAATCTCGTCGTGATCAAGACGCCGCCCGGATCGGCGCATCTGGTCGGTGTGGCGCTCGATGCTGCAGAGCTGTCGGAAGTAGTCGGGACGATCTGCGGTGACGACACGATCTTCGTCGCCTGCCATTCCGAGGCGGACGCTACAGCACTGGCTGCACGGCTTGGCCGCGAATTACATTGACCTGAACCCAGGCGGCACGCAGTCGGCGCGGCTGAGCGGCGGCGGCGCGTTCGGCTGCAGTTTCAATCGCGGCGTAAGCTGCACGAGGCGGCGGACGTAAGCGTCGGTGAACACGGTCGCGCATTTGCGGCTGAGGTGCGACCACTCCGGGACGACGAGTCTTTGAACCTGCGGCAAGTCGTCGGCGTGGATTCCGGCAGCATGGGTTCCGGCAATCAGCAAGTCCCACCCCTTTTGCCGCGGGAGGCGGCCGTCCTCGATGGCGCGAAGCTCCGGCGCATCCGGCGGCCGGAGGAAGATGACGTCGCCACCGCGCGCGCGGATTCGCCTGACCGCCTCGGCGCTCACCGCAACGACATTCCTGGCGATGAAGGCGGGCAGCGGCGGCCCCTTGAACAGGTTCCAGGCGTAGCGCGCATGCTGTTGTAAATATCCCGGGGTCTCAATTTGGGGCCACATGAAGGTCTGCCGGTTGTCGTAAGTCTCGCTGAGCTTCCACACATCCTCGTAAGGGCTGTCCACGCCCTTGCGCCAACCGTGATCCCAGCGTGGCAGCAATCGGCTCAGCCGGTAATCCGAATCCATGAATGCCAGGTACCGCTGCAGGAAACGGTCGATCCACAGCGCCGTCAGTTGTGACGGTTTGTCGTTCTTGTCGAAATTCTTGAGGTACGAACCGGCATATCCGGTACCCTGCGGACGGAAATAGCTGAGGTCCGCAAGTCCGACGATCAGAAGGCCGTGGAACTTCGGATCGTTCGCATAGCTCTCGAGCAACGCGCGGGCGTTGCTTCCTGCGATCGCGGTCTGGATCGGGCGAATACCCGTCATCTGCTGGAATCGCGCGAGATCGGTGTCGAACAGAATTCGGCTGTCGCCTGTCAGCGTCACCGGAGCGGCATCGGCAAGCCGCCGCTGCTCGGCCCACGCCTGTGAGCTATCATCGAGATCGCCGGCACGAAGATCGAGGTTGGTCCGGGCATTCCATTCCCATGCGCACATCAGCAGCGTGACCGCGACGAGCACGGCGGTCCCGATCTTGACCCACGGCTGAGCCGGGATGTCGCGCGTCGGCACCGGCTGCGCCTGGCCCGGGCGGTTCGCGGCGGTTTGCCTGAGCCCCGCAGGAAGCGCGCCCTCGCGGAGGCCGCGCAGTTCGGCGCGGTGCGCGTCAGAATGCGAAATAGATGAAGGCACTGCCCTGCCCCTGCTCGATGATGACGGCAAACAACAGAAGCGTCCAAATCCCCGCAAGCGCGATCGCGGGGGTGCGCTCGACCACCGCCTCAAGCGTCGTGTTGCGCATCGTCAGATGCGTCCCGAAGATGGCCGAGACGATGACCATGGCGATGATCATCGGCCCGGCGGCGATCAGCGGCTCGGGCTTGGCCTGCATTCCCGCCATGCCCTTCAGCACCACGCCGGCGCCGGCGAAGGTCTTCGCCCGGAAGAACACCCAGGTGACGTTGACCAGCAGGAAAGTCAGCAGCGCCAGCCCGAGCATCGCCAGTCGCCCAGGCGTCACGCCCCTGAACCGCGCCTTCAGCCAGCGCTCCGCGGAGAGATACAGCCCGTGGAGCCCGCCCCAGACGACAAAGGTCCAGTTGGCGCCGTGCCACAAGCCGCCGAGCAGCATCGTGCCCATCAGCGCAGCGTAGGTCCGCGCCGGTCCATGCCGGTTCCCGCCGAGTGGAATATAGAGATAGTCCCTCAGCCAGCTCGACAGCGTAATGTGCCAGCGCCTCCAGAAATCGGAGAAGCCGACCGCGCCATAGGGGAAGCGGAAATTGTCCGGCATCGCAAAGCCGAGGCACAGCGCCACGCCGATCGCCGAGGTCGAATAGCCCGCGAAGTCGCAGAAAATCTGCCCGGCGAAGGCAAGGGTCGCGACCCACGCATCGAGCATCCCCGGCGCCTGGCCGTGCGCATCGTAGACCGCCTCCACGACGGGAGCGAGGAAACCGTCCGCGAGCACGACCTTCTGGAACAGCCCGAGCGTCAGCAGCGCCAGCCCGAAGGCGATCTGGTTGGGCTTGGCCTGCCGCGGCTCCTCGAACTGCGGCACGAGCTCGGTCGGCCGCATGATCGGTCCGGCGACCAAATGCGGGAAGAAAGTCACGAACAGTGCGTAGTTGAGGAAGCTCCCCGCCGGCGCCGAGCGCCTCAGGTACACGTCCAGCGTGTAGGATAAGGTCGCGAAGGTGTAGAAGCTGATTCCGACGGGAAGGACGATATCCCAGCCGGGCGGGTGGTAGACGATGCCGAGCGCTCCCGCGATCGACACGAAATTGCTGAGCAGGAAGCCACCATATTTGAAGTAGCCGAGCATCCCGAGGTTCACGCAGACACTGGTCAGCATCCACAGCTTGCGGGTCCGCTCGCGTTTCGCGCGGACCATCCATTGCGCGGCCCACCAGTCGACCACCGTCGAAATCCACAGCAGGATCACGAACGGGGGATTCCACGCCGCGTAAAACAGGTAGGACGCGATCATCAGATTGATCTTCTTCTGATGCCACGAGAAGAAGGGCGCGTAGTGAAGCGCCATGACAATCGCGAAGAAGACCAGGAAGGTCAGCGAATTGAAGATCATCGGACGCTGCCCCAGCGCCCGGCCGCCCCATCGATCATACAGCACGCCCCCGAGCTGTACGCGCACAGGCCGCCGGGACTCGGCGGCTGAAGGTGGGCAAGTTACACTCGTGTGACCGCCGCGCAAGCGATTTGGTTAACGGGAATTTGCCGACGCTCTCGACAAAGGCGGCGCTCTTCAGGATCATACGGCCCGTGCATGTCCGCGCCGCGCTCCTCGGCCTGCTTCTGGTGACTGGGACCGCCCAGGCCGCCGAACAGCGCCCCCGCGCCCGCGAAGCGGGGATCGTGATTGGGATCCTGCCGACCGGTCCCCTCGACGCGATCACCGATGTCGCCGGGGTGAAGGTCGGACAGGTGACGCTGATCGAAGGCGCGAACGTCCGCACCGGAGTGACCGCGATCCTGCCGCACGGCGGCAATCTCTACCAGGACAAGGTGCCGGCTGGCTTTGCGGTCGGTAACGCCTACGGCAAGTTCATGGGGTCGACCCAGATCGAAGAGCTGGGCGAGATCGAGACCCCGATCCTGCTCACCAACACGCTCAATGTCCCCGAGGCTGCCGCGGGGATCATCGAGTGGACGCTTCGGCAGCCCGGCAATGAGCAGGTGCGTTCCGTCAATGCGATAGTCGGTGAGACCAACGATGGCACGCTCAACGATATCCGCGGCCGCCATGTCACGCCCGCGGACGCGATTGCCGCGATCGAAGCTGCGCGCGGTGGACCCGTGCAGGAAGGCGCGGTCGGCGCGGGCACAGGCACGATCGCGTTCGGCTGGAAAGGCGGCATCGGCACCAGCTCGCGCAAGCTTCCGGCGAACCTCGGCGGATATACGGTCGGCGTGCTGGTTCAGACGAACTACGGAGGAGTCCTGCAGGTCGCCGGAGTGCCCGTCGGACAGGCGCTCGGCCAATATTATTTGAAAAATGAACTGTCGGAGGCGAGCGGCGACGGGTCGTGCACCGTCGTGATTGCGACCGACGCGCCGCTGTCGGACCGCAACCTCGAGCGGCTCGCGCGTCGCGGTCTCCTCGGAATCGCGCGAACCGGTTCACCAATGACCAATGGCTCGGGCGAATATGCTGTCGCTTTCTCGACCAACCCGGACGTTCGCCGGACGCCGGAGCGGCGCGCCCGCCCGAACCGGATCGTCGACCTTCCGAACGACCAGATGTCGCCGCTGTTCGAAGCCGCCGTCGAGGCCGCGGAGGAAGCGGCGATCAATTCGCTGTTCGCGGCGACTCCGATGGACGGCAACGGCAATCACGTCGATGCGCTTCCGGTCGACAAAGTGGTGAAGCTCTACAAGCGCGCGCGGCGCTAATATTCTCCGTACCGTCCGCGAACGCTGTCGAGCAGCCACGGCTTCGAGAAGGCGAAATTTCATGACATCCCCCTTGCCTTTGCGCGGCACGCTCGCACGCAGACATTGCGTCGGCAATGAGTTGCAGAAGGATTTGACCGGCAACAAGTCGACGGATTAGCCCGATGGGGCAATCAACGGAGGGCTGTCGTGAAGCGTAGCAGCACAATGCGGCATTTGTTGATCGGCATCGCAGCCGCTTGCGGGTTGGCAGCGCCGGCTGCCGCGCAAGACGACAAGATGACGCCGATCGCGACGCCCGCGCAGACCGGCGCGATCGTCCTTGGAACCGGGCCGCTGCCTGGGGCAACCGTACCCGAAAGCTGGTATCATCAGTACGGCAAAAACTTCGCGCGCAACGTCACGATTGCAACGCTGACGCCGTTCCTTCCCGATCCCGCCAAGGCGACCGGCACGGCCGTCATCGTCGCACCTGGCGGCGGCTTTCGTTCGCTGTCGATGGAGAATGAAGGGTCGGACGTGGCCCGTGCACTTGCGGCAAAAGGCGTCGCCGCCTTCGTGCTCAAATATCGGCTGATCCCCACGCCGGCGGACATGGCGGCGTATGAAGCGTCGATTAGGGCGATGTTCGCGGGCGCGGGACGCCCGCCTACTGCCTCCGGTTCACCACCTGCTTTCCCATCGCTGGCGCCGCAGCTCGCCGACTCCCGCGCCGCATTCGCGCTCGTCCGCACGCGGTCGGGCGAGTGGCACATCGACCCTACGCGCATCGGCATGGTCGGCTTCTCGGCCGGTGCCGCGCTGACGCTCCAGACTATGCTACAGGAACCGGACACAAAGCCCGAGTTCATCGGGATCATCTACGGACCGCTCGCGCCGGTGACTGTCCCCGCTGACGCTCCGCCGATGTTCGTCGCCCTGGCCGCCGACGACCCAATCTTCGGACACGGCGGCACCGGTCTGATCCAGAGCTGGATGCAAGCGAACCGCCCCGTCGAGTTCCACCTCTACGAACAGGGCGGTCACGGTTTCGGAATGTACCCGAAGACGACGACGAGCACCGGCTGGTTCGATGCGTTCGTCAGCTGGATGCGCATGCACGGCTGGCTGACGCCCGCGCGCTAGATTCATTCGGGAAGCTTTACCTGCCCCGCAATGGAGAAGCTGCCGCTGACCGTCGGCAGCCCCGACTCCGGCTGACCGCCACCGACGGAGACACTGAACTTGCCGGCAGGCACGATGATGTCCCCGGCGTCGGTCACCATGCTGAGATCGCGCGGAGACAAGTCGAAACCCACAGTCTCGCTTGCGCCCGGCGCAAGATGCACTCGTTTGAACCCGCGCAACGCGCGAATGGGTGCGCCGGATACATCGGGGAAGCTCAGGTACAGCTGAACCACCTCGTCACCTGCCAACCGGCCGCTGTTCGTCACTGTAACCGATGCGTGCAGCGGCGCTCCGGCTTTCATCGGTGCGGACGGAAGGGAGAGGCGGCCATATTGAAAGGTCGTGTAGCTTAGGCCGAATCCGAAGGGCCAAAGCGGCGTGCCCTTGAAGTAACGGTAGGTCCGCCCCTTCATTGAATAATCTTCGAACCTCGGGAGCTGGTCGACGTCCTCGTAGAAGGTCACCGGAAGCCTCCCCGCCGGAATGTTGAGGCCGCTCAGCGTGTTGGCGATCGCCTGTCCGCCCTCCTCGCCTGAATACCAGGATTCGAGGATCGCGTTGGCGTGCTCTTTCTCCCACTTGGCGGCGAGCGCGCTTCCGTTCATGAGCACGACGACCAGCGGCTTGCCCGCCGATGCGACGGCGCGAACCAGCGCCTCTTCGGGCTCGGGGATTTGCAAGTTCGTTCGATCGCCGCCCTCAAAACCGGGTTCGCTGACCGGCATTTCCTCGCCTTCGAGGGCGCTGGTGATTCCTACAACCGCAACAACGACATCGGCGTTCCGCGCCGCCGCAACAGCCGCAGGATCCCGCGTATAGTTCACCCCCTGCCAGAATAGCCGGGCGTTGGGCGGCGCGGTGACCTCGAGTCTGGCCGGTACACCCTTTCGAGGCGCACTCGGCCCACACTGGTGCCCCCGTAGGTCTGCGCGATCATCCGGGCACCGACGCTGATGCGCGCCGTGCCGCTGGCGGTGACGCCAATGCGATAGTCGCCACTGTCAGCTACGGTCAGATACCCGGACTTGAGCATTTCCGGTGGGACTGGGTCCCCGTCGGTGGACAGGAACTGCGTGCCCGGCACGTACGTGATTTGCGCTCCAGGGAACGCCGCTTTCATCCCATCGAGCACCGAGACGATGCGGGTCGGAGTGCCATGATAATTTCCGAGCAGCACCTCGGTCTGATTGGCGAGCGGCCCGACCACGGCGATCCGTTTCGCGCCTTTTAGCGGAAGCACGCCGTCGTTCTTGAGCAGCACCATCGATTCTTCGGCGAGCTTAAGCGCTAGCCGCCGGTGCGCGGGACTGTCGAGTTCGCTGGCGTGGAGGTGCTCGTACGGCACCATTGCCGGCGGGTCGAACATCCCGAGCCGCATCCGAGCGGTGAACAGTCGGATCAGTGCCGTGTCGATCGCCTTCTCAGGCAGATAGCCCTGCCGGACCGCGTCGATGTACGGCCTGTAGTCCGCATCCCCGGTCACGTCGCCGAAGGTGATGCACTCATTGTCCATTCCGCGCTCGAGCGAAATCGCCGAAGCTTGCGGCTGGCTCGGGCGATAATGGTGTCCCTCGAAGATGTCGTGAACCGCGCCGCAGTCAGACACGACGTACCCTTTGAAGTCCCACGCTCCGCGCAACGTATGCTGCAGCAGGAACTGATTGGCGCAAGCCGGCTCGCCGTTGACCGCATTGTAGGCGCACATGACCGATCCGGCGTGACCTTCGATCACGGCCGCGCGAAAAGCCGGCAGATAGGTGTCCTCCATGTCGTGCTTGCTGACGTCGACGTCGGCAAAGTGTCGCGTCGGCTCCGGGCCGCTGTGAACCGCAAAGTGCTTGGGGGTCGAAATCGCCCGATAGTAACGTGGGTTTGTTCCCTGCATGCCGGTTACATATGCGACCGCCATCCGCCCCGTCAGGAACGGGTCCTCGCCGTAGGTCTCCTGCCCGCGCCCCCAACGTGGATCGCGGAAGATGTTGACGTTCGGGGCCCAGAAATCGAGCCCCTCGAACGTGCTCGAATGCCCGGCACGAACGAACTCGTCATGCTTGATCCTGCCTTCGACGCCAATGTCCTCGGCCATCTGGTGGACGCCCGCCGTATCGAAGGTTGCCGCGAGCCCAATCGGCTCGGGAAATTCTGTCGTTCCCTTCGATGCCACGCCGTGCAGCGCCTCGCTCCACCAGTCGTACGCCGGAACTCCCAGGCGCGGAATTGCGCGAGAATGGTTGACCAGCTGCGAGGCCTTTTCCTCGAGCGTCATGCGATGGACGAGATCGGCGGCGCGCATCTGTGCCGGCAGCGCGGGGCTCAAATAGGCGGGTTTGTCGGCGACGTTTGCGATTGCCGGCTGCGCAGCAACGACCGTTCCCAAAAACGCTACGGCGCTAAGCAAAACACGCATGCTCGACTCCCCCCTACACATCTTCGACTGCATCGCGGCTTTGCCGGATGTCCGCAATGCCCGAGCGGTATGCGACACCTGCGAAGGGAACGCCTTTGCGCGCCTCCCGTTGAGCCGCCGCATGAATGTCGAGGTCGCAAGCAGGCCCAAGGGCCCGCTCATCCAGCCGCCGCCGGCGGCCGAGGCCTTCTATTCCGAAGTCCTGCAGATGATGGCCGAGTCCGGAATCCCGTTCCTCGTCTCCGGCACTTATGCGCTCGCGAGCTACACCGGTATCGACCGGCCGACCAAGGATGTCGACGTCTTCGCCAAAGCGGGCGATGCGCTGAAGCTGCTCCATCACTTCAAGGAGCATGGCTTCGACGTCGAGATCGTCGACGAGCGATGGCTCTACCGCATCACGCGCGGCGAACTGTTCGTCGATGTCATCACCAATATGCCGACGGTTACCACGCACGTTACCGACGACTGGTTCAGCGGAGCGCCCGACGCGAAACTGTTCGGCGCCTGCGTCAAGCTCGTCCCCCCAACGCAGTTCATCTGGTCGAAGATCTTCGTCCAGGACCACCACCGTTACGACATGGCCGATGTCGCGCACATGATCCTCAAGTGCCACGACGCGATCGATTGGCGGCAGCTCCTGTCGCACATGGAGCTCTATTGGGAAGTGCTGCTGATCGCGCTGTTGAACTTCCGCTTCGTCTATCCGAGCGAGCGCCACTGCGTCCCGCGGTGGCTGATGGAGGAGCTGCTCGAACGGCTGCACGACCAGGCCGACATGAAAGGGCCGGGAAAGAAGGTCTGCCGCGGCCGGATTTTCTCGCCCCGCGACTATGCGATCGACGTCGACGAATGGGGCTTCTCGGACGCCGTCGGCAATCTCGAAGAGCAATATGCCAGCGGCGACTGAGGGCAAGCTCCGCGTCGCGGCAATCGGCGACCTTCACGTGATGGAGGACAGCGTCGCGCCGTTTCGCGAGCTGTTCACCGAGATATCCAACAACGCCGACGTACTGGTGCTGTGCGGCGACCTCACCAATTTCGGCAAGACCAGGGAGGCGGAGATCCTCGCCGACGACATCCGCTCGTGCACGATTCCGGTACTGGGGGTCCTCGGCAATCACGATTACGAATGCGGGCAGCCCGAAAAGGTCTGCGAAATTCTCCATTCGGCCGGAATGAAAGTGCTCGACGAGCAAGCGGTCGAGATCGAGGGGGTCGGTTTCGCCGGAGTCAAAGGGTTCCTCGGCGGGTTCGGCCGCGGCGAGCTGGCGCCGTTCGGAGAGCCGATCGTCAAGGCCTTCGTCGACGAAGTGATGAATGAGGCTCGGAAGCTCGAAAACCAGCTTCGAACGCTTCGGACCGACCGCAGCGTCGCGGTCCTCCATTATTCGCCGATTTTGGAGACCATCGAAGGTGAACCGTCTGCGATTTTCCAATATCTCGGATCGCAGCGCCTGTGCGAACCGATCGACCGCTTCGATCACGTCAAGGCCGTGGTCCACGGGCACGCGCATCACGGCACCTATGAGGGCCGCACGCCGATGGGCCGCCCGGTCTACAATGTCGCGCAGTTCGTGCTCAGGCCGTTGTTCGGCAAACCCTACGTGGTGCTCGAAGTCTGATCCTTGTCTTCGCCGGGAATCGGGGTCGGAGTGTCGAGCGCCTCGATCACGTACAGTCGCTTGACGAGCACGTAGCTGACGACGGCCAGCGGCGCCGCGAGCAATATGCCGAGAATTCCGAACAGCAGGCCGAATGCGAGCAGCGCGAAGAGCGTCAGCACCGCGGGGATTTCGACGGCATATTGCTGGATCACCGGCTGAATCAAATAGGCTTCAATGTGGTGCACGAGCACGTAAAGCCCGATCGTCCACAGGGCGAGCTCGGGCCCCTGGACCAGCGCCACCATAATCGCCGGGATCGATGAGGTGATCGCGCCGGCATAGGGGATGAATTCCAGTACTCCCGAAATGAGACCGAGCACGAGCGACGATTGGACCCCGAGCAGCCACAGCCCGAGCCAGGTCATCAGGAAGATGAGGATCATCGCCCAGAGCTGCCCCTTGAGCCAAAGCCTAAGCGCCCGGTCCGATTCCTCCATGGCCTCGGCCACCAAGGATCGCCGTGCGGCAGGAACCAGCTTGATCGTGCCAATGCCATAGAGGCGCGGTTGAGCCGCGAGGAAGATTCCGCCGAAGAAGACGATCAGCGCGCTCGCGACGGTGAATGTAGCAGAAGAGAGAACCGTCCTCAGATTGCCGCCGATGAGGCTGCCCGAGCGTGCGCTCCGCATCCACTGCTCGACGGGGTGGCCGAGCCCGAGTGCTCCGATCTTTCCATCGATGATCCGCGCCGCCTGCGGCAATGCATTGGCCAACTGTGCGCTCTGAGCGCTTACCTGCGAACCGATCAGCCAGACGACCAGCCCGATGACGGCGACCACCAGAATGATGGCGACCATCACGGCGAACCGCCCCGGAAGCCGCAGATATTGCTGAAGGATATCGGCAATGGCCCGAAAAATCGTCGCCACCATCACCGCGCCGAACAGCAGCACGAGCACCGTGCGCACCTGCCACAGCAGGAACACGCCCGCGGCAAGGCCGATGACGATCAGGGCACGGCGGACGAAGCGCGCCTCGTCCCTTTGTCGCTCGTCTTCCCGCTCGTCGGTCACCGGGCGACAGCGCGCTGCCCCGGTAGAGCGTTCCATTGACATTGAACCGCCAATGGGCGTCTGCGTTCGCCGATCATGGCCCGAATGCCTGCCTTGTTCATCGGTCACGGCAGTCCGATGAATACGCTCGAGCTCAACGGCTTCACTCGGGCGTGGCGCCATCTGGGCCGGAAGCTCCCGCGCCCACGCGCGATCCTGTGCATCTCGGCGCACTGGTTCTTCGGAGCGACGGCCGTCACGGCGATGGTGAAGCCGCGTACGATCCATGACTTCTACGGTTTCCCGCCCGAGCTGTTCGCGTTCGACTATCCGGCGCCGGGAGATGCCGCCCTTGCAGCGGAGATCGTCGACACGGTCGCGCCGGTCTGGTGCGGGCTCGACGGAGATCAGTGGGGACTCGACCACGGCACGTGGAGCGTCCTCGCCCACCTTTACCCGCAGGCGGACATTCCGGTCGTCCAGCTATCGATCAACGCGTTGAAGCCGCTGGATTATCATGTCAATTTAGGGCGGCGGCTCGCGCCACTGCGGGAGCGTGGCGTGCTGATTCTCGGAAGCGGCAACGTGGTCCATAACCTCCACCGGGTGCAGTGGGGCAAGCCCGATTCCGCCTTCGACTGGGCCGAGCGGTTCGACGATGCGGTTGTCGGCCAACTTGGCCAGGACCCCGGCGCAATCCTCAAGGTCGTCGAGCATCCTGATTACGCGCTTGCAGTACCGACGCCCGACCATTTCATCCCGCTGCTCTACATTGCGGGACTTGCCGCGGAATCAGGTGAGCACATGGAACCGCTGATCCGCGGCTATGCGATGGGTTCGCTGTCGATGACCTGCTACGGCGTCGGCGCGGATCTGCCCTGTCTCGAAGAGGAAGGCGCAGCCGGAGTTCCGGAAGATGTGCCCGCGGACCAGACGAACATCTAGGGCGCTGGCCAGCTCTCGATGACCTCGACGAAGCGACTCAGCCACGCATTGGTCTGGTGACCGTCGACCACACGATGGTCGATGGTGAGGGTCACATAGGCCATGGGCCTGACGAGGATCGCGTCCTGACCGCCGAATTCCCGGACCACTAGCCGCTTCTCGAGCTTGCCGATGCCGAGGATCGCCGCCTGCCCCTGGTGGAGGATGATCGGCGCTGCAAGGAGCGAGCCCGAGACGCCGTGATTGGAGATGGTGAAGCTGCCGCCAGATACGTCGGAACGCTCCAGCTTCCCGTCGCGCGCTCGACGGGTGAGGTCCTCAAGTTTTGCGCCGATCTGTTCGAGACTGAGTGCGCCGGCGTCCTTCACCACCGGCACCACGAGCCCCTTCTCTCCAAGCGCGGTGCCGACACCAACATCGATGGTCGGCGAAATCGCGATGCGGTCGGTCTCCCAACGGCCGTTGATCGCCGGCGCGACCGCCATCGCCTCGGCCGCGGCTTTGACGATGTAGGCCGTGTAACTGAGCTTCACGCCGCTCGCCGCCATCGCCGCCTTGTGCGCAGCGACCGCGGAGAAATCGGCCTCGAAGACGGCCGTGACGTGCGGCTGGTCGGTGACTGCGCGGACCATGTTCTCGGCGATGGTAAGCCGCATTCGGTCGTGCGGAATGTCCTCGGCGCTGAACTGCCGTGGCTCGGCCGTAGTGGCCGGTCCGACCATGACCACCGTCTCCGACGCAAAAGCACTATCCACATCCTCGCGAGACACTCGCCCGATGCGCCCGGTACCATCAATTCGTGTAGGGTCGATCCCATTCTGCAAGCATGCCCGGCGGACAGACGGCGAGAGGCGGGCCTCGATCTCGCTGTTCCCTGGCGAAGGCCGGGGTCCAGGAGCGCCAACAGGCGCTTCATCTCCAGCGTCCGCGAGCTCAGGCTTCGCCTCTTGGGCCCCGGCCGTCGCCGGGGAACTGGTGCTAATCCGCGCCAGCAGCGCCCCCGGCGCCGCTTCGGCATCGGTATCGAGCACGATCTCCGCCAGCACCCCTGCCGCGGGGGCAGGCACTTCCTGTGTCACCTTGTCGGTCTCGAGCTCGACCAGCGGATCGTTCTCGGCGACCGCGTCGCCGATCTGCTTCAGCCAGGCGCGCACGACCGCCTTGGTGCCCTCCTGCTCGTCGGGAACGCGGACCTCGATCACTATAGCCCTTTCCCTCGTGGGAGAGGGTTGGGTGAGGGATTGCAAGGGTGGAGGAGAAGCTCCAACTTCGAACCCCCTCTCCCTTCCCCCTCCCCGCCGGGGAGAGGGTAAGAGTAGAAGCCAACGCTCCCCATCAGAACCCCACCAGCCGATCGATCTCGGCACGGATGCTCGCGGCGCTCGGAAGCGCCCATTCCATCAGCTTTGGATGATGCGGGCTCGGAATGTCGGGCATGGTCACCCGAGCGACCGGCGCGTCGAGGTCGAGGAAGGCTTCGTCGGCGATCAGGGCCGCAATCTCCGCGCCGAAGCCGCCGGTACGGAGGTCCTCGTGAACGATCAGGGAGCGGCGTGTCCGGCGCACGCTCTCGAGCACCGTCTCCTTGTCCCACGGCTGCAGCGTGCGCAGGTCGATGACGTCAGCGCTATATCCTTCCGCCGCGGTCTCGCAGCGCGGGACCATTGCGCCCCAGGTGACGATCGTGATCTTGTCGCCTTCCCGCGTCTTCTTCGCGCGGCCGAACGGCAGCACATAATCGTCGCCGGGCCACGGCCGCCGCGCCCAGGCGTCGTCGAGCATCGCGCGATGCTCGAAAAAGATCACGGGGTCGTTGCCGCGCAGGCTGCCGCGCAGAAGCCCGACCGCGTCCTCCGCATTGGACGGCACCGCGACCTTCCATCCCGGATTGTGCACGAACTCGACCTCGTTGGTCATCGAGTGCCACGGATCGCCGCACTTGAAGAATCCGCCAGGGACCCGAAGCACCATCGGCGCGGCGAAGCGGTTGTTGGTTCGCCAGCGCATCGTGCCCGCGTCATGGATCTGCTCGGTCGCGGGCTCGGCATATTTGCGGAACTGGATTTCCGGCACGGGCATCAGGCCGGCGAGCGCCATTCCGACGGCGCGGCCGACAATGCCTTCCTCGTTGAGGCTGGTGTCGAACACCCGCTCGCGGCCGAACTTCTCCTGGAGCCCGATCGTTACCGCATGGACTCCGCCCTTGGGGCCGACGTCTTCGCCGAACAGGAGCACCCGCGGATTGGACTCCAGCTCCTGGTCGAGCACGCGGCGGATCGCCGTCACCATGTTGATCCGCTGGCCCTGGGGCTTCGGTTCGTCGGTCGAGGGCGGCGACTCATAACCGCTGTTCCAGAGGCCGCCGACCTGCTGCAGCTCGCCTTCGTAGAAGACGTTGCTCGTGACCCGCTCGGGCGCCGAGACACCGCGTGCTTCCGCTTCGGCAACCGCGGCCTGGACCTGCCATGCCGCCTCCCGCTCAAGGTTCGACCACGCGTCCTCGCCGATCTGTCGCTTGGCGGCCTGAGCCCTGAGCTTCGGAAGCGGATCGCGCGCCCATTCCCCTACGATTTCGGCCTCGCTCTTGTACGCCTGCGTATCCTGAGCGCTATGTCCTTCGAGACGCGGCACCGTCAGCCGCAGCAATGCCGGCGTACGCTTTGCGCGGACATCCGCAACGGCTTCGCGGATCAGCCGCGATGCTTCGATGGGATCGGTCCCGTCGCCATTGAAGATCGTCAGTCCGGAAAAGCTCGCCAGGTTCGCGGCGATGTCCTTCCCCGGCGTCTGATATTCGGACGGCACCGAGATACCGTAGCCATTGTCCTCGATGT
>JBQCCG010000075.1:0-2528 GCA_051962455.1 Sphingomicrobium sp. | reverse complement strand
GACTGTTAATCGGACGGCCGCCTGTTCGAATCAGGCCCGGGGAGCCATCTTCCAACTACTACGCTGAAAAACGTGCAGCCTAGCGGCGGTACTTGGTTTGCCCGCACTCGGCTGGTCGTTCGGAACGATTGCCATCGTCGGTCACGTTCTGATAGAACAAGCAGTGAACAAGGCGATTGTCTGCAGCACTTCAATCTCCAATTAGGGTCCGCTAGTTCGCGATGCATGTTCGTTGCATCAAGGCGGCGAGGCCGAGATTAATTTGGTTCAAGGAGGGAGGCTCCAAGTGACGTCGGCGACCGGAGTAGGTGTGATTGCGGTTGCGCTGCTTGCACTGGGCATGCTCGGGTTGGGTCTCCGGACGTGGATCGCTTCGTATGTTGACCGCACTGTAGGAGCGAAGTTCGACAAGGAGTTAGAGGCCGTCCGCAGCGACCTTCGCGTGAAAGAGAACAAGATTACTGCTCTCCAGTCGAACGTGCTCAGCGGGCGCGCAGAACGTCGAACGCTGCTGAGTAAAAGGCGCATAGAGGCCATCGAACACCTCTGGTCAGAAGTGCTCAAACTGGACGCTTTCACTTGGCCGGCGACAGTCACTGGCATCCTTAAAATGGATGCAGTTGGCGACCGGACCAAGAACGATCCGAACATTCGACGCTTTCTTGAGACGATTAGCGGCGGCGATTTATTAGACAAACTCAAGGAGATGCGCCCAGAAGCGGCTCGGCCGTTCGTCCCCGTGCAGGTCTGGAATCTCTTTGCCGCTTATCGTGGCCTCCTAATCTATTGCTTCATGCGTCTGAAAATTCTTTCATTCGGAATGGGGGACGAAAAGCTATTCAAGGATGAGGAGGTTATTCGGGAAATAAAGGAAGTGATGCCTCATTTCTCTGATTATCTCGACAAGTGGGGAGTGACTGGAGCGGTCCAACTCATGAGACCACTGCGCGAGCTCATTTTTGAAGCTGTTCGGACGGCGCTGACAAATGACGACGAAGACTTGGAGAACGTTGTTGCCTCAGGCCGCGTTATGTCACTGATCAATGAGTTGGATGAAACCCTGAGCCACCATAGTCCGCCGGCCAAAGCACACATGGGCTAATCGGACGACAATTTGGTGGACACGAGCTGCGATCGCATGGTGGATTGAACGAAGCGGCCGGACTGCGTGCAACCCGGCCGCTCCGGCGAGGCGTGTTCGTGTCCGCTAAGAAGGACCACCCCGCAGCGCCCTAAACAAGCAATTCGGCGGCATGCTCCAGAGGCTATTTTGGCGCGTCCCAACGCGGGACTGAGTCACCCGTCGATCGAGGCCATAAGCGAGGCATTGCCGCCCGCCGCAGTGGTGTCGATGCAGGTCACGCGCTCGGTCGCGAAGCGCGCGACATAATGCGGGCCGCCGGCCTTGGGGCCGGTGCCGCTCAATCCCTCGCCGCCGAACGGCTGGCTTTCGACGACTGCACCGATCTGGTTGCGATTGACGTAGAAATTGCCGACGCGGGCATGCTCCTCGACATAGTCGCGGACGGTGTCGATGCGGCTCTGGAGCCCGAGCGTCAGGCCGAAGCCGGTGGTGTTGATCGCCTCCACAACCTTGTCGAGCTCATCCCCGGCGAAGCGGATGACGTGAAGCACCGCTCCAAAATTCTCGCGATCCAATTGGCTTACGGACTGAATCTCATAAAAGGCGGGAGCAACGAAACAGCCGTTGGCGGCCTCTTTGGGAGACTTCAGCCGGCAGATCTTTCTCGCATTCCTGTCGAGCCACTCGAGATGCTCATCGAGCACCTTCTTGGCAGGCTGGTCGATCACCGGGCCGACGTCGGTCGAAATATCTCTCGGGTCGCCGACCTTCAGCGCCTCCATCGCGCCGGCGATCATCTTGATCATTCCGTCGGCAACATCTTCCTGGACGAACAGGACTCGCAAGGCGGAGCAGCGCTGACCTGCGCTCTGGAAGGCCGACGAGATGACATCGCGCGTGACCTGCTCGGGGAGCGCCGATGAATCGACGATCATCGCATTCTGCCCGCCGGTTTCGGCCACGAACGGAATGATGGGCCCGTCACGCTCGGCAAGCGTGCGGTTGATCATGCGCGCCGTCTCGGTCGAGCCGGTGAAAACGACGCCCGCGAGAAGCGGATGCGCCGTCAGCGTTCCGCCGACGACCCTGCCCGAGCCGGGCGCGAGCTGAACCACGTCTTTCGGAATGCCCGCCTGGTGCATCAGTTCGACGGCCAGAGCACCGATCAGCGGCGTCTGCCCGGCCGGCTTGGCGATGACCGCATTGCCGGCAGCCAGCGGCGCGGAAGTCAGTCCGGTGAAGATGGCGAGGGGGAAATTCCACGGCGAGATGGCTGCGATCACGCCGCGGCCGTGCAATCTCAGCTCGTTCTGCTCGCCGGTCGGGCCCGGGAGGCGAAGCGGCTTCGTGAACTGGCGCCGGGCTTCGGACGCGTAGAACCGCAGGAAATCGACCGCCTCGCGAACTTCTAGCACCGCGTCGAGCAAGGTCTTCCCGGCTTCAC
>JBQCCG010000074.1:0-24881 GCA_051962455.1 Sphingomicrobium sp. | reverse complement strand
CAGCCGAACTCCCGGTCACGAGCGCCAGCACTATCAGCTATACGTATGATTTCATTGAGAAAAAAATGGTGGGCGTGGCAAGGATTGAACTTGCGACCCCTGCGATGTCAACACAGTGCTCTACCACTGAGCTACACGCCCACCGAGATTTCCGAGCATCCGGTGGATGCTCGGGAAATCGAGGTCCGGATTCATGCCTCGCATGAGCCGGCCCGAAAGGTCAGCCATAGGCTGGAAGGCGGCATTTAGGGAGCAGTTGCGAAACGCGCAACCCAGTCCAAAGGCAGCTTTCTGGACGACTACAGCCGGCCGTGCTGGTCCTCGGTCTGGAACATCCGGTCCACCTCCATCACCAGGTCCTTGAGGTGGAACGGCTTGGACAGGAGCTTGGCCTCGGGCGCGGTCCGCCCGCCCTGGAGCGCGACGGCCGCAAAGCCGGTGATGAACATGACCCGGATCGCCGGGTCGATCGCGCTCGCCTTCTGGGCAAGCTCGATCCCGTCCATTTCGGGCATGACGATATCGGTCAGAAGCAGGTCGAAGCGCTCGGCCTCGAGCAGCGGCATGGCCTCGGTCCCGCAACCGACCGCTGCGACTTCGTAGCCGACGCGCTGGAGTGCGCGCTGGAGATACTCGCGCATCGACGTGTCATCTTCGGCTAGAAGTATCCTCGCCATGACCATCTCTATGCTCTGTTCATTTGTGTTTTTCTAGAAGCGAATAATGCGTTCGCGCGTTGCAGGCTCCCTCAGCAAGTCCTAAACTGGTACGAAATTTAACCTTGAGCCCCGTGAGCAAGCTCGCATCTCCAATCATTCATCAGGCGCGCGGAGAACTCCCCGTGCTGCTGTCGGTGCCCCATTCGGGCCGCGACTATCCCGATTGGCTGATCGCGCTCTCGTCCGGCGGCAAGGCGCCGCTGACGTCGCTCGAAGACCCGTTCGTCGACCGGCTGGTATGGCGCGCGCTTCAGCGCGGCTGCGGGGCCGTGATCGCCCGCGCCCCACGCGCTGCGATCGATTGTAACCGGGGCGAGGACGAGGTTGACCCGTCCGTGGTCGACGGCGCGCGGCGCGGCCGGGTAAGCGCCCGGGCTCGCGGCGGTCTCGGAATCATTCCCGCGCGGACTCAGCAGCACGGCTATCTCTGGCGGCGAGCGATTAGCCCCAAACAGCTCGAAGAGCGATTGTCACAGGCGCATCGCCCGTACCACCAAGCAATCGAGGCCCAGCTCGCACTGGTTGTCGAGCGTTTCGGCTGCGCTCTGCTGCTCGACTGCCACTCGATGCCGCCTGCTCCGAAGGGGGTGCCTCCCGTCGTGTTCGGCGACGGCAGGGGCTGCACTGCCGACGGCTGGATCAGCGCGGAAGCGATCGCGATTTGCCGCAGGTTGGGCTTCGAGGCCGGACTTAACGACCCGTTCGCGGGCGGACATGTGATCGAGCGGCACTCAAAGCCGCAAAACGGGATCCATGCCCTGCAGATCGAGATCGACCGCCGTCGCTATCTCGATGCACGTCTTACAAAGCCCGGGCCAAACTTCGATCGAGTAGCGGCGCTGATCGAGTCGCTCGCGGTCGAACTCGGTCAGGCGCTAATCGGCCGCCAATATGCGACCGCCGCCGAATAGCTAAAGCTTAGACGGTTGCCGGCGCAGGCTGCGGAATCGGGGTTGGCGCCTTGCCCTGTTGCATCTGTCTGGCGAATACCTCCCGCATCTGACTCAACGAGAAGAGATGCGCGTAGAGCAAGGGCAGCATGCCGTTCTGGTTGATCTTGCGGAGCTCGTCCCCACGCATATTCCGAAGCTTCTCCTCGTCGACCATCCGGAAACCGCGGTAAATGAACGGCTGGCTGGCGCCTTCCGGCTGAATTGCAACCTCACCATCCATCAGCAGGTCGGACTTGACGAGATCCTCGATGAACGCGTTGGTCCTCAAGCCCGCAGCTTCGAACTGTTCGCAGAAATCCAGGATCGCCTTGGTCGCCGGACTCGGCTGTTCGCCCTCGAACAGCGGCTCGCCCTGCTCGAAATCGCCCACGGCGCCGGAGGTCGGGTCGTAGCACAGCGACAGCTCGTCACTGTCGGAGCGGAGCTTCGCGAGCAGGAACGGGTAGCGCCGGAGATAGGCCGGAACATAGAAGCTGGGATCCTGTGGACGGCCGTTGTCGTCGAGGAAGACGTTGACCCCGTCGTTCAGCCCCATCAGCGCGATCGGTACTGGCGAACCGCCGACTGAGAAGACGATCGGGTAATGGCGCTGAACGAGCGTGAATTCATCGACCGTCAGCGGAACCGCATGAGTCCGACCGGCCTCCGGAAGGCTGCCGATCGGCCGCACCTTCATCTTTCCGTGTTGCTCCAGGTTGAGCGGTACGATCTCCTTGTAGAACAACGGCAGGGTGGGAATTGGGGGGGCGGCACTCGCCATCGAAAGTCTTCTCCTGGGGTCCGGGCTTGTGGGTCGCGCTTCACGCGCGCCTGCCGGGAAAAACATGTGGAGGCGCCTCTATTGGCCTCTTGACCGTTAGGCAAGCGGCGCCATTTGTACCCACCCGCGGCGGTCCTAGTTCATTGAACATTCAACGCTTTGCTGCGAAGCGGCGCTCATGGGGCTGGGCCATTCGTGAGCGCGGGAGCGATTTGGAGCGTTTTGCCGCTTCTGCTTGGACTGATAACTGCGCAGCCCGCGGCCGTCGGCGAGGCCGTGACGCGGCTAATCATTCAGGATGAAGTGATCCTGCGCGTGCCGGTGCAACCCCGGCCGCTGATGCCGCAGATGGAGTGGATCGAGAAGAAGGGGCCCAGATGCGTTCCCGTCGCAGCGATTCGGCGCGCGTTGCTACAAGGTTCGGAACAGGTCGATTTCGTCCTCGACAATCATGCACGAATTCGCGCCCAGCTCGATGAGGATTGCCCTGCGCTCGACTTCTATGGCGGCTTTTATCTGCAGCCCGAAGATGACCGGCTGTGCGCCGGCCGGGACGCCGTTCACTCCCGGATGGGTGGCAGCTGCATGATTGAACGCTTCAAGCAGCTAGTTCCGAAAGGCCGGCGATAGCAGCTGCTGGCCAAGGGTGGCGCTTGGATTTCGACACCCGAACTCCTACTTCCTTGACAAGCGAAAGCCGTGCGGCATAGCCGACCGGCGCGTTTGCCGCATCGGCCATGAGAAGCCGCGGCTCACTCTATCTTCCGGAACTTGAATGACTTTTGCCGATCTCGGCCTTTCCGACGAATTGCTCCGCGCCGTCAGCGACAGCGGCTACGAAGAGCCAACACCGATCCAATCGGCGGCGATCCCGTCGGTGCTGATGGGCAAGGACCTGATTGGAATAGCGCAGACCGGCACCGGAAAGACGGCCGGCTTCGTCCTGCCGATGCTCGACATTCTCCACCATGGCCGCAGCCGCGCACTGATGCCCCGTTCGCTGATTCTCGAACCGACCCGCGAGCTGGCGATGCAGGTCGCGGAGAATTTCGAAAAGTATGGCAAATATCACAAGTTATCGATGGCGCTGCTGATCGGCGGCGTGCAGATGGGCGACCAGGTGAAGGCGCTGGAAAAAGGCGTCGACGTGCTGATCGCGACGCCCGGGCGGCTGATGGACCTGTTCGGCCGCGGCAAGATCCTGCTCACCGGCTGCGAGCTGCTGGTGATCGACGAAGCCGACCGGATGCTCGACATGGGCTTCATTCCGGACATCGAGGAAATCTGCTCGAAGCTGCCGAAGTCGCGGCAGACCCTGCTCTTCTCGGCGACCATGCCGCCGCCGATCCAAAAGCTGGCGGCGAAATTTCTCAACGACCCCAAGCGCGTCGAGGTGGCCCGCCCTGCTACCGCGAACGTCAACATCGATCAGCGCGTGGTCGAGGTCAGGCCCGACAAGAAGAAGGATGTCCTCAAGGAGCTACTCCGCTCCGATGAAGTCCGCAACGCGATCGTCTTCTGCAATCGCAAGACCACCGTTCGCGAGCTGACCAGCAGCCTCAGGCGCGCCCATTTTGCCGCAGGCCAGATCCAGGGAGACATGGACCAGAGCCAGCGCATCGCCGAATTCGACCGGTTCAAGAAGGACGAGATCAACATCCTCGTCGCCTCGGACGTCGCCGCGCGCGGGCTCGACGTCAAAGGCGTCAGTCATGTCTTCAACTTCGACGTTCCGTGGCAGCCGGACGACTACGTTCACCGCATCGGGCGGACCGGCCGGGCGGGAGCCAAGGGAATCGCAATCACGCTCGCGACCAAGGCCGACGCCGAGCTGATCGACAGAATCGAGAAGCTGACCGGGCAAAAGATCCCGCGCCTTGAAGCGCCGGGCAAGCCGCCGAGAAGTGAAGAGCCGAAGCAAGCCGAAGCGAAGCGCGAGTCCAAGCAGCAGCCGCAGCCGCAAGTCCGTAAGGAACAGCGCTCACCCGTAGTCGAGGACATCAGCAGCGACTGGAACGGCCCCCTTCCATCCTTCCTGTCTCACAGCGCGGTATAATCGCTGACACTGGAAAGCTGCTGCCGCGGTTCCTAGCTCCCTTGCGGGCGGAGCAATCAAAGGAATCGCGATGACCGAGTACGTCCCCCCGAAAGTCTGGAAATGGGAACAGCCCAGCGGCGGCCAGTTCGCCAACGTCAACCGTCCGACCGCCGGACCGACGCACGAGAAGGCGCTCCCCGTCGGCAAGCATCCGTTCCAGCTCTACTCGCTCGCAACTCCGAACGGCCAAAAGGTCGCAATCATGTTCGAGGAGCTGCTCGCCAAGGGCCACAGCCAAGCCGAATATGACGCATGGCCGATCCGCATCGGCGAGGGCGATCAGTTCGGAAGCGGCTTCGTCGACGTAAACCCCAACAGCAAGATTCCGGCCCTCATCGACCGCAGCGTCACCGAGCCGGTGCGCGTGTTCGAATCCGGCGCGATCCTCCTCTATCTCGCGGAGAAATTCGGCGAGTTCCTTCCCAAGTCGGGCCCGGGCCGAGCGGAAACGCTGTCCTGGCTGTTCTGGCAAATGGGCAGTGCGCCCTTTCTCGGCGGCGGCTTCGGCCATTTCTTCGTCTACGCGCCCGAGAAGATCGAATATGCGATCAACCGCTATTCGATGGAGGCCAAGCGGCAGTTCGATGTGCTCAACCGGCGTCTGGCGGAAAGCGAATATGTCGCCGGACCCGATTACACGATCGCCGATATCGCGATCTGGCCGTGGTACGGCGGAATCGCGCTCGGCCGGTCCTATCAGGGCGCCGACGTCTTTCTCGCCACGCACGAATATGAGCATGTGATGCGCTGGGCGCGGGAGATCGATGCGCGTCCGGCAGTCAAGCGCGGGCGGATCGTCAACAAGATGACCGGCGACGAAAGCGAGCAGCTCCACGAACGCCACGACGCCAGCGATTTCGAGCTTCGTACCGAGGACAAGATCCACCGAACGCCGGAAGTCGAAGACCTCGCGGCTGTCCGGGACGACGCGATTTAAGATCTCCCTCCCTGAAAGGGAGGGATGAATGGGTGGGTGTGAATGAGCAGCCTCGATGGCTGCGAGCGAGCTTCTTTCGCGGCATCGAGCCGCTCCAGAAGCACCCACCCCTGGCCCCTCCCTTGGAGGGAGGGGAGATCATTGCGCCCTTTGACTCTGCAGAACCGCCGGATTGCTTGCGAGGCTGTAGAGATACTGCCGCCGCTGGTCGGAGCCGGCCTTGAGGTGCCGCAGGGCATGGCGCTGTTCGTCGGTCAGCTCGAACTTCGAATAGCCGCGGCTGATCAGACATTGGTCCGCGGCCGACTCCAGCGTGTTCTTGATGCTCTTGAAGCGCTCGTCGGGGCGAACATTGTCGACGATGTGCTGCTGCTCGTCGGCATATTGCGCCATTTGATCGACGGCATTGGTCGTGTCGGGGCCGCCTCCGTTGCTTTCGAGCGTCATCGGAGTCGAAGCACCGGTGGTGATCGCGTCGAGCTGCTTGGAGGCGTTGACGAACGCCTTCGCATCGTCGGTTTTCGAGATGTCGGTGTAATAGCCCTTAAGGCCGCACTCGAGCGAATCCTGGCGGTACTGCGCGAGCGTGACTCCGGCTTTTCCCCAGCTTTCCTTGGGCGCGGGAGCGGCCGTTGCCGAAGTCGCAATAATTCCGATTGCCAGTGAGACGGCGAACAGGTGACGCATCGATCGTCTCCCAATGGGGAGCGGTAACGCTACCACTAGAGGCTGCCGGCTTCAAACTGCGTCTGCGGCTAGTCTACTCCTGTAGTGCTCGAGGAAGGCGTGCGCGAAGGCGCCGAGCTGCCGCGCGGCTATCGCGTCGCGCAGGCCCTGCATCATGCGCTGGTAGAACCAGAGGTTGTGCTGGGTCATCAGCATCGCACCGAGGATCTCGCCCGACTTCACCAGATGATGAACATAGGCGCGCTCGAATTTCGAACAGGCGGGGCACGGGCAGCCGGGCTCGATCGGGTCGGTGTCTTCGGTGAAGCGCGCGTTGCGCATGTTTAGCGGCCCGCCGGCGGTGAACGCCTGTCCGGTGCGACCGGAGCGGGTCGGAAGCACGCAGTCGAACATGTCGATTCCGCGCACCACCGCCTCGACGATGTCGTCCGGCTTGCCGACGCCCATCAGGTATCGGGGCTTGTCGGCGGGCAGCATGTCGACCGCGAAATCGAGGCAGCCGAGCATCGCCTCCTGCCCCTCCCCCACTGCGAGGCCGCCAACCGCGTAGCCATCGAAGCCGATGTCGATCAGGGCGTCCGACGATGATTTTCGCAGCTTCTCATCCAGCGCGCCCTGCTGAATCCCGAGAATCGCGGCCCGCTCCGCATGCTCTCCCCCTCGGTCGAACTCCTCACGGCTCCGCTTGGCCCAGCGGATCGACCGCTCCATCGCCTCACGCTGCGCTTGCGGCGTCGAAGTGGTCGGCACCAGCTGGTCGAACTGCATGAGGATGTCCGAGCCGAGCAGCCGCTGGACCTCGATCGAGCGTTCGGGGCTGAGCATGTGCCGCGATCCGTCGAGATGGCTGGCGAACGCGACGCCTTCCTCGGTGACCTTGGTCAGCTCGCTGAGGCTCATCACCTGGTAGCCGCCGCTGTCGGTGAGGATCGGCCGCTCCCAGCCCATGAATCGGTGCAAGCCGCCGAGCTTCGCCACCCGCTCCGCCCCGGGGCGAAGCATCAGATGATAGGTGTTGCCGAGGATGATATCCGCGCCCGACGCGCGCACCTCCTCCGGCCGCATTGCCTTTACCGTCGCGCCGGTGCCGACCGGCATGAAAGCGGGGGTACGTATCTCCCCGCGCTGCATCGCGATCACGCCGGTCCGCGCGGCGCCGTCGGTCGCCGAGGTGGAGAAGGAGAAGCGGGTCACGCGGCGCGCTTATCGCAGTCACTCCAGCGTGCAAGAGCGCCGCGAATGTCTGCTATGGGTGGAGAGCAGCCGCTATCCTTGACTTAGCTCTCCCGACCGAAGCGCACCAGTTGGCCAATGCCAAACACGATTGCCGGGAACAGGAGGCAGACGCCAATCGGGAAGCTAATCGTTTGCCCTGGTGGACTGATAAACCTCGGAGCAAGGTAGAAGAACGCGGCAGCGCCGACCGTGATGACTACCCATTCCAAGAACAGCCGAGTCGCGATTGACCTCCGAGAGACGGTAGGCGCAGCCGGCAACGGAACGTTTGCCATCCGGCCAGCCGCTGCGACCAGCTTGGACCAGCTTGCTGCGCTAATCTTCAGGCTTCCGTTCGCAGGGTTGCCGAAGCCAAGCTTGACCATCTTCGTGAAGAAGCTGCGGGAGGGCTCCGCCGTGATCTCGTTCCATCGGATGAGCAGCGGCTTTTGAAATGGCCCGAAGATGCGCCAAATGCGAACGGACAACCCAGAGCGGCATGCGCCCAACGTTAGGACGCCATTGAGGTGGACGCCGAAGCCCATCACTCCCGATTGCCAGCCGAGGCTCAGGAGCGGCTCCTCGCTGCCATCGTCGGCGTACCACTCTTGGAGACCGAACCACCCCGACATGAAGCCTAGCACCGTCGTAATCAACAACCACATTCCCCCAAAGAAAAACGGGAAGGCGATCGGAAACCATTTGATTATCTGGTCGTCAGCCACAGCCGTTTGATATCAAACAACGAGTGCGGTTCCAACGAACGGGGGATGGAAGCGGTTAGTGGCTCGAATGGGTCGAAATCAGGCATCAGCTCGGCAGCAGCAAACTTGCGTCGCCGTAGGAGTAGAAGCGGTAGCCGGCCCCGATCGCGTGAGTGTAGGCGGCCTTCATGACATCCAGACCCATCAGCGCGCTGACCAGCATGAACAGGGTCGAGCGCGGCAGATGGAAGTTGGTGATCAGGCCATCGATCGCGCGGAAGCGGTAGCCGGGCGTGATGAAGATGGCGGTGTCGCCTTCGAACGGGTGAATCGCGCCGTTGTCATTGGCGGCGCTTTCGAGCAGCCGCAGGCTCGTGGTGCCGACGGCGATCAGCCGGCCGCCGGAGCTACGGACTGCGTTCAAGCGGTCCGCCGTCGGCTGATCGATCCGGCCCCATTCGGCGTGCATCTTGTGGCCCGCCGTGTCCTCCGACTTCACAGGGAGGAACGTTCCTGCGCCCACGAGGAGCGTCAGTGTCTCGCGGCCGATGCCGCGCGCATCGAGCGCCTCGAGGAGGCGCGGCGTGAAGTGGAGCGCCGCAGTCGGCGCGGCGACTGCCCCCTCCTCCCGAGCGAACATCGTCTGATAGTCAGCCCGGTCTTCCTCGTCGGCAGGGCGCTTCGACGCGATGTAGGGCGGGAGCGGCATCCGCCCCGCGCGCTCCAGCAGCAGCTCCACGGGCTCATTTCCCTCGAAATGGAGTAGCGCCGAGCCGTCCTCGCTTTTGTGGACCACAGACGCGGTGACGTCGGCCCCGAAGTCGATCCTGTCGCCGACCCTTGCCCGCTTCGCGTTGCGCAGGAACGCCTGCCATTCGCGCGGGCCTTCGCGCTTGTGAAGCATCGCGCCGATGCTCGCTTCGCCTCGCCTGCCCTCAAGCTGCGCCGGGATGACCTTGGTGTCGTTGAACACCAGCACGTCGCCGGGACGGAGCAGGTCCGGCAGCTCCAGCACCTGATGGCCCGAGATCGTCTTGCCTTCGACCAGCAGCAGCCGCGCGCTATCCCGCGGCCGCGCAGGCCTCAGCGCAATCCGCTCCTGTGGAAGCTCGAAATCGAAAAGGTCGACGCGCATCGGGGCGCCTTAGACTCCCCTCCCCTCGATGGGGAGGGGCCGGGGGCGGGGTGAGGATGAACGTGACCCAACCGAACTCACCCCCACCCTAACCTCCCCCATCAAGGGGGAGGGAATTTCTACTGCGCTGCCGTTGTTGCCGCCGACGCCGCGTCGCCCGGGCGACATCTTCACGATCTTGGTTGGCTGGTCGGGCGGTTCGCCCGGCGCGATTCCGTCGACCGCGCTCATGCCCGAAACCACCCGGCCCACCACCGTATAGTTGTTATCGAGCTCCGGGTGCGGCGCGTACATGATGAAGAACTGGCTGTTGGCGCTGTCCTTGCTGTCCGCGCGAGCCGCGCCGACTGTGCCGCGAAGGAATGGGACCGAGGTGAACTCCGCTTTGAGATCGGGCAGGCTCGAGCCGCCCTCGCCCGTGCCCTTGGGGTCTCCCCCCTGGGCCATGAAGCCGGGGATCACGCGGTGGAAGGTGAGGCCATTGTAGAAGCCTTGCCGCACCAGCGTCTGGATCCGCTCGACATGATGGGGCGCCAGGTCCGGACGCAGCAGGACCTCGACCGTGCCGCCGCTCGATAGCTCAATGAACAAATGATTGGCCTTGTTCGCGGCAATCTCAGCCGGAGCGGCGATGCTGGGCGCAGCAGGCGTCGACGCGGGCTTCGCCGCAACCAGCGCGAAGGCCAGCAACGGCAACGCAATCAGTGACTTGGTGAGCATGTCCCTCCCCGGATTTGGCGGCGCCTCTGCGCCGATGCTGCTTTCGTCAGCGTGAACCGCTGTTCAAGTGTCGGGGGACGTCCCCCGCGACCGCTGGCGTCACGAACTTGTCGATCGAGCCGCCAAAGCGCGCGATTTCCTTCACGAGATTGGACGCGATCGGCTGCAACGACACGTCGGCCATCAGGAAGACGGTCTCGATAGTGTCGTTGAGCTGCTGGTTCATCCCGGCCATCTGGAACTCATATTCGAAGTCGGCGACGGCCCTCAGGCCGCGGAGGATGGCGGTCGCCCCCTGCCCCTCGGCGAAGTCCATCAACAGCGAATCGAACTCGACCACCTCGATCTGGCCGGCGATTGCAGAAGTCTCCCGCCGAACCATTGCGACCCTTTCCGTCACCGAGAACATCGGCTCCTTCGAAGGATTGGTCGTCACCCCGATGACCAGCTTGTCTACGAGGTGCGCTCCGCGCCGGATGATATCGAGGTGCCCGAGCGTTACGGGATCGAACGTGCCGGGATAGACCGCGATCTTCATCAATGGTCTCTTTCTATCGCGAAGCGGGCGATGGCGCGAAGCAAATCCGCCTCGCTGCCGTGACCCGACAGATGCTCGATCGCCTGGTTCACGAGGAACCCCGCTTGCTGGCGCGCACGCTCCTCGCCCAGGAGCGAGACGAAAGTCGCCTTGCCCGCGTCGGCGTCCCTCCCCGTCGGCTTTCCGGCCGCGGCAGCGTCTCCGCTGAAATCGATGAGATCGTCGGCGATCTGGAACGCCAGCCCGATATTGCGCGCGTAGCCGCGATAGGGGGTGCGCGCCTCGGGCGCCATCTTGACCATGATGCACGCCGCCTCGACCGCATATTCGATCAGAGCCCCTGTCTTGAGCTGCTGCAGACGCGTAATCGCAGGAAGGTCGAGCTGCTTTCCCTCGGCGGCGAGGTCCATCATCTGCCCGCCCGCCATGCCCGCGGGCCCGGCGGCGCGCGCGAGCTCCAGCACCAGGTCGGAGCGAACCCACGGATCCTCGTGCGTTGCGGGGTCGGCGAGAATCTCGAACGCCAGCGCATGGAGGCTGTCTCCGGCGAGCACCGCCTCGGCCTCGCCGAACGCCTTGTGGATGGTCGGCTTGCCGCGCCGGAGATCGGCGTCGTCCATGCACGGCAGATCGTCGTGGATCAACGAATAGACGTGGATCGCCTCGATTGCGCAGCCGACCCGAAGCGCGCGTCCGCGATCGATCGCAAACAGACGCGAAGCGCCGATCGTCAGCAGCGGGCGGAGCCGCTTGCCTCCGCCGATGGCCGCGTGCCGCATCGCCTCATAGAGCGGATCGCGGCTGTCGCCGGAAGGAGCAAGCAGGTTCGCAAAAAGGCTGTCGACGTCGGCGCGGACGCGGGCAGCCTCCGCGCTCAGCTCCTGCGCCAGCCGATCGACCGTCTCAACCGGCATCGAAGGGCTTGAGCCCCGCCGGCTTGCCATCGCTTCCGAAGGCGATCTGCTCGATCCGCGCCTGGGCGTCCTTGAGGCGCGCCTCGCAGTGCCGCTTCAGCCGGTCGCCCTCCTGATAGAGCTCGATCGACCGGTCGAGCGGCGCTTCGCCCTTTTCCAGGGTGCGAACGATCTCTTCGAGGCGCTGAAGCGCGGCCTCGAAGCTCAGCTGGCTGACGTCGCCCGTCTCGGCAGTGGTGGCCATGGCGCGGTTCTGACCCCCCGCAGGCTGTGAATCAAGCAATCAGCTATTCGACCGGCGTGTTCTTGAACGGATCGCGGATGCCCGGGACGATCTCGTCGCGGAGCGCCTCGTCCCCCGCCTCCGCGAGGGCCGCCTCGGCATCACGCGCATGTTGCTCGCGCTCGTTGCGGAGCTGTTCGATCAGCGCCTCGCGGTCGCTGTCGAGGCGAGTGTCGGTCGGCGCCTGCATCCCGGCAGCCTTGGCCGCCTTCGCGACCGCTGCGTCGAGCTCGCGCTGCGTCGTCAGGCCGAGCGTTACCGGGTCCTTGGGCGTGATATTCGCCATGTTCCAGTGGGTCCGCTCGCGGATGGCCGCGATGGTCGTGCGGGTCGTGCCGATCAGCTTGCTGATCTGCCCGTCGCTGACCTCTGGATGGTTCTTGATGATCCAGGCGATTCCGTCGGGCTTGTCCTGCCGCTTCGAAACCGGCGTGTAGCGCGGGCCGCGCGTGCGGCGCACCGGGTCCGGCGCCTTGAACATCTGCAGCCGGTAATCGGGGTCGTTCTGACCTTTTTCGATCTCCTCATGGGTCAGCTCGCCCGCGCGGATCGGGTCGCGGCCGGTCAGCTTGGTCGCCGCGGTATCGTCGGCGATCGCCTGAACCTCGAGGATGTGAAGGCCGCAGAATTCGGCAATCTGCTCGAACGTCAGCGACGTGTTGTCGACCAGCCAGGCGGCGGTCGCATGGGGCATCAGGGGCTGGGCCACTGCTTGTCTCCGGGTCTCTAGAAATGAATTGGGCCGCCCCTTTCGGAGCGGCCAGCGTTGGCGGCGATGTAGTCCGCTCCTCGCGCGGGTTCAACAAGAATGAGGGTCAGCGGCGCCAGGCGCAGACGAGATATTTGTTGCAGAACCCGTCCATTACCGTGGAACTGGCACGCTTGATCGCTGCAAGCGGGTGAGTGGCGTAATAGCCGAGCAGATTCCGGCGCATGTCCTCGAGGCGAGTTTCATTGCCCGAGATGATCTTCAGCGGTTGGTACGGCTGCACCTGCAACAAGGAATCGAGCTCGGCGAAGCCGCGCGTCTCAAACATTCTGCGAAAGGATCTCTGCGTGAAATCATGCAGATGGTATGGATTGACATCCACCGACGGCGTCACGGGCACCGAAGCGACCAAAATGCCGCCGGGCTTCAGCAGCCTCGTAAAATTGTCGATGAGTGAGGCGGGGTCGGGCACGTGCTCGATCGTTTCGAACGAAACGATCAGATCGAATGGGTCGCTGTCGAATGTTGCGCCGTCGGCGCAGACGAATTCGATCCTGCTGCTTCCGTAATTCGCTCGGGCATAGCCGATCGCATCAGAATCGATGTCGACTCCGGTGACCGAACCTACCTCATCTCCTCCCCTGGACAGCCGCTCGCTGCCGTAACCAACTCCGCACGCGCAATCGAGCGTTCGGCCGCCACGCAAGAACCTGGCTGCAAAATCATACCGCTCGAGGTGCAGGCGATAGGTTTCGGCGCCGGTGGTGTCGCCCGGCTCCAGTTCCGCGGGAATCAGTCGCTCTAGCGTCGATGCGCTCGCAACGGCCGACCTTCTGGTGATTGCGCCCATCCGGGGACCCTTTCAGCCTTGTTCTTTGAGCCAAGGCTTAGCCGTTTATAAGTAAATGCCCGCTAAACGATATTTCGAAAGGTTCTGAAGGACCGGCGAGAACAGGAAAGCGGACTTGAAACACGACACCTCGAGCTGGCAGCGCGCGTCGGCCCCAGGCCTGGTGCGAGGTCAGAAACCAGAGCTTGCGAAAGCTGGTCGACATTCGCGCACGTCCTCGGTGTGGGTCATAGTGCCCAGCTTCAATGAAGAACAAGTGATCGGCGCCACTTTGGCCAGTTTGCGCGAGTGGCTTCCCAACGTCATCGTGGTGGATGACGGCTCGTCGGACAACACGGCGGAAGAAGCCCTCTTTTCTGGAGCGCACGTTGTTCGGCATCCTGTAAATCTCGGTCAGGGCGCAGCGCTCGAGACCGGGGTACGGTATGCGCTGCTGCAAGGCGCAGAAGCGATTGTCACGTTCGACGCCGACGGACAGCACCGCCCCGAAGACATTCGAATCTTGCTGAGCACCGCCAGGGAGAAACGCGCGGACGTGGTCCTTGGCAGCCGTTTCCTCGGAGGCACGGCGAACATGCCTCGCAGCCGGCAGCTACTGTTAAAGCTCGCAACAGCCTACACCCGATTCACAACAGGCCTTCGCTTGACCGATGCGCACAATGGTTTGCGCCTCTTCACAAGGAAAGCGGCCGAACAATTGACCATTCGCCAAAACCGGATGGCGCATGCGTCAGAAATTTTGGCTTGGCTCGGCTCGTCGGATCTGCGGATCGTCGAAGCCCCCGTGACCATCGTTTACACGGATTACTCACTGGCGAAGGGACAGAACCTGCTCTCCTCCTTTGACATACTTTGGGATCTCTGGTCGAGCAGGCTCTATCGATGATCAAGCTGCCCCTTATCCTCTTGTTGCTTTCCTGCGCCTTTTACGGGTGGCGTCAGCGTTCTCTATCGCCGATCATCGGATCGCTAACGCCGCTCACCTGCGCGCTGGGGGTCGCCCTTGTGCTGAAGCCTGATTGGTCCTCCGAGGCGGCGAGATTGCTCGGGGTAGGACGCGGCGCGGACCTGATCCTTTATGTTTGGACCGCGATAAGCATTCTGGTCCTTGCCAACATCCATTTTCGACTTCGAGCCCACCAGCGGACAATCACTGCCCTGACGCGAGAACTCGCGCTTCTGGGAGTCCGTTGTCCAGTCGACGCAAGCCCTCGCGACGGCTGAGTTGAACTCGTCCGTGTATTGGATCCCGTGATCGTCACCACATTTGATGAGGCTTCGTCCCCGTCGCCTACCGACCACGGTGCGTCAGACGAGCAGCTGAGCCATGAAACCGGACGGTCGCGCCCGGCCGTGATCGTTTATCTGTGCCTCATCGTGCCGATCACGATCCTGCTGAACATCGCCTTCGTAAATTTTCACGCTCCGGATGACTATGACCACGTGAAGCGGGCATACACCTTGCTTCACCACCCGTTGCAAACGCTGACGCCCGCTGGTCGGTCGACCGGCGCGATGATCGACCGCGGACTCGACCAATATATCCAGGGGCAAGAGCCGGTCGTCACACCCGGGATGTCACGTCGCGACAATGAGCGTCGTGAATACGAGCAGAACCAGCATATTGGTTGGACAGGCACGCAGACGTTCAGCGAATTGCCGGGGGCAATGGCGTATTTTCCCCTACTATACGCCCCGCAAGCGTTGATGCTGAGGCTTGGCGATCTCGCGGGAGCCACTGTTGCACAGTCGGTTCTGTGGGCGCGGTTCGCCAACGGGTTCGCCGGCATCCTTTTGGCCGCCTTTGGTCTATACCTGCTTCGGGGTGGACACTCGCTGGCGCTGCTGATGCTGCTGCTGCCACGAACACTGCTTCAGTTCGCATCCAATTCCGCTGACCCGATCCTCTATGGATTGGCGCTCATCATCGTTGCGCTGGGGCTTCGCGTCGCCGACGCCGGGCGCACAAGACTTCTCGGTCTCGCCGCCGCTATCTTCGTGTCTGCGACTGTTCGGCCGCCGATCGCCGCCCTGGCTTTGCCCGGAGCGCTTCGTGCGCTTCTCCGTCGTCGCTGGACGACCTTGGCATCGATCGCAGTCGCCTGCGGGGCGGCAGTGCTTTGGGTCGTGATACGAATCCCTTCGATCGTCGACCATCGATGCGCTGCGCTCGGGCCTCTTGCACCGAGGTTCGAAACGTTCGCGTTCGGATGGCCGATGCTCATCGGCCAAACGCTGAGCCAACGGTCGGTCTATTTCTATGCAAGTTTCGTTGGCCACTATGGCTGGGGGGACGCGATCGGAGGGCACATCGCCAACCCGCTGCCGTTGTGGATCTACGTCTCCGCGCTCCCGCTGCTATGTTTCGCATTGTGGCAGGATCTGGTCGCGCGATACTCACTCGACCCCATTATGCGCGTGTCCCTCGCGGTCGGCGCAGTCGGCTCGTTGCTGCTGACCTTTTTTGCAATGTATGTGGCGTGCACCGTTACGACCGAACCAGTTATCGTTGGAGTGCAGGGGCGGTATTTCGTGCCCGCTATGTTTGCGCTCGCGCCTGCATTGGCCGGGCTCCTAAGGGGCGCCCCCTCATGGCCACGCGCTTATTACAGCCTCCTCAGCCTTTGGGTGATCGCATGCAGCGTGGCGATGATCGCGAATGCATTCCGCGTCTATCCGCACTTCTGACGACACTGCTTCGCTCTACGGCTGGTGAATCGCCAGCACCGTCTTCCCGACATGGTCGCCCGAATCCATCCGCGCGAAGGCTTCCGCCACCCGGTCGAGCGGGAACACGCTATCGATTACCGGCTTCATTCTTCCCCCCTCGACGTAAGGCCAGACTGTGCGGGCGATCTCGTCGGCGACCATCGTCTTGAACTCGACGCTGCGCGGACGAAGCGTCGATCCGGTCAGGGTCAGCCGCCGCCGCATGATGTCGAAAATCTGGATTTCCGCGCTCGCTCCACGCTGGACGGCGATCGACACGTGCCGCCCCTCCTCGGCGAGGCAGGCGAGGTTCCGCGGCACATAATCGCCGCCAACCATGTCGACGACGACGTTGACGCCCGCGCGGTTGGTGATCCGGTGCACCTCCTCGACGAAATCCTGGGTGCGGTAGTTGATCGCGGCCTCGGCGCCGAGCTCGATCGCTCGCGCGCATTTCGAGTCGCTGCCGCAGGTGACGATCAGATTCAGGCCGAACAGGCGGGCGAGCGCGATCGCCATCGTTCCGATGCCGCTGGTGCCGCCGTGGAGCAGCACCCATTCGCCTTCCGCCGCGAAGCCCCGCTCGAACAGGTTGATCCAGACGGTGAACAGCGTCTCCGGCATCGCTGCCGCCTCGGCCGCCGAAATCACGGGCGGGATGGAAAGGCAGGTCCCGGCAGGCGCAACGCAATATTCCGCATAGCCGCCGCCGGCGACCAAGGCGCAGACCTTCTGCTTGATGAGGTGTTCAGCGCCCTCTCCCGACGCGACGACCTCTCCAGCGATCTCGAGCCCGAGGATGTCGGGGGCGCCGGGCGGCGGCGGATAGAGGCCCTTGCTCTGGAGCACGTCGGGGCGGTTCACCCCCGCCGCGGCAACCTTGACCAGCACCTCGCGCGGCCCGGGGCTCGGCACCGGGCGCTCGACGATCGCCAGCTCGCCCCCGCCCTTTGCGATCACCGCGCGCATCGAGGAGGGAAGGCTGGTCATTCAGCGGCTTATTGACTTGAGGGTCCCAAGGGTCAACGATTCCGCTCGTGGACTTGGAAGACCTCTTCCCGAGCAAGCCCGGCGACCCGCTCGTCGAGCTTGGCAAGCAGGATCTCGATCCCATGTCGATCGAGGAGCTGCAGGCGCGGATCGAAGCGCTGAAGGCGGAGATCGCCCGCGTCGAAGCCCATATGCAGCGGGCGCAGACCCATCGCTCCGCCGCCGAGGAATTGTTCAAGAAGCCGTGAACGAAAAGAGCAACGTCGAGGGTCTCTTGATCTTGGTCGGGGCAATCGCTCTTGTCTTGCTGGCGCTCTATGTTTGGGACGAGATCGGGACAGGATGGCGGATCGCCGTGGCGATCGCCGGCCTTGCCCTGTACGCTGCATGGCAGAAGGAAAGGGGCGACTAACGGCCGAGCGTTACGAGACCTTGCCGAAGTACCAACCCGCGAAAACGCGGCCGTTCAGGGACTGAACATCTCGGCAAGCGATAATCTGTTGAAAAGAAAGGAACCGGCACTTGATTGCCGCGCTCCCTCATATGACATTGACTGTGAAAGCCCGCGGCTTTTCCGCGGGAGCGGGAGTTTTAGCCTAAATGCCTAGTTTCGCTCGGGAACTCGAACAGACCCTCCACAATGCGCTGGGGGAAGCCAGCAAGCGCCGGCACGAGTATGCGACCCTCGAACATCTTCTGATTGCCCTGATCGACGACGAACATGCGTCCAAGGTGATGACCGCCTGCGGGGTCAGCCGCGACGAGCTTCGCGCGTCGGTCAAGCAGTATCTCGACAATGAGCTCGGCGCACTGGTCGCCGACAGCGCGACCGATCCGACGCCGACCAGCGGATTCCAGCGCGTGGTCCAGCGCGCGATCCTTCACGTGCAGTCGTCCGGCCGCGACGAGGTGACTGGCGCCAACGTGCTGGTCGCCCTTTTCTCCGAGCGCGAGAGCTACGCGGTCTATTTCCTGCAGCAGCAGGACATGAGCCGGCTGGATGCGGTGACCTACATCAGCCACGGCGTCGGCAAGGGCGAGAGCTCGACCGAAGCGCGGCCGCCCGAGGGCGCCGAGGAAAAGACCGAGAAGGAAGGCGGAAAGAAGGAGTCCGCCCTCAAGCAATTCACCGTCGACCTCAACGAGAAGGCGCGCAACGGCAAGGTCGATCCTTTGATCGGCCGCATGCCCGAGGTCGATCGCACCGTGCAGATCCTCTGCCGCCGGTCGAAGAACAACCCGCTCTACGTCGGCGACCCCGGAGTCGGCAAAACCGCGATCGCCGAAGGGCTCGCGCGCAAGATCGTCGAGGGCGACGTCCCCGACGTGCTGAAGCCCGCGACCATCTACGCGCTCGACATGGGCGCTCTGCTCGCCGGCACGCGCTACCGCGGCGACTTCGAGGAGCGGCTGAAGTCGGTCGTTTCCGAGCTCGAGAAGCTCCCGAACGCGATCCTCTTCATCGACGAAATCCACACGGTAATCGGCGCCGGCGCGACTTCGGGTGGGGCTATGGACGCCTCCAACCTGCTGAAGCCCGCCCTGTCGAACGGCGCCATCCGCTGCATCGGCTCGACGACGTACAAGGAGTTCCGCAACCACTTCGAGAAGGACCGGGCGCTGCTGCGCCGGTTCCAGAAGATCGACGTCAATGAGCCGACGATCGAGGACACGATCAAGATCATCGCCGGCCTGCGCTCCTCGTTCGAGGGGCACCACAACGTCCGCTACACGCCCGACGCGATCAAATCCGCGGTCGAGCTTTCGGCGCGCTACATCCACGACCGCAAGCTCCCCGACAAGGCGATCGACGTGATCGACGAGGTCGGCGCGATGCAAATGCTGGTGCCGCCGAGCCGCCGCAAGAAGGTGATCACGCCCAAGGAGATCGAGGCCGTGGTGGCGACCATGGCGCGGATCCCGCCCAAGTCGGTCAGCGCCGACGACAAGGCGACCCTCGAGCATCTCGAAGCGGACCTCAAACGCGTCGTGTTCGGCCAGGACCTGGCGATCGAGAAGCTTGCGTCGGCGATCAAGCTCAGCCGCGCGGGCCTCCGCGACCCCGACAAGCCGATCGGCAATTACCTGTTCAGCGGGCCGACCGGCGTCGGCAAGACCGAGGTCGCGCGCCAGCTCGCCTCGATCATGGGCATCCCGCTGCAGCGCTTCGACATGTCCGAATATATGGAGCGCCACGCGGTCAGCCGGCTGATCGGCGCGCCTCCGGGCTATGTCGGCTACGACCAGGGCGGCCTCCTGACCGACGCCGTCGACCAGCACCCGCACAGCGTGCTCCTGCTCGACGAGATCGAGAAGGCGCACCCGGACCTGTTCAACATCCTCTTGCAGGTCATGGATCACGGCAAGCTGACGGATCATCACGGCAAGACCGTCGACTTCCGCAACTGCATCCTGATCATGACGACCAATGCCGGAGCCGCCGACATGGCGCGCGAGAGCATCGGCTTCGGCGCCGCGACGCGCGAGGACGCGCAGGAGGACGCGGTCAAGAAGATGTTCACGCCCGAGTTCCGCAACCGCCTCGATGCGATCGTTCCGTTCAGCTACCTTCCCCCGGCGGTGGTTGCGCGGGTGGTCGACAAATTCATCCTCCAGCTCGAGCTGCAGCTTGCCGATCGCAACGTGCACATCGAGCTCGACGACGACGCGCGGTCGTGGATCGTCGAGCGCGGCTACGACAAGCTCTACGGCGCGCGGCCGATGGCCCGCCTCGTCCAGGAGAAGATCAAGCAGCCGCTCGCCGAGGAATTGCTGTTCGGCAAGCTGGTCAACGGCGGTGAGGTCAAGGTCCGGATCAAGGACAATGCCCCGGCGTTCGAGATCGTCCCCGCGGCTCCGAAGGCCAAGGCCAAGCCCAAGGCGAAAGCCAAGGCAGCAGCGGCCAAGCCCAAGGCCGACGACGCCACGCCTGCGGCGGAGTAGTCAAGCTCAGGGAGATGCGCAGCGGCTCATCTCCCTTGGGCCACCTGCGAAGCGGACACGACGAAGCGATTGCGCGCATCGTTCGCTTGCCGGTCTTCGGCATCCTTTCGTTCGAGACGGACGCAATCCCGAACCCGGGCGCAAGGTTCTCCATAGGATAGCTTCAGCGTTACCGCGGCGACGGTGCCGTTGCTCGACGGAACCGGCCCGATGCGGCCGAGATCAGAGACCAGACGAACCGCTGCTCGATCGAACGCCGGTTCGCCTGACGATCGGCGGATGGTGACCTGTTGCGGCTTCCCATCGGCTCCGACGGTGAAGCTGACGAGGACATCGCCGGACGCCCCAGGCCGCATTCCTTCAGGATAGACCAGGAGCGAGCTTACTCGATTGCGCAGGCCCTGTTCCCAATTACCGTAACGGCTCAACACATCGTTCTGCGCAAATAGCGGCGGCCCGGAGACTAGCGAGACGGCGGCAGCGAGGCGGATACAGGCGCCTCGGACCTGTTTGATTCCAATCGGATGCATATTCGTTCTCCTCGATTTCGGAGCGGTTCCGGGGTATCCATTGCCGCTCGCGAGATGCTGCGGCGGCGGAGGGTGAAAGGCCTGATGAAGAGCCGATATTCTGCGGATATTTCGCCGATGGAGCCGCTATCGGAGCCGCGCTCCGGCCCGGCCGAGGTGAATCTCGCCCATGCCCGCCCGTTCCGTTTCGGACCGGCAGAGGTCCGGCCAGCCACGCGCGAAGTGATCGTCGGCACAAGGCGCGAAGTGCTCGAGCCGAGGATGATGCAGGTCCTCGTGGCGCTGGTCGAGGCGAACGGGGGGATCTTGAGCCGCGACGATCTCGTCCTGTCCTGCTGGGCCGGCCGTGCGGTCACGGATGATGCGATCAACCGCGTGGTATCGCGGCTTCGCGCTGTCGGCCGCAGATTTGGCGCCTATCGGATCGAAACCATTGTGAAGGTTGGGTACCGGCTCCTTCCGGAAGGCAGAGATCAATCGTTTTCAAGCCAAATCGCCGATGTTGCCGGGAGTCAGCCCGGCAGCGAGCTAAACCGGCGCATGCTCATCGCAGGCGGAGTGGCGACAGTAGCGATCGGCGCCGCGGTCGCGATCGGACTCCGCTCTCCGCGCCATCGGCCCCCGTCTGAGGCCCGCGATCTCTTCGAACGAGGTGAGCTCGCGCAGCGCGAAGGAATGCTCGACGAAACGCGCCAGGCAATCTCATTCTTTGAGCAGGCGGTCCGGATCGACCCTTCTTATGCGCAAGCCTGGGGCGCGTTGGCATTGTCGTACGACCATCTCCTCGAAGGAGCGCCCGATTCCGAAGCGGCAGGCCTGCCCGGAAGAATTCGTTCGGCGGCATCACGAGCGCTCCAACTCGATCCAGCGAATGCGGACGCCCGACTAGCACTGGCGAGCATTCCGCCGACGTATCGGAATTGGCTCGCCAAAGAGTCAGTGCTCCGTGATCTGGCGCGCCGGTTTCCCCGTCATTGGCTCATACATGGTCGCCTGGCGGCCCTCCTCTACCAGGTGGGGCGCTTCAATGACGGCATCCAGTTCCACAAAATGGCTCTGGCCATCGATCCGATGCTCCCGATTGCATATGCGTCCATGGCACAGGCGATGCTCAATGTTGATCGGCTCCAGGAAGCGCAGGCCCTGCTCGACCGGGCGCATCAACTTTGGCCGGCACATCCTGTCCTGTGGCAGTCGCATTATGATTTCCTGATCTTCAGCGGCCGCCCGGCGGCCGCTGCCGCGTTCCTCATGGATCCGGATTCGCTGCCTTCGGGCTTTGGCACAACAGAAGTCCAACCACGGATGAGGGTGGCTCGTGCGTTGCAGACGCGAAATCCGGCCGACATCGAGCAGAGCGTCGACGATTATCGCAACATGGCGGTCGTGGATGTGGCCTCGATTCCTTACTCCGCCGCGATATTTTCGCTTCTCGGGCGGCCCGACCTGACCTTCGGAAGTCTCGACCGCTACTATTTCAACCTCGGAAATTTTGGACGCTCGGCGCCGATCTCCACCTATACCCGGCGGACGACCGATTGGCTGTTTTCGCCGGCGTTGGCCGCAGTCAGGTCGGACCCGCGCTATGAATCGCTGCTGCTGAAAACGGGGCTCGAAGATTATTGGAGGAGAACGCGCTCAAGGCCTGATTTTCGCCGAGCGCTTATCACCTGAGGGGACACCACGCTGGCCCGTACCTCCGCCAGCGGCTATGCTTCGCAAATGCTAACCGAAGACCTGCTGCAGGATGCACGGTCGATCGCCGACCGCATCACCTCGCTCCGCCGCGCCATCCATGCCGAGCCCGAGCTTGGGCTCGAGACGCCCAAAACGCTGGCCAAGGTGAAGGCGGAGCTTGCCGATCTCCCGCTCGAATGGCGCGAGGGACCGTCGTGCACCGGCGCGGTCGCGGTGCTGAACGCCGGCAAGGCAGGCCGCAGCGTGCTGCTTCGCGGCGACATGGATGCGCTGCCGATGCCGGAGGAAACCGGCCTGCCCTTCGCTTCGACGGTGCCCGGCCGCATGCACGCCTGCGGGCACGACACCCATACGGCGATGCTCGCCGGCGCCGCGAGGGTCCTCGCGGGCCGTGCCGACGCGCTTCCCGGCGAAGTGCGCTTCATGTTCCAGCCGGGCGAGGAGGGCTATCACGGCGCCCGGTTCATGATCGACGACGGGCTGCTCGACCCGCTTCCGCAAGCCGCCTTCGCGCTCCACATCATGCCCAACGCCCCGCACGGGGCGATCGGGAGCCGGGCGGGCACGTTGGTCGCCTCCGCCGACATGCTCGAGATCACGGTCGAGGGCCGCGGCGGCCACGCCTCGATGCCGCACGACACCCGCGATCCCGTGCCGGTCGCGTGCGAGATCGTGATCGCCTTGCAGGCGATGGTCACCCGGCGGTTCAAGGCGACCGAGGCGGTGGTCGTGACGATCACCCAGATGGAGGCCGGGACCGCGCACAACGTCATTCCCGACAAGGTGCGGCTGAACGGGACCATCCGCACGCTTTCGCCCGAGGCGCGCCAGGCGATCTGGGACAGGATCCAGACGCTCGCCGAGAATATCGCTCAGGCCCATGATTGCGATGCCGATGTGGCGATCACCCAGGGGTTCCCGCCGACCGTCAACGATGCCCGGGCGGTGGCGCTTGCCGAAGCCGTCGCGACCTCCCTGCCTCACGGCGAATATCTGAAGCTCGACGCCCCGATCATGGGCGCCGAGGATTTCTCCTATGTTTTGGAGAAGGTGCCGGGAATGATGGCCTTCCTCGGCGTTGCTACGAGCGGCGCCGATCTCAGCAGCTGCTGCGCGATCCATTCGACCAGGATGATGGTCGACGAGAGCGTGCTGCCGCGCGGCACCGCCTTCCTTGCGGGCTGCGCGACCCGTTTCCTCGAGCGCGGCTGGGACTGAGTGGATCGTCGTACAGGTTTGACACTTGTCCGTCGGCGAGGCTGCAGCCAAGGGCCGCGGCATGACGATGTTGTTCGCTGCGTTGCTCCTGAGTGCCGCCGTATCCCCTCCGCCCGATGACGACGATAAGCCGCGGACTACGCGACCCTCGGCTAGCGTACCCAAGCCGGATGAAGACGATGAGGAGGAAGGGCGGGTTCAGCCGGCCAGCACAATCGTCGTCACCGCGCAGAGGCTGGACGCAGCCAGGACTCGGATCGACGCCGGTCTTGGCGCAACCGTCTATTCGCTGACCAACGATACGATCGAGAACCGCCCGGGCGGGGAGACCGGCAGCGTTGCCGATATCCTCGCGCAAGTGCCGGGGGTCACCCTCTCGGGCCGGGCCCTGAACGTTCGCGGGGCGCCGGTGAATCAGGTTAGGATCAACAATGTCATCGTTCCCGAGGCCATCTCAGACCCAGCCGACGAACTCAGCTCGCGGCTCGCCGAAACCACGCGGCTGATTACCGGGGCGCTGCTGGCGCAATTCGGCTTCGCCCCCGCGGGCGTGATCAGCATCACGACCAAGAACGGCCTCTATCAGCACGGCGGTCAGGCCGAGCTTTTCGCGGGCAGCGACGGGATGCTCGAACCTGCAATGGAGTGGGCGGGCTCTGTGGATAACACCAGCTTGTTCGCGGCGGGCAGCCTGGAGCGGGGTCGCTCGACCGTCGGCGACGTCATGGGCAACAGGGCTCGCGACCGCAAGCTGGCGGTGGAGGGCCTCGGCTTTGCCGATCATGTCATCGACGACGAGAATCGCGTTTCGTTGATTTTCGGCGGCTCACACGAGCGCCACCGGTTCGGACTGACCAGCATCGGCGCGGGAACCGAGACAAGCGCTGATGCCTATGGCGTCGCGACATTCCAGCACACCGACGGCGGCTTGACGCTGCAAGCGTCGGCGTTTGGTGGCCTCGCATCCGACGAAGCACGGTTCACCGACCAGACACGCGAACGGCGCAGCTCATGGGGAACCCAGATTGATGGCCGCGACGCAATCGGCACGTCGCACACATTGAGGTTCGGACTTTTGGCTACGCGGTCGACGGTCCGGGAGCTTGAGGTGCTAGGCCCACGTCCCAGCGAACGCCGGACATCCATTGCCGCTTACGTCCAGGACGAATGGAAGCTGCTGCCCGCGCTGACATTCAATCCCGGCGGTCGCATCGAGTGGCTGCGGGGGCTCGGATCGAGCGCCACCGCAGAGCCCCGGGTCAGCCTTGTTTGGACATCCCCCGCCGGCCTTACGGCGCACGTTGGATACGCGCGCTATGCATCGGCGCCGCCAATTGGCGAAGTATCAGCCGGCACGCGCCTGCCGAACGAGCACGACGACTATATCGACGCCGGCATCCAGCAGAAGCTCGGCGCCCTTACAATCGGGTTGGACGGCTACTGGCGTTCGGCGCACAACTACATTGCGGAACATCAGACGATCGGCTCGGCAGCGCCGACAGCCTTTGAATTCAGGCGCGCCCGGATGAAGGGCCTGGAGCTGTCCGGCACCTATGCGCGCCGCGGGACGA
>JBQCCG010000073.1:0-3691 GCA_051962455.1 Sphingomicrobium sp. | reverse complement strand
ATCGGCGCGATGTCGGCGTCCATCGAATAGACGCTCTCGAACGCGATCAGCTTCGGGACATCCGGGTCTTCGGCGGCGAGCAGCTCCTCGAGATGATCGAGATCGTTGTGGCGGAACACCCGCTTTTCGCAGCCGGAGCTCTTGATCCCGGCGATCATCGATGCGTGATTGAGTTCGTCCGAGAAGATGATGCAGCCGGGCAGCAGCTTGCCAAGCGTCGAAAGAGCCGCTTCGTTCGATACGTAGCCGGAGGTGAACAGCAGCGCGCCTTCCTTGCCGTGGAGGTTCGCAAGCTCGGCTTCCAGCTCGGTGTGGTAATGGCTGTTGCCGCTGATGTTGCGGGTCCCGCCAGAACCGGCGCCGACCTCGCGGAGCGCCTCTTCCATGGCCGCGACGACGCTCGGGTGCTGGCCCATGCAGAGATAATCGTTCGAGCACCAGACGGTGATCGGCTTGGGGCCATTTCCGCCAAAGCACAGCGCGTTGGGAAAGCTGCCCTTCGACCGCAGAATATCGATGAACACCCGATAGCGTCCTTCCTCGTGAAGGCGCTTGATGGCCGATCTGAAAATGCGGTCGTAGTCCACGGCTCTTATTCTTCCCTGCGGGCCCTTTAGCTTCCGCTCTCCTGCAAGGCCATTGCGAACGACTCGCAACTACAGAGTCTTGATCTCCGTCAGCCCGAATTGGGCGAGCGACTTCCACGCCGGCCGTTTCCCGTCTGATCCCGTATAGATGATCAGCCCGGCGGTAGGTTCCGCGGGCCACTGCTGCCCTTGCGTGAGATAGGCGATGCGGCGTGCAATGCCGCCGCCGCCATCGACATAAGAGACCTGCGGGAATGCTGCCCGAAGCTCATCCTGGAGCAGGGGGAAGTGCGTGCAGGCAAGGACGACCGTGTCGATGCGCGTTCCTGCCGGCGCTTCGAACATCGGCTGCGCGGCGGCCTTGACCGCATCGACGCTAACCTGCTCACCGGCCAGCTTCGCCTCGGCGAGCTCGACCAGCTCGGGCGAGCCGTGGCGGATGATCGTGCAATCCGCTGCGAAGCGCGCGGCGAGGTCGTCGACGTAAGGCTGCCGGATGGTCGCTTCGGTTCCGAGCACCCCGATCACTCGGGTCTTCGATATCTCTGCGGCGGGTTTGATCGCAGGAACCGTGCCCACGATCGGCAGGTCGAGTGCCGAGCGGGCATGATCCAATGCGATGGTCGAGGCGGTGTTGCAGGCGATCACTGCCAGTCGAGGACGGAACCGCTCGACCAGTCGGCCGAGCAGCGCCGGAACGCGGTTCGCCAGTTCGGCGTCCGTTTTCGTACCATAGGGAAAGCCGGCGTTATCAGCGGCATAGACGATCGGCGCATTGGGCAGCAGCGCTCTCGTCGGCGCGAGCACCGACAGGCCGCCCACGCCGGAATCGAAGAAGAGGATGGGAGAATTTGGATTCATTCTTACCGTCATTGCGAGGAACGAAGTGACGAAGCAATCCAGGGGGTCAGAGCTGGATTGCTTCGCTGCGCTCGCAATGACGGGAATTGCTTGACCGGGGCGATTTGCTACCAACCGCCGTCATGACCCGCGAGATGCTCTTTGCCCTGGCGCTCGGCTACCTTCTCGGGTCGATCCCGTTCGGCCTCCTGCTGACCCGCGTCGCCGGCAAGGGCGACATCAGGACCATCGGTTCCGGCAACATCGGCGCGACTAATGTGCTGAGGACCGGAAGCAAATGGCTGGCGGCGCTGACCCTGATCCTTGACTGCCTGAAGGCAACTGCGGCGATCCTGATCGCCCGGCGTCTGTTCGGCGACTTCACCGGAGCTTCTGCAGCCACCGGCGCGATGATCGGCCATCTTTATCCGGTGTGGCTGGGTTTCCGTGGCGGCAAGGGTGCCGCCACGCTGCTTGGCGTGCTTATTGCCCTGCTCTGGCCCGCCGCTGTCGTTTACGCCGCTATCTGGATATTTCTGTTGCTGACGATCCGAATCTCGTCCGTTGCAGGAATGACCGCCGCGATCAGTGCGCCGGTCGCCGCGGCTATTCTTCATTCCTCCTACTTTCCAATGCTGCTCGGTTTCGCGTTGCTCGTGTTGTGGAAGCACCGCGAGAACATCCTTCGCCTCACGAAAGGAACCGAGCCACGAATAGGATCGAAGACCTCGCCGACCGCGTGAGGCTGCTGCGCACGCCCGGGATTGGGCCAGTCACCTACCGCCAATTGATCGCGCGTTTCGGGACTGCCGCGGCTGCGCTTCGGGCGGTCCCGGACCTCGCGCGTCGCGGCGGCGGCAGGGCGCCAGCGCTCCGGACTGTATCGGACGCGGAGCGCGAAATCGCTCAAGTCGAGAAGTTCGGGGCGACGTTCATCGCGCTAGGAGAAGGGCTCTACCCGCGGCCAATGGCGGAACTCGAGGATGCTCCGCCGCTGCTGATTGCGAAAGGCAATCTGGACCTGCTCGATCGCCAGGCGGTCGCGCTCGTCGGCGCTCGCAATGCATCGGCCGCGGCGTGCCGGTTCGCGCGCGGCCTTGCGCACGACCTCGGCCAGCACGAGCTGGTCGTCGTTTCCGGTCTGGCACGCGGAATCGACAGCGCTGCGCATGATGGCGCGATCGAGACCGGCACGATCGGTGTGATCGCCGGCGGTATCGACATCTTCTATCCGCCTGAAAATGAGGCGCGGCAGATGGCATTGTACGACCGCGGCCTGGTGCTGGCCGAGATGCCCCCGGGCACCGAACCACGGGCGCGGCACTTCCCTTATCGTAATCGGATCATCGCGGGGATGAGTAGCGGGACGGTGGTGATCGAAGCGGCGCCGCGATCCGGTTCGCTGATCACTGCTCGCCTCGCCGCCGAGGCAGGCAGGGAAGTGATGGCGGTGCCAGGATCGCCGCTCGATCCGCGCGCGCAGGGCTGCAACCAGCTGATCCGCGACGGGGCGACTCTGATCCAGAATGCGGCCGACGTGGTCGAAGCCATCCGCCCGTTCGAGAACCGCGTCCATGCCGCCTCGACTCCGTATGAGCCCGCACGGGAACATTTGAACGGAGAGGACGCGCTGGGACTGGTCGAAGAGCTGCTCGGTCCATCCCCGGTGCCGGTCGACGAAATCATCCGACTGTCGGGCGCTTCCAGCGGCGCGGTGCAGATGGCTTTGCTCGAGCTGGATCTGGCCGGGCGGCTTGACCGCCACGCCGGCGGAAAGGTCAGCCTCAGGCCGGCCTAAGGGACGTGCCGCGCCTCTCTGATCCAGCGGCTGGCGAGATATTTCGTGCCACTGGTGACTGGAAGCCCTGAGTGTTCGCTCAGCGGATCGAGATCGCCGTTGGGTAGATTACTGACGAAAACGAGGGCGTCCCCTTTTCGGCCTCTTACCTTCAAGCCGGTTTTGACGAAGGCGGTTTCACCGCCTTCATATTCTTCATTGAGATAGATGAGCGCCGTCATGATTCGGCGGTTGGGCGGAGGCAACCAGTCCGTATGCGGATGATATTGCTGGCCCGGACGATAACGCAGAATGTGAAGCGGCTCGCCCCGGTCGACCGAGGTTTGCGACAGTGCCGCCAGCCGGCGATTGATCGCATGTGTCGCTGGGTCCTCGATCAGCCAATGGATCGTCGATCCGTCGGACGTACGGATCGGGTCCGGCACATTTTGCCCATCCATGACGACAAGCGATCGCTCGTAGGTGG
>JBQCCG010000072.1:0-14556 GCA_051962455.1 Sphingomicrobium sp. | reverse complement strand
GGAATTCGCGGTTACTCAGCTGGAGGTTGGTGAGATATTGGTGATGGGGCACGGCATGTGCGGCGGCTGCTCTGCAGCGCTGACCGGCAGCTTCGACGATGTCCCGCCCGGCGAAGGCCACTTCATCGGGGACTGGGTGCGGATGTTGCGGGAGAAGCGCGATCAGGTTCGCGCGCGTCATGATGTCCTGGATCGCGCGGCATTCCTCGACATGGAACATGAAGCGGTGAAGGTGAGCCTCGCCAATCTGCGCACCTTTCCCTGGATCGCCGACCGCGAAAAGGATGGGCGCCTGAAACTTCATGGCGCCCATTTCTCGATTTCCGAGGGACGGCTGTACGTGCTCGACGAGGCGGAAGATACCTTCCACCCCGTCTGAGTACTTCAGCCTAGCATCTTATATTATAACTATAATGCGGCTGACCGTACGAATCGACGTAATAGCAATAGCCGCGCGTATCGCGATAATATTGATGGCCGCCGATGATCGCTCCGGCGACTCCGCCGAGAACCGCACCCGCAACTGCTCCGGCGCCAGTGCCGATGCCCGGAAGAACCGAGCCCGCAAGCGCGCCGGCTCCGGCGCCGACTGCCGCTCCGGTGGCGGCGCTGGCTACTGTATGGTCATAGCCCGGACTAGTTGCACAGCCGGATAGCGCAAGGCTGCTTGCTGCAGCGGCCGAAATGAGCAGACGTTTCATGTGTTCGTCCTCCAAAGCCTCGCCCAACCCCTTGGCGGACTCAGTGCTTTAATTGCAGTTTCGTTCCGGCTCCCGCGACGAGCCGACCATGAACCGTGGCGAAAACGGAACGAAATGGTGACGAACAGAAAAGACGGAGCGGAAGAAAATCCTCCGCCCTGTCGAACAGCTCAACAGGTGAAAAGGAACGTAATTCGAAGCGATACTCAGCTAGCAGCGAATGTCATAGCTATAGTGCGGCTGCCCGTACTGATCGACATAATAGCAATAGCCCCGGGTATCGCGGAAATATTGCCGACCGCCGATCACCGCGCCGAGCACGCCGCCGAGGACTGCTCCGGCCACGGCACCGCCGACCGAATGGGTCAGAAGCGCGCCGCCGACTCCGCCCACGCCAGCCCCGACCACAGCGCCCGTCGCAGCGCCGGGGTTCTGGCCATAGCCGTTGCCGTAATATCCGTTCCCGTAATAGCCATTTGCGTAATAGCCGTTGGGATAATAGCCGTTTCCGTAATAGCCATTGTAGCCGTAAGGCCCATAGCCGTACTCATCAGTCGCGCAGCCGGTCACCGCCACTGTCGCGGCGAGGACTGCAGCAAGACCAAGCTTCCTCATCGCCTTGTCCTTCCTTCAACTCGCCCCCTGCCTTCGGGCTAACAAGCGAATTAGCCCGCCTTTCGTTCCAGCATCCTCCCTGTACGTTCCATGTACGAAACGGCTTCGCGCGCTCGCCTGTGGTCATTCCGCGACGCCGCGCTAGAGAGCCTCCGGAAGGAGTCGGAATGCGTGACCGTTTGCCTGAGCAGGAAGCCAACATCGCCCTGCTCATCGATGCCGACAATGCCTCTCCGGAACATCTGGATGAGGTGCTGCTCGTTCTGGGCGAGCTCGGGACAATCAACATTCGTCGTGCTTACGGCAATTGGGCCAAGGCGAGCCTCAAGGGTTGGGGTCAGTTGACCGGCTCGCACTCGATAATCCCGATGCAGCAGTTCGACGTGGTCAAGGGCAAGAGCGCGACCGATATGCGGATGACGATCGACGCCATGGACCTGCTCTACCGCGGCAATGTCGACGGGTTCGGAATCATGTCCTCCGACAGCGACTTCCTGCCGCTCGCACAGCGAATCCGCGAGGACGGGCTTCCGGTCTACGGCTTCGGCACCGCAAAAACGCCAATCTCATTCCAGCAAGCCTGCACGCGCTTCTTTGACGTCGGAGCGCTGGCCATGAACGATGAGGCCGACCTCGAGCAGCCGAAGGCCAGCGCCGGGCAGCGTCCCGTCGACCCGGAGCTACTCCAGGTCCTCGGCGCCGCTTACAAGGCATCGAAACGCGACGACGAGGGCTACACGCCGCTGTCCGAGCTCGGACAGCGGGCCAAGGCGGTATCGAGCTTCGCTGCGCGCAACTACGGCTTCACCCGCTTGTCGGATCTGATCAAGGCAGTGCCCAATTTCGAAGTGAAGAGCGGCGACGACGGTCGGTTGCTGGTGAAGCGACTACGCTAGAGCGAGGCTGTGGATTGATCATCCACAGAAATTTCGCCGCCGTTCCGATTCGCAGACTGTTGTCCCCGCGACACAGGCGCGTAGTTTTCCCGGCGGCTGGGGAACGACGCGGGCGACGAGTGGTTCTGGCCCCCAACGTGGGTGGGAATCGAATCGCAATTTCATGTTGGCACAAGAAAATCCCGAGCAATTGCTCGACACAGCGCTCAACGCCTTATCGGCCGCGCCGGAGTGGCGAAGCATCGTCGATGAGTTGCCGGCGCCGATTTACATCACCGATGCAAAGGGCCGCGTAACCTATTGGAACCGCGCCTGCATCGCGTTCGCCGGACGCGAACCGCAGCTCGGCCGAGACAAATGGTGCGTGACTTGGCAGCTCTACACAACGGCGGGCGACCCGCTGCGCCATGCCGATTGCCCGATGGCCCAAGCAATCAAGCAGCAGCGCCCGATCCGCGACGCCGTCGCGATCGCCGAGCGCCCGGACGGCTCGCGGGTGGCGTTCAGGGCCTACCCTACCCCGCTGTTCGATGATGACGGGTCGCTCAAGGGGGCGATCAACCTGCTTCTCGATGTCAGCTCGGAGCAGTCGAAGGCGCTTCGCGCCCAGGCCGAGCATTGCCGCCGCCTTGCCGAAGCGACCTTCGATGGCACCACCAGCCGAGTCCTCGGCGACATGGCGGAAGGCTTCAATCGGACCGCCGATCAGCTTTCCAGCAACTAGCGCTTCGCCGATCTCTGTCTCGCCGGTTCGAGCGTCACGCCTTCCTGCCTCGTCGCGGCGATCAGGATCCCCGCTTGTTCGAAGCCGCCCAGTATTTCCCGCGTCATTCGATCCTTGATGTCGCGGATGCCGTGGTCCGGACCAAGGAAGCGCACGGTCTCCTCGAGCCAATCTGCGGTTATGCGCCAGAAGACCCTCGGCTCGATTGCTCCGGCTTCGATTCCGAACCGGTCTTCAACCCTCTTCACCTCTTCCTTGCCCATGCGCTTCGCCGTTTGTGCCTGGGCGTTCGCGGCCTTCAAGATGATTTGTTCCGCGCGCGCGAAATCCTGGTGGAAGGCCAACGGGAAGCTGATCTCGTCCCAGATGTAGGCGAACTCGTGCGTGTAATTGTAGACCGGGCAATCGAAGACCTTGTCGTTGGTGACGGTTACGATTCGTCCTGTGAATTGGCGGCTGCGCACCCATGACTTGTCGTCATCCTTCTCGCGTGGAGACTCGCCCATCTCCATGATCCGCGTTTGCATGAAGGTGAGGCCGATCACGTCTCCCCGCACGCCGCCCATCTGGATGCGGTCGCCGACGTTGAAGGTCTTCCCGCGCAGGATCACGAAATAGCCTGCAACGGCAGTGATAACTCGCTGAAGAGCGAAGGCGATACCTGCGCCGATCAGGCCCAGCACACTGGCAAGCTGCGCCGGATTGTCGAACCAGATGGACATGACGCCGAGGATGACGATCACCGCGACGACCAGGCTTACGCCCTGCTTCGCCCAGAACTGAAAGCGGGTGCCCGCGCGCGTTCCAATGAAGAGCTTCAGGATCTGCCGGAGGATCCAGGCGAAGATCCAGGCGATGGCGACGAATGCGACCGTCAGGATGACCTTGTGCAAGTTGTGCGGAGTGATGCCGATGAGGGTCACACCGAAGAGGCGCACTGCTTCCCGCGATACCGCCGATGCGCCTGAGGCGTGCGCGCCACTTGCGAAGGAGCTGAGAGGTCCTGCCTGCATCGAGCGGTTAACCGGAGCTTCGCCGGGATGGTTCCCTGAAGCGGTAGGTCAGGGAACGGCGCGCACCCCTGCCTCGTTCGATTCGGCCAAGGAGACCATCATGGACAATCGCCGGACCGAAACCGCACGCGAGAATGACGATAGCGACCTCATCGACCGCGACAGCGCCGAACCGGCGCCGAGCCAAGGCGGAAGCTCTGGCGGCAATCTTCAGGAGGATATCGCTACCCAGGCCGAGCTCGATCGGGTTCGCGATCCCGAGGCGCGCGACGGCGTCGACAAGCAGGACGACATCGACCACCAGCAGCGCTATCAGAACCGCCACCCAGCCGATAAATCGTCGGGCGGCAACCCTTCAGAGTAAATCGAGGCTCACGGTCACCTCGTCTCCGGCGCCAATGCCCGCTTTTCGTCGGATCTCGGCCTTCACCGGAAGGAGATAACCGCCGCTATTCAACGGGAAGACTGAGGTCTGCCAGGTAATCTCACCGATTCTTGCCTCCACGCGTACCGAGCCGAACCCGCGTGGAGTGCCGAAAGCATGCGCGCGAATCTCCACGGACTCCTCCTCCGGCACGGTGATGAAATACCAGCGACCGGCTGCTTCGGCTTTCCAGATCCACAACAGCGATGTGACGGTGATCACAGCCTCTTTTCACAACAAGAGAGAATCTGGACAAGTGTTGACGAGGAGCCGGGCGCAGAAGAGAGCCCCGGAGCATGACGCAAGTGTCCGCAGCCCAGCGCGCCCTACGCCATCGGCAGTGGCTGGAACAAGTCGATGCCGCCCAGCGCACCTACGGCATCGAAGCCGCGGCGGGCCTGGCGCTGCAGGCGCTCGCTGACGGCGTCGAGCACCCCGCGATCCTGAATCTTGCCGCCTCGGCGCGCTTCGCCGGGGGCCGCTTCGAGGAGGCGCTTCAACTGCTCAATCGAGCGCGCAGGATGGCGCCAAAGGATCCCAATATCCTGAACAGCCTGGGGCTTTGCTTGAGGGCGCTGGGCCGAACAGAAGACGCGCTTCAGGCTCATGATGCCGCGCTTCGGCTCGAACCGCGGATGGTTCCTGCTCACTTCAATCGAGCGGTCGTCCTCGAAGAGCTGAACGAGATGAACGGCGCCAAATCCGCATACGAGCGCGCGGTGGCGCTCGATCCGGGTTACATTGAGGCGCTGGCGAGCCTCGCCTGGCTGAATGCCGAGGCCGGCGAGGTCGATTCAGCCCGCACCTATGCCGAGCGGGCGCTGTCGCGCTCCCCGTCCAATGCGCTGGCCCGGATGGCGCTGGCATCCGCCGACCTACAGCGAGGCGATCTCGGCGCAGCCGGACCGCGCCTGACGGCATTGATTGGCGAACCACTCACGCCGGTCAACCGCTCGATCGTGCTCGGCCTGATTGGCGACTTCAACGATGCGGTCGACAATCCTCCCGAGGCGTTCGCAGCCTATGCGGCGTCGAACAGCGAACTGAAGGCACTCTGCCAGGAGCAATATGAGGGGCCCGGACGGGAAACTGCGTTGGAGCGCGTCAGATCCCTTAGGGATTGGTTCAGGGAGACTGATCCTGAACTTTGGACTCATGCGCCCCCGGTCCGGCCGCGGGCCGCAGATCCGAAGGCGCATATATTTCTCGTGGGATTCCCACGGTCAGGCACCACGCTGCTCGAGAACGTGCTCGCGGCGCATCCGGAAGTCGTCACGCTCGAGGAAAGGGACAGTCTGGCAATTGCAGATGCCGCTTTTCTGTCTTCCACAGACGGTCTCGAGCGACTGGCGAATATCAGTCCCGCCGAGGCGCTTCGGCAGCGCGATGCCTACTGGTCCGCGGTCCGCAGGTTCGGCGTCGAACCGCGCGGCCGAGTGTTCATCGACAAGATGCCGCTGACGACCGTGCAGCTGCCGCTCGTGGCCAAGCTTTTCCCGAATGCACGCGTGCTGTTCGCCCGGCGCGATCCGCGCGACGTGGTGATAAGCTGTTTCCGCCGGCGCTTCGCCATGAATCCCTCGATGTATCAGCTGCTCACTTTTGAAGGCGCGGCCGCTTTCTACGACGCAGTGATGGCTCTTTCAGAGCTTTATCGCGATGTCCTGCCCTTGCCGCAGCACGTCGTCCGCTACGAAGACTTGGTCGAAGATTTCGAAGGGACCGCCCGCGCCGCCTGTGACTTTATCGGCCTTGGGTGGGACCGTGCCTTGCTCGACTTCGCTGCCAAGGCCCGGACGCGCGGGATTTCCACGCCCAGCGCCGCTCAAGTGACTGGCGGCCTCAATCGCAAGGGCCAGGGCGTCTGGCAGCGTTATCGCGAGCAGATGGCTCTCGTGCTTCCGCTGCTCCAGCCCTGGGTCGAGCGCTTTGGCTACGGTGCCTGACAAAATTGAGCGGCTAAATTTCCGATATGCGGTCGTCTCGGATAGAGCGGTCGCGATTCCGACCCCTGTCACAGGTCCTACAGCCGATCGTCGGAGCGCGAAGCGAAGGAGTGAGACTGCCCCGCGATGAACGAAGCATCCAGCACCGTAAGCGCCGAGCGCCATCAGCAATGGCTCGTGCAGCTTCAGGCCGCTCTGCGCACCCAGGGAATGGAGGCGGCTGGCCGCCTGGCGCTTCAGGCGGTTGGTGACGGCGTCGAGCACCCAGGTGTCTTGAACCTCGCTGCATCGGCGCACTTCAACGAGGAGAGGTTCGAGGAGGCGCTGGAGCTGCTCAGGCGTGCAGAGCTCTCCGCCCCCAACGATCCGAAGCTGCTGAACAGCATAGGGCTTTGTCTCAAGTCCCTGGGGCGGATGGACGAGGCGCGAGGCGTCTTTGACAGGGCGCTCGAGATTGAGCCGAACATGGTCTCAGCTCACTTCAATCGCGGCGTGCTTCTCGAAGAACTGAAATTTACCAACGCCGCCAGGGCGGATTACGAGCGGGCTGCGGCGCTGGACCCGGACCAGCTCGAGGCTGTGGCCCGCGTCGCATGGCTGGATGCGCAGGCGGGCGATACGGCTTCGGCGCGGACCAATGCCGAACGGGTACTGGCGCGCTCTCCCTCCAATGATGTGGCCCGTCTGGCCATGAGCTTTGCAGACTTGCAGGCAGGTGATCTCGAGGCCGCCGCGGCGCGGCTCTCCTCATTGAGTCAGGAATCGGGGCTGGAGGAAGACAACCGTACGATCGCGCTCGGGCTGATCGGCGATCTCCGCGACGCCGAGGGACGCCCGGCCGAAGCCTTCGCCGCCTACAGGGAATCGAATGCACGATTGGAGGCGATGTACGCAGCTCGCTTCAAGGGTCCCGGAGCATCCACTCCTCTCGACCATGCCGACCGCCTCATCGGCTGGTTCGAAGCTGCGGACCGGGGTGCATGGCGCGAAGCGCCGCCCGCAGCGCCCGATGCCGCCGGCCCCCGGACCCATGTCTTCCTCGTGGGATTCCCCCGATCGGGGACGACTCTGCTCGAAAATGTGCTTGCGGCCCATCCGGATGTCGTCAGCCTCGAGGAAAGGGACTGCCTCGGCTCCGCCTTCGCGACATATTTGACCTCTTCCGACGGGCTGAACCGGCTGGCCCGGATCGGTCCCGCCGAAGCCGAGCGCGAGCGGGATTCCTATTGGTCGAAGGTCCGCGGTTTCGGAGCTGAGCCGGCCGGGCGCGTTTTCATCGACAAGATGCCGCTCGCGAGCGTGGCGCTGCCGCTCATCGCAAAGCTCTTTCCCGAGGCGCGCATCCTGTTTGCTCGCCGCGACCCCCGCGACGTCGTACTGAGCTGCTTCCGTCGGCGGTTCGCGATGAACGCGTCGATGTACCAGCTGCTGACACTGGAAGGCGCGGCAGCTTATTATGATGCCGTGATGCGCCTTTCGGAGCTTTACCGCGAACTCCTGCCGTTGCCGCAGCATGAGGTCCGCTATGAAAGTCTGGTCGAGGATTTCGACGGTACCGCCCGCGCCACCTGCGATTTTCTCTGCCTCCAATGGGATCAGAGCCTGTTCGATTTCGCCGACACGGCGCGCACCCGCGGGATCGCTACCCCCAGCGCATCCCAGGTCGCCCGCGGCCTCAACCGCGAGGGCGAAGGTGTCTGGCGTCGATACCGCGAGCAGATGGCGCCGGTGCTTCCGATACTTCAGCCCTGGGTCGAGCGCTTCGGCTACGCGATCGACTAGGCGTCCGGCTTATTTCTTCTGCCAGTCATATTGCGGGAGCCGCCGCCCCTCGGCGCTGACCGCGATCAGTTCGCCAAGACGCTTGACCCGCGTTTCGGCCCTTTTCGCGCCCGCGACCCAGCCGAGTGCCGACCTGCGATAACCGCCCGGCCGTTTCTCCCAATCCGCCCACGCGGCCTTGTTCTTGCGGAACAGCGCCTCTTCCTCGGGAGTAAGCTGTGCCAGCGGCTTCTCGTACGAGTAAACGCCGCTTCGGTGCTTGTCGCGCTCGTAAGCCGCCTCCCCTGCCGCCGTCATCAGCCCGGCGGCCTTCAGCGCCTCGAACCGCTCGACATTGACCTTGCTCCAGATGCTGCCCTTGCGCCGAGGCGTGAAGCGGATGGTGTGGGTTTCGGCACCCAGTGATTTGCGATGCCCATCGATCCACCCGAAGCACAAAGCCTGGTCGCGCGCCTGCGGCCAGTCGATCGACGGCTTGCCGCTGCTCTTCTTCCAGAAGCCGACGAGTAGCTCCGGCGCGGTCTCGTGGTTGGCTTGGAGCCAGCGGCGAAAGTCGGCCTCGGTGGTGAAGAAGGTGGGTTGCTGCGCCATTTCGTCATCCCGGCCTTGAGCCGGGACCTGCCTTTCTGCCGCTGCTTGAAGAGAAGGCGGACCCCGGGTCAAGCCCGGGGTGACGGTTAGCGGGTCAACTTCCGATACGTCATCCGGTGCGGGCGGGTGGCCTCGTCGCCCAGCCGGCGGACCTTGTCTTCTTCATAAGCCTCGAAATTGCCCTCGAACCAGACGACATCGCTGTCCCCCTCGAACGCGAGGATGTGCGTCGCGAGCCGGTCGAGGAAGAAGCGGTCGTGGCTGATCACCACCGCGCATCCGGCGAAATTTTCCAGCGCGTCCTCGAGCGCGCGCAAGGTCTCGACGTCGAGGTCGTTGGTCGGCTCGTCGAGCAGCAGGACGTTGCCGCCGTCCTTCAGCATCTTGGCGAGATGCACCCGGTTGCGTTCGCCACCTGACAGCTGGCCCACCTTCTTCTGCTGGTCGGGGCCGCGGAAGTTGAATGCGCCGACGTACGCGCGGGTCGCGACCTCGTTCTTGCCGAGCTTGAAGATGTCGAGCCCGTCGGAAATTTCCTCCCAGACGTTCTTCTTCGCGTCGAGCGCATCGCGGCTCTGGTCGACATAGCCGAGGTGGACGGTCGGGCCGACGGTGATCTCGCCCGAATCCGGGGTCTCCTGGCCGGTGATCAGCTTGAACAGGGTCGATTTGCCCGCGCCGTTCGGGCCGATCACTCCGACGATCCCGCCCGGCGGAAGGTCGAACGTCAGATCCTCGAACAGCAATTTGTCGCCGTAGGACTTCGACAGGCCCTTCACCTCGATGACCTTGCCGCCCAAGCGCTCGGGCACCTGGATCAGGATCTCGCCCTTGGTCGGCGTTCGGTTCTCCTGCGCCTCGACCAGCTCGTCGAAGGCCTTGATCCGGGCCTTGGACTTGGCCTGCCGTGCCTTGGGCGAGCGCCGGATCCACTCCAGCTCGTCGCTGATCGCCTTCTGGCGTCCAGCTTCCTCCCGCTCCTCCTGCTCGAGGCGTTTCGCCTTCTTTTCCAGATAGGTGGAGTAGTTTCCTTCATAGACGTAATAACGTCCGCGATCGAGCTCGAGGATCCAGTTCACGACATTGTCGAGGAAATAGCGGTCGTGGGTGACGAGGATGACGTTGCCCTTGTAATCGACGAGGTGCTTCTCGAGCCATTGGACGCTCTCGGCGTCGAGATGGTTGGTGGGCTCGTCGAGCAGCAGGATATCGGGCCTTTCGAGCAGCAGCCGAGTCAGCGCGACCCGGCGCTTCTCGCCGCCCGAGAGATTGGTGACCGGTGTATCGCCCGGCGGGCACCTTAGCGCGTCCATCGCGATCTCGAGCTGGTTGTCGAGCGTCCAGCCGTCGACCGCGTCGATCTTCTCCTGGAGCTCGCCCATTTCGAGCATCAGCGCGTCAAAATCGGCGTCCTCCGGCGGGTCGGCCATCATCGCGCTGATCGCATTGAACCGGTCGAGCATGTCGGCGACGGGACGAACCCCGTCCATCACATTCTCCTTGACCGTCTTGCTCGGATCGAGCTGCGGCTCCTGCTCGAGATAGCCGACGGTGATCCCCTCGCCCGGCCACGCCTCGCCGGTAAACTCCTTGTCCCGCTGCGCCATGATCTTCATCAGCGTCGACTTGCCCGAGCCGTTCGGACCGACGATTCCGATCTTGGCGTCAGGATAGAATTGCAGGTGGATATTGTTGAGGATGGGCTTCTGGCCCGGGAAGGCCTTGGTCAGGCCCTTCATCACAAAGCTGTATTGGGCGGCCATGGGGTCGCGGAGGTCCTTCAGAGTTCGGGGGTTGAGCGCGAGGTAGTGCGTTCACCCTCAAATGTCACCCCATGTGCCCCTGCGAAGGCAGGGGCCCAGGCGCGGGCTGGAGCTTCAGCGGAAGCCCGCTTTGGTGCAACATAGTCGACCGGTTGTGCCACGAGCGCCCCTGACTGGCCCCCTGCCTTCGCAGGGGTACGGCTTAATCGCGGCCGACCATCTGGACCGCATCGGCAAACCGGTAATCCCGATACTGCTCGCGCAGGTCCTTCTTGCTGAGCTTGCCGGTCGCGGTGTGCGGCAACTCCTCGACGAACTCGATCGCATCCGGGAGCCACCATTTGGCGACCTCCTTCGACAGGAAGTCGCGAATCTCCACCTCGCAAACCTCGCTTTGGTCATCGCGGACGATCAACAGCAAGGGCCGCTCGTCCCACTTCGGGTGAGGAATGCCGATAGCGGCGGCCTCCAGCACTCCGGGGCAACCGACTGCGGCATTTTCGAGCTCGATCGAGCTGATCCACTCGCCGCCGGACTTGATCACGTCCTTGGCGCGATCGGTGATCTGGATCGATCCATCGGGGTGGATTGCGGCGACGTCGCCGGTGTCGAACCATTGGTCGGCATCGCAGCAATCCTGATCCTGCTTGAAATAGCGCTTCACCACCGATGCGCCGCGCGTCTGCAGTCGACCCGAGCTCTTTCCGTCGCGCGGGAACACGTTTCCGCTGTCGTCGACGGTCCGCAATTCCACGGTGAACATCGATCGGCCGGGCCGCGTCAGATAGGCGAACTGCTCTTCCTCGCTCATTTCGTCCCAATTGCCCGGCGGCGCGCCGACGGTTCCGACGGGCGACATCTCGGTCATCCCCCAGAGATGGTTCACCCGGATCCCGCGCTTCTGAAACCATCGGATCGTCGCGGGCGGCGCTGAGGAGCCGCCGATGATCACGATTTTCAGCTTGTCGAGCGGGGCGCCGGTCTCCTCGACATGGTCGATCATGTTGAGCCAGACGGTCGGGACTCCAGCCGTATGGGTGACCCCTTCATCGTGAAAAAGGCGGCAGAGGCGCTCGGCCTGATTGTCCGCGCAGAGCACGAGTTTGAACCCGGCGATCGCCGCCGCATAGGGGATGCACCAGCTGTTGGCGTGGAACATCGGGACGACGGGCAGCATCACCGAACGGGCGGAGACGTTGAAGATGTCGGGGCTGATAACCGTCATCGCGTGAAGCACGGTCGAGCGATGCTCGTACAGCACGCCCTTCGGGTTGCCGGTCGTTCCGCTGGTGTAGCACAGGCCGCAGGGATCCCGTTCGTCACCCTCGTACCAGGAGTATTGGCCGTCCTCTGCGGCCAGCCAGCCGTCGAACTCGTCGTCGAATCGAATGAAGCGCTCGACCGACTTTAATTGCGGCTTCAGCCGCTCGAGTTGGGGTTCGAACGCCGCGTCATGGAGGATCACCCGGTCCTCGGCATGCTCGATGATGTAGGCGAGCTGGTCATCGAACAGGCGCGGGTTCAGCGTATGGAGCACGCCGCCCATCCCAACGACTCCGAACCACGCGACAAGATGCCGGTCGTGGTTCATCGCCAGCGTCGCGACCCGTTCGCCCGGCTTTATGCCCAGGCGTTCGAGCGCCTGCGCCATGCGCCGAGCATCGCGAGCGATATTCGTCCAGTTGGCCCGGACGGTCGTTCCGTCGGCGCGGGCGGCGACGATCTCGCGACCGCCGTGCTCGCGCTCCGCATGATCGATGAGCCGTGCGATCCGGAGCGGCCAGTCCTGCATTGCGCCGAGCATGCCCATCGAGCGCCTCCCCCAGAGGAGGACGCATCATGCCGCAAAAATGTCGCTTGTGGAAACGCTTAGAAGGGCAGCTTGAATCCGGGCGGGAGCGGCAGGCTGCTCTGCATCTTCTGCATCTCGCCCGCCGCGGCCGCGTCAGCTTTCGCGCGGGCATCGTTGATCGCGGCCGCGACGAGGTCCTCGATCATCGTCTTTTCCGATGGCGCGAGGAGCGACTCATCGATGTCGACCGTGAGGATTCGCCCCTTGGCCGTCGCGCGGATCTTGACCATGCCGCCGCCGGCGACGCCCTCGACCTCAATCTTGTCGAGATTGTCCTGCGCCTTTTGCAGCTCATTTTGCGCGTTCTGAGCCATTTTCATAATTTCATCGAAATCGGGCATTTCGGGCATTTCAGGCGCCTCTCGTTGAAAAAGCTTCGAGCTCGGAATCGGGGAACGCGTCCATCACCGCCCGGACATTGGGATCGGCAAGCACGTCGGCGCGAACGCGCTCCTCGGCCATTTTCTCCTGCTCAAGGAGCGAAGGCTCGCCGGATTCGTCGGACAGGCTAACCTGCCAGCTTGTCGTGGTCGCCGACTTGAGCGCCAGCGCCAGGTCGCGCGACCAATCCGCGCCGAGCGGCCGAAGCGGCTTCAGCGCGAGCTCCGGCGGCTCATACCGAACGAGTCCGACCTGGTCGTGGAGCTGGACTGCGAGCTGGTGCCTACCGGCTTGTTCGAGCCTCGCAATCAGCGAGCGAAAGTCCGCCGGGAGACTGGCCGAAGGTCCGCTGTCCTTCATCGGCGCGCGCGCGCCAGCCGATCGCGTCTCAGCAGCGTCCCCGCTGAGGCGCTGCAATACGGTCGTGGGATCGGGCATGTCCGCGGCGTGAATCAATCTCAGCAGCGCCATCTCCGCCGCCTCGCGCGGGTCCGGCGCCACCTCGATGTCCTGCAGGCCCTTCAGGAGCATCTGCCAGAGACGGTGGATCGTGGCCCAGGAAAGCGACTGAGCCATAGCAGCCGCGCTCTCGCGCTCCTCGGCGCTTTGCAAGGCGTCGGCATGGGCGCCGGCCTTGGCCCGAGTTGCCGAGTGGAGCGCCTCCATCAGTCCTCGCAGCAGCTGGGTCGGATCGATACCTAGTTCATGTGCCTCGTCCAGCTCCGTGAGGGCGACAGCCGAATCGCCACTCAGGACCAGCTGGAGAAGCCGTCGGATGCGGCCCCGGTCGGCAAGACCCAGCATGTCGCGGACCTGATCCGCCGTGACCGCGCCCGCGCCGTGGGCGATTGCCTGGTCGAGGATCGACAATCCGTCGCGCGCGGAGCCTTCGGCCGCTCGCGCGATCATGCCCAAGGCTTCCGCCTCGACCTCGACTCCTTCGGCCTTCGACACTTCGGCGAAATGGCCGGCGAGCTTCTCGGCCGGGATTCGACGTAAATCGAATCGCTGGCAACGCGACAGCACCGTCACGGGGACCTTGTTCACCTCGGTGGTCGCGAGGAAAAACTTCACATGCTCAGGAGGCTCCTCAAGAGTCTTCAGCAACGCATTGAAAGCCGGCTTGGAAAGCATGTGGACTTCGTCGATGATGTAGATCTTGTAGCGAGCGCTGACCGATGCGTAGCGCACGGCATCGATGATCTCGCGGATGTCATCGACACCCGTGTGCGAAGCGGCGTCCATCTCGATGACATCGATGTGCCGGCCTTCGGAAATCGCACGGCACGGCTCGCACATGTTGCACGGCGTGATCGTCGGCCCGCCCCGCCCGTCCGGACCGACGCAGTTGAGCGCCTTGGCGATCAGCCGCGCCGTGGAGGTCTTGCCGACACCCCGGACGCCGGTAAGCAGAAACGCATGGGCAATCCGCCCGCGCTCGATCGCATTGGCCAGAGTCTTCACCATCGCGTCCTGACCAATCAGCTCGGCGAAGGTCTGCGGCCGGTACTTGCGGGCGAGCACGCGATAGGGCGATGCCCCTGAAGCCGGCGTGGCCTGTTCGGGAAGGTCGAGCCCCAGACCTGGCGATTCGTCGTCGTTCATCGGATTGGGTTTAGGGGCCTAACCGGAGTCATGCCAGCGAAGGGTGGCATCCAAATCAACGGGAGCCGAGCCAAGGGATTCGATCTGAGAAGACATGGGCCCCAGCCTTCGCTGGGGCACAAGCTGAAGCTTGTCGGTGGAAGCCGACGACCCGGCACGAAATCGTTGTGGCTGCTTCCTTCCGGACCTGACCAGGTTGGCGACAGCGCCGTCCGCCGACTTCCGAGCGGGCATATGGTGCGAAATCCCCTCTCCCGCAAGCG
>JBQCCG010000071.1:0-2669 GCA_051962455.1 Sphingomicrobium sp. | reverse complement strand
GATTCCGGGCGGCCTCGTCCACGGCGCCGCCGCGCTCACGATGTTCTACAAATGGCTGAAGTCAGCGGAGGGAGGCGCGAATGCGATCTCTGTCCGTTAGAAGCAAAGTTGGCATCGCCGCAGGCGTGGTGATCCTCATCGTGATCATCGCAATCATGTACGACTATGCCGAGCAGCGGCATCTGATGAGGATTCATGCGGCGGCCGCGACCGGTGGCGATCCGAAGCGCGGCGAAGCCATGTTCATTCAGTACGGCTGCGGGAGCTGCCACGCGTTACAGGATGTGCGCGACGCCACCGGCTCAGTCGGGCCGCCGCTCGACGGCATTGCAGGGCGGGTGATCATCGCCGGGCACCTCGCCAACACGCCGCAAAACATGGAGCGGTGGATCCGCGACCCACGACATGTCTCGCCCGGCACCGCCATGCCCGATCTCGGCGTCGGCGAAGCCGATGCCCGTGACATCACTGCCTTCCTCTACACGCGCGAAAAATAGTCAGAAGTAGAGCCCGAGCGCTCCGTAGAAATGATAGCCGGTTCGGTGATCCGCCCAGGTCGGCCCTCCCGAAACCAGCAGCGCCTCATGCTTCGACAGCTGCATGATCGCTCCCACGCCGGCGCGGGTCTGCGACGTTCCATCGGTCGTGTCCGGTCCCTGGCGAGTGATCTCCGCGCCGACGTTCAAATCCTTGCTCACGTCCTGAGTCACCGCGACCGCCGCCTGCCAGAAGTCGCGATTCCCCGGTCCAGGATTGATCTGGTACGCCCCGCCACCGAACAGGCTCGTGCCGCCCTTGAAGTCCTTCCCCACCCACACCGGCAACAGCAGCTGCGTCCGTTCATGCGATGCGAGTGTCGACGTCGGGAGGAACACTCGCGGGAAAATCGCCGCTGACACCCCGTGCTCCTCGTCATCGTAGAAGCGGTATTTGACCGCAAGCTCGACATCGCCGGTCCCACCCCGCCAGCCATCGAGGGGGTCGGGCGAAATGGCCATCGGCAGCGTGGCCGTCAGCTGCACGCCTTTCACGGGCCCGTAATTGAGGTCCAGTCCCGTTTCATCGTCGAGCGTTGACCCGAGAGCCTCGCCGCTCGAAAAAAGATAGATCTCCCAATGCCTGAGGTCGGTCGGAATGGGATCGTCGGTAAGATAGGGAGGTCCCGCCCGCGCCGGGGCTGCCGCGCTCGCAAGTACGCCCCTGACGAGCCAACGGCCGATCCTCACGTTCGCGCTTCCGCCGTTCCCGGGTGACTCCCCGGCCGCTGTGGAAGAAGGAGGATCAGGGCAATGATCGCGACGAAAAGGACGAGCGAAGCGATCGGCCGGCTCAGTTCGAGTCCGCCTTTGCTCACGGGCTTGTCGAGGAAATCGCCGATCGTTGCGCCGAGCGGCCGGGTCAAGATGAAGGCCGCCCAGAACAGTCCGACGCGGTTCGCCTTGGTTGTGAAATAGAGAATCGCGAGCACCGCAAGGCCGCCACCGAACACCAGCGCGCCTCCCGAATAGCCGAGTCCCCACCCGCCCTCACTCACGTTGTCCGCCGCCCAGTCGCCGAGCGCGGTTCCGAGCGTCTGCGAGAAGGTGATGGTGAGCCAGTAAAAGCCTTCGGCTTTCGGCGTCGTGATCGTGTTGACGTCCACGGTCCCCATCGACTGGTGCCAGGCGAAAAGCGACAGGAGGACGCAGGCGAGGAGCAGCAGCGACCCGCCCGGATAGCCGATCCCCAGCGAACGGTCACAGAAGTCCGCGAGAGTCGTCCCGCACGTCGTCGAGGCGACGATCGTCGCCCAATACAGCCATGGACTGAACTTGTTCGCTCGGATCTGCAGCAGGACGAGAATGATCAGCGCAACGCCGAAGATCACCGTGCCGATCAGGTAACCGCCGGGCACCGGATTGGGCGTCGTCTCGCCGAGCCAGCTCATCGTCACGCTGTCGCCGCCGGTTTCACCGAGCGTGGTCGCGAGGATCTTGATGATCCAGAAGCCGAGCGTGACTGCAGGAACTTTGCTGAGTGCGCTGGAGCGCGCCTCGTCGATTGTCATCCGTTATCTTCCCTTCGAAGTGGCCTATCGCGGGAAAGCGCTTGGCTGCGCAACCAGTTCATAAAAGTTCATGGTCTGAGTAAGGTACAGCACGGGCGCGCTTCAGCGCCTGAGACTTGGGAGACGGCCATGGGGGGCAGGTTCTTCGTCATTTGCGCGGCCGCTTTGCTTGCAAGCGGTTGCTTCAAGGATCAACCCAGGAACAATCCCGACAGATCGGCCGGCCAAATTCGCCAGTTGCTCGACCGCTGGACCCGAGCGTTCGAGGCCAAGGACCTCGACGGCGTGATGTCCTATTATGCGCCAGGCGATCGGCTGGTTAGCTACGATCTCGTGCCGCCGCTGGAATACAAAGGCGCTGAGGCGTATCGAAAGGACTACGCCGATTTCTTCAAGCAGTTCAAAGGACCGCTCCATATCGAAGAGCGTGATGTCGACATTGAAGCCGGCAGCGACGTCGCCTTCGCGCACGGACTCGAGCGGCTCACCGGAACAATGACCGATGGCACTCCGGTCGACACGTGGACGCGCTGGACTTCGGGCTACCGAAAGATTGGCGGACGCTGGTACGCACTCCACGATCATGTCTCGGTGCCGGTCGACCTCGCCACCGGCAAGGCGC
>JBQCCG010000070.1:0-13449 GCA_051962455.1 Sphingomicrobium sp. | reverse complement strand
CCAAGCACTTCATCGACACTCTCACCGGTCACGGCGGCGTAGATTCCCACAAGGTTCTTCGCCTCCGGCCGTCCCTTGAGCGCGTCCGCATTGTCGGGCAGCGGCTCGGGATCAGTCTTGGCCTTGCGGATCTTCTGCGCGATCTCGTCGTCGCTGTCGGTTAGGTGGATTCGGCCCATCTCCGACGGATCGGATTTGGACATCTTCACCTTGCCATCGCGCAGCGACATGATCCGCGCGGTCGTTCCGCCGCCAATGAACGGTTCGGGGATGACGAACAACTCGACATCGAAGTCATTGTTGAACTTGATCGCGATGTCACGAGTCAGCTCGACGTGCTGCTTCTGGTCTTCGCCGACCGGAACGTGCGTCGCCTGGTAAAGCAGGATGTCGGCCGCCTGAAGCACGGGATAGGTGAACAGGCCGACCGAGGCGCCTTCACGGTTCTTGCCGGCCTTGTCCTTCCATTGTGTCATGCGGTTGAGCCATCCGACCCGCGCGGTGCCGTTGAGGATCCAGCATAGCTCCGAATGCGCGGGAACGGCGCTCTGCCGGAACAGCACCGACTTCCTGGGATCGATTCCGCTGGCGATCAGGGCCGCCGCCATCTCGCGGACGTTCGCGCTGAGCTCGGCGGGATCGAGGTCAATCGTCAGCGCGTGGAGGTCGGCAAGGAAGAACAGGCATTCCGCCTCGTCCTGCATCCGCACCCAGCGGAGGATCGCCCCGAGCAGGTTGCCGAGGTGCAGTCCGCCGGTCGGCTGGATGCCTGAGACAACGCGAGTGGACGACTGAGAATTCATGCCTGGCGGGCCCGTTTCGTCAGCAGCTTTAGATCGTCGAGCGCAAATGCGCCCGTGAGGAAACAGCCAATGCCGTAGACCACCAGTCCGGCAGTAACCAGCACGATCAGTCCGCCTGCGCGGCGGAGGATCGACCCGGTGAGATAAGGATCAACGGCGGGTGCGACGAAGTAGAGCGCCACGCCCATCAGGATTGCTGCAATCGCCAGCCGGGGGACGGCCCGGCGAAGTCGCGCATCCGCGGTGAAATGACCGCGCTTCTTCAGCTCATGATAGAGCAACCAGACATTCACCGTCGACGCGAGCGCCGTCGCCAGCGGCGGACCGACGTGCTTCAGAGGCAGAATCAGTGCGAGATTGAGCACGAGATTGACCGCGATCGAGATCATCGCGAAGCGCATTGGCGTCCTGGTATCGTGCCGCGCATAATATCCGGGGGTCAGCACCTTCACGAGAATGTAGGACGGAAGCCCGAGCGAGAAAGCGGCGAGTGCCTGTCCAGTCTTCACTGCATCATCGCCGGTGAAATGACCGTGCTGGAACAGTCCGGTGATGATCGGTACGCCGCAGATTACCAGAGCGACAGTCGCTGGCAGAGTGAAGAACAGGGCGAGCTCCAGACCGCGGTTCTGCGTCGCCATGGCTTCTCCGCCGGCACCGCGCCCGAGCTGGGCCGAGATGGTCGGCAGGAGAACGGTGCCGAGCCCGATACCGATGAGGCCCAGCGGCAGCTGGTTCAGCCGGTCGGCGTAATAAATGTACGAAACCGACCCATGCGGCAGCAGTCCGGTCGCCAGCGCCGTGGATACCAGCAGGTTGAACTGCACCGCGCCGGCGCCCGCCGCAGCTGGCGCAATCAGTTTCATCAGTCGTTTGACGTCCTCGTTGATGTTTGGCCGCTTGAGCTTCAGGCGCACGTGACTTGCCCAGCACGCCTGCGCGAGCCAGGCGAGTTGAAGCGCGCCGCCGACCGTCACCGAGATCGCCTGATATTTGGCGGTGCTCAGCGGCTCATGGGTGTGGAAGAAAAGCAGCGCGACGATTTGGGCGACATTGAGCAGGATGGGCGCAGCTGCGGCAACCCAGAACTTGTGCAGCGAATTGAGAATCCCGCCCAGAAGCGAGGCGAGCGAGATCAGCATCAGATAGGGAAAGGTGAAGCGGGCGAGCATCACCGCATAGGCGAACTGCTCGTGAGATGCGCCGTGAAACCCGAGCGAGATGAGATAGGTCGCGGGCCAGGCGAGCAGCTCCAGCAGGAGCGTCATCAGCAGCAGCGCGGGAAGCAGCAGCGACAATGCGTCTTCGGCGAATTCGATGCCGGAGGGCAGGCCGGGTCCGTCCGGGTCCGCGACCTTCTTGTTGAACATCGGGATGAACGCCGCCGAGAAGGCGCCCTCCGCGAACAGCGCCCGGAACATGTTGGGCATCCGCCAGGCAACGGCGAAGGCGTCGGATGCGAAGTTGGCGCCGACGAACTGCGCGAACAGCATGTCGCGTGCAAGCCCGAGGACCCGGCTGGCGAGCGTCAGCCCTCCGACCGATCCCAGCGCCCGCGTGAGATTCATCGCTTCAATCCCGCAGGATCAGCGGAAGAGTCAGGCGTTGCCGATCCCTTCACTCGTCGGCTCGCCCCCATTGCCGTCGCCTCCCAGCGCGCCCTGCTGCTGCCCCTGCGCCGCCTCGACCTGTGCCATATAGGCGGCGGCGAAGTCGATTGGATCGAGCAGCAACGGCGGGAAGCCGGTGCTCGATACCGCTTCCGAAATGACCTGGCGCGCGAACGGGAAAAGCAGCCGCGGCGCCTCGATCAGAAGGAAGGGACCGACCGCCTCGTCGGGCACGTTGCGGATTCCAAACAAGCCCGCGTAGCTCAGCTCGACCACGAAATGGACGCCATTGTTCGATCGCGCCGAGATGTCGAACTTCATCGTGACTTCGTGGACGCCTTCGCCCTGCGGCACGGCGTTGAGATTGAACTGGACGTCCAGGCTCGGCTGAACCTGCCAGGAATAGACCTGCGGCGCGCTGGGATTTTCGACCGAAAGATCCTTGATGTACTGCGCCAGGATCGAAACCTGCGGCTGGCCGTCGTCGGCGCCGTTTCCACCCGCATTCGGTTCCTGATCCGCCATTTACCCTGTCCTTACAAGAAGTTGTGCTGCTGTTGTGCTGTCCGGGAGCCGCCTTCAATGGGGCGGCGCGTCGCCGCCGAGCGCCTAGCAGTCACATTTATGAGGCGCAATGGGACCTTCGTGCGTTGGTCGGTGTTGGAATATTTACGATAAGAACACTATGTTGGTTGCTCGTGACGCATAGGATTGAACGTTGACCGTTATTGTCATCCTCGCCCTCGTGGCCCTGTTCATCGGGCTTCGCCTCTACAGCGTGCTCGGCGAGCGCACCGGGCACGAGCAGCAGCCGATCCTCAAGCCGGCCGAGTCGGATGCGAGGCCAGCACCGCAGGTCAGGCAGGCGCCGGTCGCTCAGCCCGCTCCGGCTGACAGCGGCGATATGGCCTTTGTGCCCACCGCCGGCCCCGGAGTCCGCGCGATCCTTGCCGCCGACCCGAGCTTTGACGTCGCGCGGTTCCTCGAAGGCGCGAAAGCGGCGTACCGAATGATCCTCGAGGCATTCTGGAAGGGCGACCTCGATGCGCTTCGCGGACATGTCGAGACGCACGTCTATGACGCGTTCGCCGGTGCCGTGGAGCAGCGGAGCAAGGAAGGCTTGACGCTCGACAACCGCCTCGTCGCGATCGATCAGGCCGTCATTTCCGAAGCGACGCTCGAGCGCGGAATTGCGATCCTCGCCGTCCGCTTCGAGGCCGATATCGCCGCCGTGACCCGCAATTCGGAAGGGCAGGTTGTCGCCGGTTCGCTGAGCGACGCCGTGCAGACGCGCGACGTTTGGACGTTCCGCCGCGATACCGGCTCCCGGGACCCGAATTGGGTATTGGTCGAGACCGACGAGGAAGAGTGAGGCTGCTCGCTCGCGCGGCCATCGCCGCGTCCTTCGCCCTGTTAGCCGCCTGCGCCACAAGACCTACGCCCCAGCCCGAAATACGGCCGACAGCGCCGTCCCCAGCACCGACGCCGGCGCCGGCTGTTCCGCCGCCGTCGCCCGTCGGCAGCAATGCGGTCGCAACTGGAGTGAAGCTGGAAAGCCCCCGCGTCCTCAAGCCGGACCGGGCAGCGAGAGCGCTCGCGGCATTCCGCACCAGCTGCCCGGCGGTGATGACGCGAACGGATGCTTCCGGGTTGACGCAGAATGCGGATTGGCGGCCGCTCTGTTCGCAAGCGGCGAGCCTCGACCCAAGCTACGCACCGGGATTCTTCTACTATGGCTTCGATTGGGTGAAGGTCGGCGATGGGCGCGCCTTCGCCACCGGCTATTATGAGCCCGAGATCGAAGGATCGCACACGCCCCAACCCGGCTATGTCCCCATCTACCGGGTTCCCCCGGACCTCGTGAGATGCACTCGGCCCGATGGCGGTATCGGCCGCGGGCGCATCGATGAAACGGGCGCCTGCGTGCTCTACTATACCCGTGCGGAAATCGAAGATGGTGCACTGGCAAATAAGGGCCTCGAACTGGCTTGGGCGAAGGATTCGATCGATCTGTTCTTCGCCGAGATCCAGGGTTCGGCATTGGTGCGCTTCGATGACGGCACGACCATGCAAATTGGCTACGCCGGGCAGAACGGCCGCGACTATGTGGCCATCGGCCGGCTGCTCCGCGAGCAGAACATCCTGCCCTCTGGCGGCGCGAGCATGCAGGCGATCAAGGACTGGATCCGCGCCAATCCGGATCAGGGACGGGCGCTCATGCGTCAAAACCTGTCGTACATCTTCTTCAAGCCGATTCCCGGTGCAGCGCCGCTTGGTGCGCTGAACGTGCCGATCGCCGACCAGACGACGGTAGCCGCCGATCCCAATTATGTGCCGCTCGGCGCGCCTGTCTATCTGGAAAAGGCCGACCGGCCTGAAGTCGACGGGCTCTGGGTGGCGCAGGACACCGGCGGCGCGATCAAGGGGCCGAACCGTTTTGACACTTATTGGGGCCCGGGCGCGCAGGCTGCAGCAATCGCGGGCGGTATGTCGGCCAATGGCGAAGCGCTGATTCTCGTGCCGAAGGGCACCGCCGCCCGTGCGCTCGCTCAGCCCTGACGAAGCCGAGCTTTGGGCGCGGGTCACTGCAAGCATCCGCCCGCTTTCGCGCATTCCAAACTCCTCCCCGGAACGGGGAGGGAAACCGCCGAAGACGGTGGAGGAGGCGCATGAACCTGAACGCCGCCTCCTCCACCATCGCGCTTCGCGCGACGGTTCCCCTCCCCGTTCCGGAGGGGAGCATCATTCTGAAAGAACCCTCGACGGCAGCTGGGACAAAAAACTTCGGTCAGGCTCGGTTGAGCCCGACAGGGTGCTCGATCTCCACGGAATGAACCTCGACAGCGCCTGGGCTGCGATCGATCGCAGCCTTGACCTGGCGATCGAGCGCGGCGAGCGGGTGCTGCTGCTGATCACCGGCCATCATCGTCCGGGGGAGCCGCCGGTCCAACGCGGCAGGATCAGGGCTGCGGTCCACGATTGGCTGGCCGCCTCACGGCACGCCGGCGACATCGCTGCCGTCCGAGGGGCACATCCGCGCCATGGCGGTGGCGGCAGCCTGTATCTGATCTTGCGCCGCAAACCGACGCGCCGCTGACGTTTTCTTAACCTCGATTCATTAACGCGTGCGGGAAGGCGGAGTTTTTCCGTCCCGCGAGGCGCATCCGCACAATGAAGGCAGGCTCGGCCCAGAAGATCAGCAACGCGGTCCTCTCGTGCGCTGCCGGATTTGCGTCCTTCATCTTTTCGCTGACCGCGCTGCTCTATCTCACGGAGTTCGACCAGAAGATCCTCGCGGCGCTCGTCGCCGGCGCCTTCTGTCTCCTGATCAGCTACGTCGCCGCTGAACGGCCGAACAGCGAAAGCGCGCGCGCATTGTCCGCGCTCAGCGATCGCTTGCTTGCAGTCGAGGATGGGGACCTTGTCTCCCCGGCGCCCGCAGCAATTCATCGCACCATGCCCAAGCTCGCCGCAGCCGTGGACAGCCTCTTTGCCGAGGTGCGAGCCTCGATCGAGAATGCCCATGCGCTCGGCATGTACGATCCGGTGACCTCGCTTCCCAACCGGCTTCACTTCCGCTCCGAAGCGGACAAGCTGATGAGCGAAGCGCTCGACATTACAGGTTCGGCGATGCTGTTCGTCGATCTCGATCGGTTCAAGTCGGTCAATGATAGCCTGGGCCACGCTCGGGGCGATCAGCTGCTGATCATGGTCGCCAACCGGCTGCGGGTCGTCGTCAACGCCGAGTTCTCGGGGAGTGCGCGGACCCGCCCGTTGCTTGCGCGTCTCGCCGGCGACGAGTTCACCATCTTCTTCCCGGCGATTGAATCGGTTGCCGATGTCGAGCGCCTCGCTCGGCGAATTGTCCTAGCGATCTCGGAGCCGTTCGAGCTCTGTTCGCACACCGTCGACATCGGCGCATCGATCGGGATTGCCATATCACCCGATCATGGCACGAGCATCGAAGCCCTGATGCGAGCCGCCGATATCGCGATGTACAGCGCAAAATCGAGCGGCGGCGGCCAGCACTGTTTGTTCGACGCCGGTCTCGCAGCAGAACACCAAGAAAAGATCGAAACGGAAAAGGCGCTTGGTGAGGCCATCCAGCGCGACGAGTTCGTGCTCGCCTTCCAGCCGCAGATGAGCCTCGTCACGGGCGAACTGGCCGGCGCGGAGGCCCTGCTGCGATGGAATCATCCGCGCGACGGCTTGCGCAGCCCATCGACCTTCATCCCTGTCGCCGAGCGGACGGGCTTGATTGCCGAGATTGGCGACTGGGTGATCGCCGAGATGGCGTCGACGCTCGCGAACTGGCATCGCGGAGGATTCGATGGCCGGGTCGCGTTCAACGTTAGCCCGCGCCAGCTCGACCGGCCCGACTTTTTCCATAAGATGCGCCAGTCGTTCAGCGACTCAGGCGTGCCGCTATCGCTGATCGAGCTCGAATTCACCGAGACCGCGGCGATGGAGGTCAGCTCGTCAGTTCTCGCCGAGATCGCCGCACTGCGCGCCGACGGGGCGCGGATCGCCATCGACGATTTCGGGACCGGCTATTCGAACCTCGCACGGCTGCGTTCGATGCCGCTCGACCGGGTCAAGCTCGACCCCTCGCTGATCGCGGACATCGACACGAGCGAAAAGGTGCGGGTCATCGTCCAGGCCGTGATCCAGCTGATCAAGGGCGTCGAATGCGAAGTGGTGGCCGAGGCCGTAGAGACGGTCGCCCAGGCTGACATTCTCCGAGCCATGGGCTGCGACACTGTGCAGGGCTTCGTCTTCTCCGAGCCGATGTTCGAGCAGGAATTCCTTGCCTGGACGAACAGCGGCCGTAGCCGCACCGCCAAGTCGGTCGCTTAAGAAACAACCTTCCTCAATATCCGCTCATAAATCCGCGACAGCGCACGGATGTCCTCGACCGCCGCGCACTCCCCGACCTTGTGCATGGTGCCGTTCGGCAGGCCGAAGTCGACGACCGGACAGAGTTCGATCAGGAATCTCCCATCTGACGTACCGCCGCTGGTCGACAGCTCCGGCTTGGCTCCGGTCTCTTCTTCGATCGCCTCGACAACGACATCGTAAAGCTGACCCGGAGGAGTCAGGAACGCTTCGCCCGAGATACGCGCCTTGACCTTCGCGCCCGGCGCTTCGCGTTCGGCAATCTCCTCGACCAGTCGTACAAGGTCGACGCCCTTGTGCAAATTGTTGAAGCGGATGTTGAGCTGCGCCGTGGCGCTTCCGGGAATGACGTTGCTGGCGTGTGTTGGCGTCTCGATGCCGGTGAACTCGAGGTTCGACGGCGGAAATTGCTCGGTACCGTCGTCCAGATGAAGGGCGGCAAGCGCATCGATCACGCGGGCGAGGGGAGGGATCGGGTTCGTCGCCCTGTGCGGATAAGCGACATGCCCTTGGACGCCGGGCACCTCGATCCACATGTTTACCGAGCCCCGCCGGCCGATCTTCACGGTGTCGCCCAGTCGATCGACCGAAGTCGGCTCTCCGATCAGGATCATGTCGGGCCGGATCTGCTTTTCGTTCAGCCAGTCGATGATCCGCGGCGTCCCGTAGGTCGCATATCCTTCTTCATCGCCGGTAATCAGCAGCGATAGCGTTCCGCCATTCGAGTCGACGCGGGAGAGAGCCGCGACGTAAGCCGCGATCGCGCTCTTCATGTCGGCGGCGCCGCGCCCGACCAGCATCCCGTCCTCGATCGCGCCTCCGAGCGGATCGCTGCTCCAGCCTTCGCCTGGCGGAACGACGTCCAGATGGCCCGCAAAGCCGAAGTGCGGGCCGCCGGTGCCGCGAATCGCGACCATGTTCTCGGTCGGACCGTCGGGCGGCTCGCCCATCACCCAGCGGTGCACTGTGAACCCAAGCGGCTTCAACGAATTTTCGAGGAGGTCGAAGATTTGCCCGCTCGCGGGAGTCACGCTCGGGCAGCGGATCAGCTCGGCGGCGAACGCTACGGGATCGATCGGCTGGGACATCGCGGCTGGGTAGCAAGGTTGTTCGAGCAACCCAACCGCTTGCCGCTTGAAACGACCGGCCCACCGTATTATTCAAGCAATACAGCGCTACTTTTGTAGAAAGTGCTTGCAACATCTCCGCTACAAATGTAGCACGCTACAAATGTAGCACATGGTCGTGCCACGGAATGAACAGGAGACGGGAATGGTCGTGGTGCGTAGCTGGCGTGTTGGACTCCTTGCAACCGCGGCGATTCTGGCAAGCGCGCCAGCCTATGCCCAGGTGACTGCTGGAGCGGCCTTGCCCAGCACCGGTGCAACCAAGCGCGTCTACACGCTGGCCGACTTCGCACGTTTTGCTCCGAAGACGGCGTATGACATGCTGTCGAACGTCCCGGGCTTCACCATCCAGAGTGTCGACACGTCGAATCGCGGTTTGGGACAGGCCTCCGAAAACGTCCTGATCAACGGGCAGCGGGTCGCAAACAAGACCGGTGCGGTCGATCTCCTTCAGCGAACGCCGGCGGTGAACGTCGAACGGATCGAGATCGTTGATGCCGCAAGCCTCGGCATTGCAGGCTTGTCCGGCCAAGTGGCCAATGTGATCCTCAAGCAGAACAGGAAGGGATCCGGCCAGTTCGAGTGGGACGGCAATGCCCGTTCTTATTTCACCAAACCCGAGTTGCTCGGAGGATCGATCAGCTATTCCGGCACCGAAGGTCCAGTCGATTACACTTTGTCAGTGAAGAACGATTTCGGTCGTGGTGGGATCGGCGGACCGATCTACATCTACGATGCGGATCACAATCTGACCGAGCTTCGCAACGAAGTCTTTCATTCCGAGCACGAGCAGATCAATTCGGAGGCGAAGTTCACGATTCACGGGCCGGGCTCGTCCATCGGCAATTTGACCCTGGGCTACGATCCATATTGGAACCCTCAGCATGTCCGGGACACGCGCGTGGAAGCGGACGGCGAACGGCGAAGCCGGACCGATGTTGTGGACGCAAAAGGCTATAATGGTGACATCAACGGTGACTACGACTTCGCTGTCGGGCCGGGGCGCCTGAAGCTGATCGGCTACTATCACTGGGAACACGATCCGTTGGTCGAAACCAACATCCTCAATTTCCTGACCACCGGCGCCGACAGCCAAGGTTCGCGGTTCACCAACGATACTCATTCGGCCGAAGCGGTAGCTCGCGCCGAATACAGCTGGAAAACCGGTCGCAACGATTGGCAGATCTCGTTCGAGCGTGCCTTCAACTGGCTCGATCAGAAGGGCGGCCTGTTTCAACTCGAACCCGATGGGTCGTTCGAACCCGTGCCGTTTCCCGGGGCGAGCGGGAGGGTGACCGAACTGCGCTACGAGGCGCTGGCGACGTTCAGCCGGCCGCTAACGCCGAAGCTCGATCTTCAGATCGCGGCCGGAGCCGAAATCTCCCACCTCGATCTCACCACGGACCAGGAGCCCGCGCGCAAGTTCCTTCGGCCCAAGGGGAGCATCACGCTCGGCTGGCACCCAGATAGGACGTGGGACATCAGCCTCAAGCTCCGCCGGCGCGTCGGTCAGATCAGCTTCGCCAACTTTCTCGCGCAGGCGGAGCTCAATGCGGGGCGCCAAGAGGCGAGCAACGCACAGCTTGTGCCGCCGCAGAGCTGGGAGTCCGAAATCGACGTGACCCATGAGTTCGGTCCCTGGGGGAAGACCGACCTGCAGCTGCATTATTACAAGGTGCAAGACATCGTCGACTTCATCCCGATCGGCAATGACGAGCAGGCGGTCGGCAACTTGCCGCACGCCGACCGGGTCGGCTTCCAGAGCACCAGCACGATCAATTTCGATCCGATCGGCTGGCACGGCGCAAAGCTCGACGCGACCCTTGGCGGCGAATGGACCTCGGTGCGCGATCCGCTGACGGGCAAGCGCCGTCCGATCAGCGGCATCCAGGACGCTTGGGGCACCCTTCAGCTTCGCCACGACATCCCGCACACGCAATTGGCGTGGAGTGCATACGTCCAGTACCGGCACTACGTCAGCAATTATTACCTGACTGAGATCGATCAGACGCTCGATCTGCCGTGGATCGCCGGCTTCTATATTGAGGACAAGAATGTGCTCGGCACGACCGTGCGTTTCTCCGTCGACAACGTGTTCAACGGACGGCACCTCGAGTATCGCACAGTATGGGACGGATGGCGCGACCGCACTCCGATAGCCTTCATCGAGCGTCACAATGAAATGGTCGGGCCGATCTTCACCCTGTCCATCAAGGGCACCTTTTAGGCTTCCGCGGCTCTGCTAAAGAGCCCCAATGCCGAAGATCGATCTTCATGACATCGAGCAGGTGAGCCGCACCGGCTATCCCGCGCCGTTCAACCAGGAAGTGCAGGGGCGATGGTATCGCCGCCTCGCGCCGACGTCCGGACTCACCGACTTCGGCGTCAGCCACGTGGTGCTGAGGCCGGGGGCCTGGTCCTCACAGCGCCACTGGCACAATGGAGAGGACGAGTTCCTCGTGATGCTCGAGGGCGAGGCGGTGCTGGTCGAGGACGATGGACAAGTAATCCTGAAACCCGGCGACTGCGCAGCGTGGCCGAAGGGCAATACCAACGGGCATCACCTCCGGAACGAGAGTGAGAAGGACTGTGTCTTCGTCGTGGTCGGCGGGGGTACGAACACCGGCGGCGGCTATTCCGATATAGACATGATGTGGACCGCCGACGACGGCTTTTGTCACAAGGACGGGACGCCTTACTAGCTTTCGCCGGAACGCTTGCCGGCGGCGGCTCCGAAGGCGAGTCCGATTGCGACCCCGATGGCGATGCCGATCGCGAGATTATGGAGCGCGGCGCCAATCGCAACGCCGATGGCGATTCCCACCGCGAGGCCAAATCCGATGCGCTGCTGTTTGTTGTCGTTCATGCGGCCTCGTATTGCTCGATGACCCAGGGTTCGTCCTGCGCGTTGTCGATCCACTCGGCGACATGCGGGTGCGACAGGACGTTCTTCATATAAACACCGGCGAAATTGGGGACTGCGACGCCATAGGTGATGAATCGGGTGACCACCGGCGCGTACATCATGTCCGCGGCGCACCAGTCGCCGAACAGGAAGTCGCCCGTGCCTCCGAAGCGCGCCCGCGCTTGCGCCCATAGCTGGAGGATGCGGTCGATCTCCTCCCGGACCGGATCGGTCAGCTGCTTGGGCGGAAAGCTCTTGCGGACGTTCATCGGCAATTCGCGGCGCAGGTTCGAGAATCCGGAGTGCATTTCCGCGGCCATTGACCGCGCGACCGCCCGCGCGTCCTCGTCTTCCGGCCAATAGAGCGCGCTTCCATAGCGATCGGCGAGGAACTCGATGATCGCCAGGCTGTCCCACACGACGATGTCCCCGTCCCACAGGATCGGGACCTTGCCGAGCGAAGGGGCGAACTCATCGCCTTCGCGCCTCTTGTCCCACTCGGCGTCGTAGAGCGGGACGACATATTCCTCGAACTCCTCCCCCGACTGCTTGCATGCGAGCCAGCCGCGGAAAGACCAGCTCGAATAAGCGCGATTACCGATGATCAGCTTGAGCAAGCCGGTCTCCCTTACGACGTTGCGGCTTCGAGAATTGCGGTGCGTAACTCGGCCATCCCGCTACCCGTTTCGCTCGACGTGGTGAAGATGGCGGGGTGCGCGGCAGGATGTTTCGAAGCCTCTGCCGCGGTCGCTTCGAAGATTGCGCCGAGTGCCGACGACTTTACCTTGTCCGCTTTCGTCAGCACGAGATGATAGCTGACCGCAGCCTCGTCGAGCATCCCCATCATCTCGCGGTCGACCTGCTTCAGCCCGTGCCGGGAATCGACCAGTACCAGGGCGCGCTTCAGTGCCGCGCGGCCTCGCAGATAGTCGGTGACGAGGCGCTTCCAGCGCCTGACCAGGTCCTTGGGCGCTTCAGCAAAGCCGTAGCCCGGCATGTCGACGAGACGCATCTCCAACGGTCGGCCGACTTCGAAGAAGTTTAGCTCCTGGGTCCGCCCCGGCGTATTCGAGGTCCGCGCGAGCCCATTGCGGTTGGTCAATGCATTGAGCAGCGAGCTCTTGCCCACGTTGGATCGGCCGGCAAAGGCGATTTCCGGCACATCAGGCTCCGGCAGAAACTTCAGCTCGGGCGCGGACTTCAGGAACTCGACCGGGCCGGCGAACAGCTTTCGCGCGGCTTCCGATCGCTCCTTCTCAGCGGCTTCGCTCATGTCTGGACCGGGTGCGTGTCTTTGAGGTGCAGTCCGAACTTGCGGTAGAGGTGCCACTGCTGCGCCATCGTCAGCAGGTTGTTGGTGATCCAGTAAAGCTGCAGCCCGGCCGCGAACGGCGCCATGATGAACACCAGTACCCAGGGCATGATCGCGAAAATCTGGGCCTGTGCCGGGTCCATCGGCTGGGGATTCAGCTTCATCGACACGAATTGGGTCGCGCCGACGAGGATCGGGAGGACTCCGATCGCGAGCATCGCCGGGGGCGTGAAATGCAGCAGGCCGAACAGGTTGACCGGTGTCAGCGGATCGGGCGCCGACAGGTCCCTGATCCAGCCGATGAACGGCTGGTGGCGCATTTCGACGCTGACCAGCAGCACTTTGTACAGCGCATAGAAGACCGGAATTTGCAGGACGATCGGAAGGCAACCCGCGGCCGGGTTCACCTTCTCCTCCTGGTACAGCTTCATGGTCTCCTGCTGCAGGCGCTGCTTGTCGTCCTTGAAGCGCTCCTGGAGGGCCTTCATCTTCGGCTGGAGCTTGCGCATCGCCGCCATCGACTGGAACTGCTTCTGCGCAATCGGGAACATGACCGCGCGGACGATGAAGGTGAGGGCGATGATCGCGACGCCGAAATTGCCAAGCGTGTGGAACAGGAACAGCAGCAGGTCGAAGATCGGGATCATGAACCAGTGGAACCAGCCCCAGTCGATCGCGTAGCTGAAGTCCGGGATTCCGGCCTGCTCGTAGCCGTCGAGCAGCGCCTTCTCCTTCACTCCGGCGAAGAGGCGGCTTTGCGTAGTTAAGGTCTGTCCGGGCGCAACCGTCGCCGTGG
>JBQCCG010000069.1:0-4806 GCA_051962455.1 Sphingomicrobium sp. | reverse complement strand
GCCGCCGTCCGCTCGATACTGGACTACCCACACCCGTCCACCCGTGGGCTCAACCCTCAACCCGAAGCCGGGGAGGCCCCTGTCCCAAATGGTGTAGCGGGATGCGCGCATCTCGGCGGCATCGGCGGTTTGCTTGGTGAGTCTGAGGACTTGCATTGCCTCTCCCTAGCAACGGTCAACACGCGGTCAACACCAACTTCGATTTGTGCACACAACCGCCAGTGAGTGCCACGGACCGCAAAAACGGCGCAAATCTAAGGTTATTCCCGGCAAAATGCCGGGTGTAAAATCCGCGAAAGTCCGCCGCTATTCGCGCCTGACAACCTTGCCAAGGTTGGGGTCGAGGGTTCGAATCCCTTCGCCCGCTCCAGTCTGCCGATCGCACGTCGAAGCGCTCGACACATGACCGCAGTGACGGTGACATTTCACCGCAAAACATCGGCCTGACATCGGACCCGCAGTTGGTCCGTAGCGATCGTGCGCCTATGTCGCGTCCGAACGGAGGCAAGCTATGTCGGAGCAAGCCGAACTTACCCGCCCTGATAACCGCAAGTCGGTCCAGACCATCAATCCAGCGACCGGTCAGCCGGGCCGCAGCTATGTCGAGACCTCGCTCGACGATGCTCTGGCCGCCGCCGCGGCGGCGCGAAAGGCGTTCCTCGATTGGCGCCGAACGTCGTTCGCGGAGCGGTCCGCGGTCATCCACAGGGCCGCCGAGGTGCTTCGGGCACGAAAAGACGAGTTCGCCCGCCTGATGACCGAGGAGATGGGCAAGACGATCGGCGACGGCCGCTCCGAGGTCGAGAAATGCGCGTTCCACTGCGACTGGTTTGCCGACCACGCCGAGGAATATCTCGCGAGAGAACCGGTCCACATCGGCGGCGGAGAAGCGTTCGTCACCTTCAACCCGCTTGGCGTGATTCTCGCGGTGATGCCGTGGAATTTTCCCTTCTGGCAGGTGTTCCGCGCGGCAGCCCCTGCCCTGATGGCCGGCAACGGAATGCTCCTCAAGCATGCCAGCAACGTGCCCGGCTGCGCGCTCGCCATCCAGGATGTTCTGCACCAGGCCGGCGTGCCGAAGGAGCTGTTCCGGACCTTGCTTCTGCCCAGCAGCGAGGTCGAAGGGCTGATCAAGGATGTGAATGTCGCCGCCGTCACGCTGACGGGCAGCGTTGCCGCCGGGATCAGTGTCGCGACCGCCGCCGGGTCGGTGCTCAAGAAATGCGTGCTCGAGCTTGGCGGTTCGGACGCCTACGTCGTCCTCGAAGACGCCGATGTCGCAGCCGGCGCGAAGGTCGCCGCGACGGCGCGGATGGTGAACGGCGGCCAGAGCTGCATTGCCGGCAAACGCTTCATCGTCGTGCGCTCGATTCTCGACCAGTTCGAACAAGCGATGGTCGAGGCGATGGGTGGCTACAAAATGGACGATCCGGCCAAGGAAGGAACGAAGCTCGGTCCGATGCAGAGCGTGCACGCGCGCGACGAAATCCACCGCCAGGTCACCGAAAGCGTTCGCAAGGGCGCCCAGCTTTTGCTCGGCGGCGAGGTCCCCGATCGGCCCGGCGCGTGGTACCCGGCGACCGTGCTCTCCAATGTGCTGCCCGGCCAGCCGGCGCACGATCAGGAAGTGTTTGGGCCGGTCGCTGCGATCATTGCGGCGGAGGATGAAGCCGACGCGATCCGCATCGCCAACGACAGCGAGTTCGGGCTCGGCTCAGGCGTGCTCACGTCGGACATCGACCGCGGCCGGCGAATCGCGGCCGAGGAGCTCGAGGCCGGCCTGAGCTTCGTCAACGAGAACGTCCGCTCGGACCCGCGCGCCCCGTTCGGCGGAGTGAAGCACTCGGGTTACGGCCGCGAATGTTCGGCCTTTGGAATCCACGAGTTCGTGAACATCAAGACGGTGCATGTGAAGCCGCTCGGAGACGGCGGCATGAACCGGACGGAATAGTCGTCTAGTCCTTTTCGCTCGTCTCCTGCAGCGAAGCCGCGTCGCCGTAGAAATGCGTGCCGACGAGACCGCGTGCGAGCGCCGCCGCGCGGCCGCCGCGAGCAAGGTCGTCGGGATCGAGGGTGACTTCGGCAATCTTCACCGGCGGCAGCTTCGCGGCCTCGAGCTTCGCATTGAACGAAGCGACATCGTGCGCCTGCATCGACGTCCACTCCGCCTCGACATCCTTGAGCTCGCGGTCGAGCGCGTCGATCCGCGCCATCTGGTAGGCGGTCGGACGATCCTCGACGCCGAGGATTGCACCATAGATTTCGTCGGTATGCTCGCGCAGCCGCTCCTCGCCGGTGATCGCCCCGCCCTCGGTGGTTGCGACGATCTGCTTTCGCAGCGCATCGGCCTTGGCGGTGAGCGCCGCCGCTGACGCTTTGATTGCCACCGGAGCCGAGCCGTTCTTCGCGATCTCGCCTGTCTTCGCGCGGAGACCGTTGATTTGACCAACGACCTTGCTCATCCGAAGGAACATCGCCTTCACGCGCTCGGCCGCGGCATATTGTGCCTTCCGATCGGCGAGCGTGAACGTGGCGCGCTTGTCGAGCGTGATCGTCAGCGGCTCGGTGCTGACCTGACCCGCGCTGGTCAGGCGGACCGTGTAATTGCCGGGCAGCACGCGTTCGCCCTGGGTCGACGATCCCGCCAGCGATGCAGCCGGCGGAACGATCGGCGGCTTGGTCAGCATGGACCAGCTCACCCGATTGAGCCCGCGCCGCTTCGAGGTCGGGATTTCGTCCACCACCTTGCCGGTCGAATCGAGGATCTCGAGCTTCATCCGCCCTATCACGTGGCGCGCCTTCTGGTAGTAAGTGATGACCGCGCCGCTCGGCGGATTGTCACCGAAATAGGTTGCGTCGCCCTCAGACCAGCCGCCATTCCCCTGAATGCGCTGCTGCACCGGAGGTCCGGGCAGCAGCACGGCGGCGCTTGCCAGCGTCGCGGGCGTCAGTTGCCGCAACGGACTGATGTCATCGACGATCCAGATTCCGCGTCCGTGGGTTGCCAGCACCAGATCATCGTCGCGCTCCTGGATTGCGATATCCCGCACCGCGAGCCCGTCGGGGAAGCCGTTGGGCTTGAACTGCGCCCAGCTTTGTCCGCCATTCAGGCTGACGAACAAGCCGAACTCGGTGCCGAGATAGAGGATGTTCGGGTTGAGCCGGTCTTCCTTGATCACATGTGCGTAGCCGCGAACGCCCGGCGTGTCCGGCCCGACCAGCCGCTGCCAGGTCCGCCCGTAATCGGCCGTCCGGTAGAGGTAGGGCTGCATGTCGCCCACGGTGTGCCGATCATTGGTCACATAGGCGATGGCGGGGTCGTAGCGGCTCGCTTCGACCCAGCTGATCCAGTTGCCCGCGGGCAAGCGGAGGTTCTTCGTCAGGTTCGCCCAGCTTTTGCCGGCGTCGCGGGTCAGTTGGACATTGCCGTCGTCGGTCCCGACCCAGATCTCGCCCGCCGCGCGCGGGCTTTCCGAGATCGAGTAGATCGTCGTGTTCGTCTCGGCCGCCGAATTGTCGACCGTGATCCCGCCCGATTGTTCCTGCCGCTGGCGGATGGGATCGTTGGTGGTCAGGTCGGGCGAAATGCGGTCCCAGGTCGCTCCGTGATCGCGGCTTCGGAACAGGAACTGCGCGCCGATGTAGAGCGTGCCCTTCTCGTTGGGCGAGAGCATGACCGGCGTGTTCCAGTTGAACCGCAGCTTCTCCTTGTAATTCGCCTGCGGCTGGATGAAGCGCGCCTGCAGCGTCTTGCGGTTGATCCGCCCGATGAAGCCGCCCTGCGATTCGGCATAAGCGTAGTCGGGGTCCGACGGGTCCGGGTAGGCCCAGAAGCCGTCGCCGCCGAACAGATTCTCCCAGCGACTGTTGCTGATTCCGCCGGGATAGTCCTGGTCGCCAACCCAGGCGCTGTTGTCCTGCAGGCCGCCATAGACCTGGTACGGGTCCTTGTTGTCGGTGCTGACGTGATAGAACTGGCTGACCGGCAAATTCTCGGCGCGCCACCAGCGCGTTCCGCCATCGTAGGTGTACCAGAGGCCGCCGTCGTTTCCGCCAACCATGAACTTGGTGTTGTTCGGATTGATCCACATGTCGTGCCAGTCGACGTGGGCAGACCCGCCTGCGTTGGAAAAGCTCTTGCCGCCGTCTTCGGAGACGATCGGGTAGAAGCCCATCTTGTAGACTCGGTTGGCGTCCGTCGGGTCGGGCACGATCCTACCGAAGTAGAAAGGTCGCCAGACCATCCACTGACTGCGGTCGCGCTCCTGCCAGCTCGCGCCCCCGTCCTCGGAGACGAACAAGGCGGGCCGGACGTTCTCGATAAAGGCGTAGATCTGCTCCGGGTTCGACGGAGCGAAGGCGAGCTCGATCCGGCCCCACGGCTGCTTCGGAAGCCCCTTGCGGTCGGTCGCATCGAGATAGGTCCAGGTCCGTCCGCCGTCGCGGCTCTCGGCGAGGCGGCTGCCCGACGGCGCTTCGGGTCCATTGCCGCCGGAGCGGAATTCATACGCCTTGCGGCGGAAATCCCATGTCCCGGCGAGCAGATGGTCCGGGTTGGTGGGGTCCATGGTGACCGATGCGCAACCGGTCGACAGGTTGGCGCCCCTCAAAATCAGCGACCAGCTCTTGCCGCCATCGCTCGTCTTGTAGAGTCCCCGGTTCGGCGAATCCGACCAGAGCGGCCCTGGCGCGCAGACGTAAACCACATCGCTGTTCTTCGGATTGACGAGGATGCGCGTGATCCGCTCGGTCCCCGGCAGGCCCATGTTGGTCCAGGTCTCGCCGCCGTCGGTCGACTTGTAGACG
>JBQCCG010000068.1:0-9132 GCA_051962455.1 Sphingomicrobium sp. | reverse complement strand
CCAGTAGCCACCGATCCGTAGCCAGCTGAGCTTCATTTCCTGTGTCAATCGCTGCCCGATTCCGACCGTCACGTCCTCGTGAAAGCCGCAATGGTTGCGGTAGCTGCCAAGGAATAGTTTGAGGCTTTTGGATTCGACGATCGTATCCTGCGGTGCATAATCGATCACGAGATGCGCGAAATCTGGCTGCCCGGTTACCGGGCACAGCGATGTGAACTCCGGCGCGGTGAACCGCACGAGGTAGAGCGCGCCGGGTCTCGGGTTCGGCACATAATCGAGCACCGCTTCGTCCGGGGAAGCGGGAAGGGTGCTGGGCTGGCCGAGGTGCGTCGTTTGCATCGGCGGGATTCTAGTCAGCGATTACGTTCATGACGAGACGTCACGCCAAATCCCCCTCTCCCCAACGGGGAGAGGGATGGGGTGAGGGGGCTCGGCGCACGAAGATCAAGCGTGGCATGCCCTCACCCTAACCCTCTCCCATATGGGAGAGGGGACTTTCCGGAAGCGCCCAGTCGATTGGCTTGAGGCCGCGGCCTTCGAGGAACGCATTTGCCTTCGAGAAATGCCTGCACCCGAAGAAGCCACTGTGCGCCGACAGCGGAGAGGGGTGCGGGGCCTTCAAAATGAGGTGCTTTGATGCGTCGACGAACGCCGCCTTCTTCTGCGCGTAGCTGCCCCACAGCATGAACACGACCGGCTCTTCTTTCGCGTTCACCTCGGCGATGATCCGGTCGGTGAAGCGCTCCCAGCCGCGCTCGCGGTGCGATGCCGCCCGGCCCATTTCCACCGTCAGCACACTGTTGAGCAGAAGCACGCCCTGCTTGGCCCAATGCTCGAGAGAGCCGTGCCGCGCCGGCTTGACCCCGAGGTCGCTCGCCAGCTCCTTGTAGATATTGACGAGGCTCGGCGGGGGCTGGACTCCGTTTGGCACGGAGAAGCAGAGGCCGTGCGCCTGCCCAGCTCCGTGATACGGGTCCTGACCGAGGATCACGACCCGGACCCGCTCGATGGGCGTCAGGTCGAGCGCTCGAAACCAGTCAGCACCCCTGGGGAAGATGCGCTTGCCGAGCTGCTTCTCGGCCACGAGGAAGCGCTTCAGCTCGACCATGTAACTTTGCTCGAATTCGCCGCGCAGCCGATCGAGCCAGCCCGGATGAAGCTTGATGTCCGCCTGCGTCGCCATTCCCGCCCCCACCCTAGCGACCGCGCGGGCCGAGTTCTATTGCGCCCTGCATGGACTCGCTTGTTTCCACCGACTGGCTCGCGAAGCACCTCGGCGACGAGGGGCTCGCCATCGTCGATTCGACCTGGTTCATGCCTTCGAGCGGCCGCAGTGGTCGCGCGGAATTTCTCGAAAGCCACATCCCCGGCGCGCGCTTCCTCGACATCGACGAGATCAGCGATCATTCGAACCCCGCGCCGCACATGCTCCCGACAGCCAAAGCGTTTGGCGAAGCGATGGAACGGCTCGGAATCGGCCGCGACGACCGGATCGTCGTTTACGACAATTCGCCGATCCGCACCGCGGCGCGCGGATGGTTCACCTTGCGCCACTTCGGCGCTCCCAACGTCGCGATCCTCGACGGCGGGTTCCAGAAATGGCTCAGCGAAAGCCGACCGACCGAAGGCGGCGAGCCCGCGCCGCGCAAGGTCCGCTTCGATGCCGAGGAGCGCGCGCCGATCGTCACCAAGGAGCAGCTTCTCGCGGGCATCGGGCTGCCGTGGGTCGACGCGCGCGGCAAGCCCCGCTTCGAGGGAACCGAGGCCGACCCGCGCCCCGGAGTCGCTTCAGGCCACGGACCGGGCGCACGGAACCTGCCCTTCGGCCTGGTCTATCGCGAGGATGGACGCTTCCGGAGCATCGACGAACTCCGCCGCGCCTTCGAGGAAGCTGGAATTGATCCCATCACGCCATTCGTCGCCAGCTGCGGCTCCGGAGTAACCGCCTCCAGCCTCCTGTTCGCGGCTCACCTTCTCGGCAATGACGATACCCGGCTCTATGACGGCAGCTGGAGCGAGTGGGGCGCCGACCCGGCGACGCCGAAAGTTTTGGGACCGGCTTAGTTCCTCCCTGCGAGCGAAGCTCGTGGGGAGGGGAACCATGCGGGAGCATGGTGGAGGGGTAAATGGTCCCGAGCCAACACCCCTCCACCATCGAATCTTTGTTCGATGGTTCCCCTCCCCATCATCGATGGGGAGGAATTAGCTGAGAACGATTCCGGCCACGTCGCGAAGCTCGCGGCGGATCTCGTTGACCAAAGTCTCGCTCGCCGCGCGGTGCGGCTCGCGCCCTTCGTGCTTTTGCGCGAGCAGGGCTTCGATCCCGGCAGCCGCGCTTCCGACCAGCCGCGCCGAAACGCGGTCGAACCAGCGCTGCTTCGCCGCGCCGGCATTGTCCCAATTGGATAGAACCGAATCGTCGAGATCGTCTTCGGGTCCAACACCGAAACCGCCGCTCACCAGGCGAAGCGCCTGGCGAACGCTGGCCAGCCGCGATACCGGCTCGGGATAAGCGACGCGGCTTACCTCCGGCTCGTGCTGAGGGACCAGGTGAAGCATGGGTCCGGACTATTCCCGGACGGTTAGGAAAGAGTGAACACGGGTTCCTCCCTGCGAGCGAAGCTCGTGGGGAGGGGAACCATGCGCAGCATGGTGGAGGGGCCATGTTTGGTCTTCACCCCTCCACCATTGAATCTCCGTTCAATGGTTCCCCTCCCCAGCCCTCAGGCTGGGAAGGAACTAAGCCCCGCTCTTCTCGTCGATGTCGCGCAGGATCCAGCCGCGCTGCGGGATCGTCTCGATGAACTCCGCCCCGCCGCTCGCATTCCTCAGCTTCTTCCTGAGCTTCGAAATGAACACGTCGATGATCTTGGGCTGCGGCTGGTCGTCCGCGCGGCGATAGAGATGCTTCAGCAGCATCGCTCGCGTGACGACATTGTTGCGTGCGAACGCCAAGAGCTCGAGCACGCGATATTCCATTTCCGTGATGCCGATCGGATGTCCGTCGATCCGGATTAACCGTTGCACCTGGTCGACCGAGAGGCGCCCGCCGCACAGGCTCTCGGGCATTTCGCTGCCGGTTGCCTTGAGGCTGGCGAGCAGCTTGGACGCGGCCTCTTCGCTATCCTCGGGCGACACGCTGCGCGGGCTGCCGATGATTGCCTGCTGGACTTCACCGAGAATCTTGTGCGCATCCTCGACGAGGCGCGTGCCCTCTTCGAACCGGCGGCGGGAGCGGTCCAGCATCGATTCGATTTCGACCAGGCGCGCGGGAAGATTGGTTTCCATGGTTCCTGAATCCTACTCCCTGGTCGCTCTCATTGCCCGGGTTGAGCCGACGCGATGTTGGTGCTGCTGTTCGCCGCCGTCAGGATTTGCACGGTCGTCTGCCCCTTGTCGACAATTCGCGTAGTCGGATCCGAGACCTGGCTCCGAATTCCGACCTGCGCATTGTCGCGGCCAGCTTCGTCGAGCAGGCTGGTTTCGGCCGGGTCGCGCGGCGCTGGGCCGCCGAACAACGTATCGATCGCCTGCTGCTGCGCTTCACCTGGCGTGAGACCCTGCGTTCCGGCAACCGGCGGCGCCAGGCTGAAGTCCGGCGGAATGATCAGCGGCGCATTGCGCGCGACGGCGAATTCGTCGGGCGTCCGCGCGTGGTTGCCAACCAATCCGCAGCCGCTGGTCGTCACCATTGCGGCCAGCACCAGCGCGCTCAGGACTTTACGCATCTTCGATAGTCTCCTTGGGGCTGTTGCCCTTCGCCTGATCCTTACGGCTCACGAACGCGTGCAGCAACAGGATCGCGACGGCAATGCTAATCGCGGCATCGCCGACATTGAATATCAAAAAAGGCCGCCACTCGCCAAAATGCAGATCGAGGAAGTCGACGACATAGCCGTGAAGCGTCCGATCGAGGATGTTTCCGAGCGCTCCGCCGAGCACCATTCCCAGCGCGAGCCGGTCGAGACGGTTCTCCTCGCGGGTGATCCAGAAGGCGACGCCGGCAGCGATCGCGGTTGTCAGAATGACCAGCATCCAGCGGCCGAGCGGATTGGTCGCGTTCAAGAGCCCGAGCGAGATGCCGTTGTTCTGGGTGTAGGTGAATTGAAAGATCGGCAGCAGATAGAGGTGCTCGACGTCCTGGATGTGCAGCGGCCCGGTGACGATCCACTTGGTCAGCTGGTCGAGCGCGAACACCGCCAGCGCGACGATGAAGGGGAGGGGGCGCGAGTTCATCAAATCCTCCCCCAGCTTGTCTGGGGGAGGGGGACCATGCGCAGCATGGTGGAGGGGTTTGGCGCGGCGGCATGCCCCTCCACCGCACTTCGTGCGGTCCCCCTCCCCGAGCAGAGCTCGGGGCGGATTTCAAAATGCTCACCCATTCACGATCCCCTCGCACCGGTTGCAGAGGTCCCCATCTGCTTTCACGTCCGGAAGATGCCGCCAGCAGCGGCCGCATTTGTGATTTTCCGTCTTCACGACCTTCCAATCCCCGTTGTGGACTGTCGAGGTGATGAACAGCTCGGCGAGGAACGCCGGGTCCAGATCACTCGGCACCCATACTTCGGCTTCCAAGCTCGATCCGATGACCTTGTCGCGGCGAAGCGGCTCAATCACTTCCGTCACCTTTGCGCGAAGCTCGCGCAGCCGGGTCCACTTCCCCTCGTCGGCATCGACCTGCGGCACCACCGGCCATTCGATCAGGTGCACCGACCCCGCGTCCGGGTAGCGCGTACCCCACACTTCCTCGCTCGTGAACACCAGCACCGGCGAGAGCCAGCGCACCAGCGCGTGGAACAAGGTGTCGAGCACCGTCCGGTACGCCCGCCGCCGCTCGGTCTGCACGCCGTTCAGCGCGTTCACCTCGCAATAAAGCACGTCCTTCCGGATATCGAAGAAGAAGGCCGACAAATCCTCGTTGCAGAAATCCGTCAGCGCCCGGACATAGGTGTTGAAGTCGAAATCATCGACCGCATTGCGCAGCTTCTGGTCGAGCGCGGCCGTCAGGTGCAGCATGTAGCGCTCGAGCTCCGGATACGCCGAGACGTCATCCAGCCTTTCCTCCTCACTGAACCCGTCGAGCGCGCCAAGCAAATATCTGAAGGTGTTCCTCAGCTTGCGATACTGGTCCGCGACCCCGGCCAGGATCTCCTTCCCGATCCGGTGGTCCTCGGTGAAGTCGACGCTCAATGCCCACAGCCGAAGGATGTCCGCGCCATATTCCTTCATCAGGTCGATGGGGCTGACCGTGTTTCCCAGCGACTTGGACATCTTCATGCCCTTGGCGTCCATCGTGAAGCCGTGGGTCAGCACCGCATCGTAGGGCGCGCGCCCGCGCGTGCCGCAACTTTCGAGCAGGCTAGACTGGAACCAGCCGCGGTGCTGGTCCGAGCCCTCGACATAGATGTCCGCCGGCCACCGCTCGTCGGGCCAGTGCCCGCTCTCCAGCGTGAAAACATGCGTGCAGCCGCTGTCGAACCAGACGTCGAGGATGTCGGTGACCATCTCGTAATCTTGCGCGTTGCGGTTGCCGAGGAAGGCGGCGGCATTCTCCGCGTCCCAGGCGTCCACGCCATGCTTGCCGATCGCTTCGACGATCCGCCCGTTCACCTCGCGGTCGACCAGCAGCTCGCCGGTCTTCTTGTCGACGAACAGCGCGATCGGCACACCCCAGGCGCGCTGGCGGCTGATCACCCAGTCGGGGCGCTGCTCGACCATTGAGCCGAGCCGGTTGCGGCCCTTCTCGGGGACGAAGCGCGTCGCCGCGATGGCGTTCATGGCGAGTTGGCGGAGGGTAGCATTCCCCTCCCTGCCAAGGGAGGGGCTAGGGGTGGGTGCGGAGCGCAGCTCCGCGTCGGGCGTCGAGCCCGCCGCTGCGCTACCCACCCTCGATCCCTCCCTCGCAGGGAGGGAAGAAGGTTGCATCCCCCCCTCATTGTCCCACCGCTGCTCCGCCCGGGTTTCGCCCGAGAACATCGGCAGCACCTTGTCCATCGCGATGAACCACTGCGGCGTGCAGCGGTAGATGACCTTCGCCTTCGACCGCCACGAATGCGGGTAACTGTGCCGGAAGTCGGCGCTCGCCGCGAGCAAAGCTCCGGCCTCGCGCAGGTCCGAACAGATCGGTCCATCCGGGGCATTGAACTTGGCATTGATGACGCTGCCCTGCCCGCCGAGCCACAGCCAGTCGGGCCGGTAGAAGCCGCCCGCGTCCACCGCGAACACCGGGTCGATGCCGTTGGCGCGGCACAACTCGAAATCGTCCTCGCCGTGGTCCGGCGCCATGTGGACGAGGCCGGTGCCCTGGTCGGTGGTGACGAAGTCGCCTGGGAGGAAGGGGCGCGGCCTGGCGAAGAACCCGCCGAGCTTGTGCATCGGGTGGCGAGCGATCGTGCCGGCGAGCTCTGATCCCTTCAGCCGCCGCTGAATGATCTCGTAATCATCGCCAGCACGCGCGCGGAACGCTTCCAAGAGCGGCTCAGCAACGAGCCATTTGCGTCCGGCGTAGTTCGCTCCACTCTGGCCAAGCAAGATGACGTAATCGACGTTCGGCCCATACGCGATCGCCTGGTTGACCGGGATCGTCCACGGCGTTGTCGTCCAGATCACCGCATGCGCGCCGACCAGCTCCGAGATCGGGCTGTCGACGATCTCGAACGCGACATCGATCTGGGTCGAGACGATGTCGTCATATTCGATCTCGGCCTCGGCCAGCGCGGTCTTCTCGACCGGCGACCACATTACCGGCTTGGCGCCGCGGTAGAGCTGGCCCGTCTCGGCGAACTTGAACAGCTCGGAGACGATGGTCGCCTCGGCGTGGAAGTTCATCGTCAGATAGGGCTTGGCCCAATTCGCGCTGACACCGAGCCGCTTCAGCTGCTCGCGCTGCACGTCGACCCAGTGCTGCGCATAGGCCCGACACTCGGCGCGGAACTCGCGGACCGGCACCTCGTCCTTGTTGAGCTTCTTCTTCCGGTACTGCTCCTCGACCTTCCACTCGATCGGGAGGCCGTGGCAGTCCCAGCCGGGCACGTAGGGCGCGTCCTTGCCGAGCAGGGTCTGGGTCCTCACGACCATGTCCTTGATCGTGTGATTAAGCGCGTGCCCGATGTGGATGTCGCCGTTGGCGTAGGGCGGCCCATCGTGGAAGATGAACTTGTCGCGGCCCTGCCGGGCGGCGCGGATTTGCTGGTACAGGCCCTCGGATTCCCACCGCGATAGGATGACCGGCTCCTTCTGCGGCAGCCCGGCTTTCATCGGAAAGTCGGTGCGCGGAAGGAAGACGGTCGATCTGTAGTCGGTCTTGGTGGTCTCGGGAGCGTCGGCCATTTGGTTGGCGGCTCTAGCGGGTGAGTACAGAGATGCAACCTGCTCAATCCTCCCCGAGCTTGCCTCGGGGAGGGGGACCACCCGAAGGGTGGTGGAGGGGCAGACGCGCCTTCGCTTCCGCGACGATCCAAGTGAGGACTGCGTCAGCGTCGTTCAGCAGGTCGACGGCGGGAATACGTAGCGTGTCAATTCCAGCTGATCGAAGCCACCGATCGCGAGCCGCGTCGCGCTGCGGCCGATTGCCTCGCGAATGCGCTTCTCCGTCGACTTCTATTGCCAAGCGTGCATCGCTGCAGAAGAAATCTAGGACATAAGGACCGCTGGGATGCTGACGGCGAAACTTGATGCCGTCGGGGCGCTGGCGAAGCCAATGCCAAAGGATCACTTCAGGCAGGCTCATCTTTCGGCGTAGCTGCCGTGCGTTATGGGTCGTGCCCACCCGCGCCTTCGGTGCAATGTCTTTGAGCATCCCCCTCCACCGTGCTTCGCACGGTCCCCCTCCCCGAGACAAGCTCGGGGAGGATTTCAGGGAAACGCCAATAACTTCCGCGCCTCGGCCTCGTCCCTCCGCATCTCGGCGACGAGGTCGTCGAGGCTCTCGAACTTCTTCTCCTCGCGGATGAAGGCGTGAAGCGCGACCTCGATTTTCTGGCCGTAGAGATCGCCGTCGAAGCCGAACAGATGCGCCTCGAGCAGCTCCGTCGGCGGCTCGAAGGTCGGCCGGACGCCGAGGCTCGCGACGCCGGGATGCTCGCTCCCGTCCTCCAGCGTCACCCGCACCGCATAGATGCCGTACTTCGGCCGCTGGTAATCGCCCAGCTCCAGGTTCGCGGTCGGATAGCCGAGCTCGCGTCCGCGCCGGTCGCCGCGCTGGACGACACCTTCGATCGCATAGTCGCGGCTCAGCAGATGGGTCGCTTCGCCGGTTTCGCCCGCGATCAGGCACTCGCGGATTCGCCCAGACGACACCCGCTCACCGTCCACCACCACCTGCGCGACGGCTTCGGCGATGACGCCATGCTCGGCCCCGAGCTTCCGCAGCAGGTCGACGTCGCCGCTGCGTCCCTTGCCGAACGTGAAATCGTCGCCGGTGACCACGCCCGCGGCGCCGATTTGTCCCGCGAGCACGTCCGCGATGAACTCGGGCGGGTCCATGCTCGCCAGCGCGGGGCCAAACTCGAACACCAGCATGGCGTCCGCGCCGGCATGAGCGAACAGCCGCTCGCGTTGATCGAGCGTCGTCAGCCGGAAGGGCGGCAGGTCGGGCTTGAAGAAGCGTACGGGGTGCGGATCGAAGGTGGCGACGATGACCGGCCGCCGCTCGTGGAAGCCGCGCTGGATCGCGCGCCCGACCACCGCCTGGTGGCCGAGATGGAATCCGTCGAAATTGCCGAGCGCGACGATGCTTCCCCTGAGCTGCTCGGGGATGCCGCCGGCGAGGGTCAGCCGCTGCATTCGTCCGCGCTTAGTGTGTGGGGAGGTGCTTTCGCAACAGGCGGTATTCGTGGACCGCGAGGGCGATCACGAACAGGTCGAAGATGCTCAAGACGATCAGGCCGACGTCGTGCGTGAAGCTGTAGCGGTAGAGCTGGTAGGCGATGAACAGGCCGAACACCGCGAAACTCGCCGGATAGGCCCAGAGCTTCTCCTTCAGAAGGCCGACGACCAGCACGCCTTTGATGAGTCCGTGGCTGAGCAGGTAGAAAGCGTAGAAATGGTGCTGCGAGACTGAGAAGGTCTCCGAGAAGTGCAGCAGGCGGGTGGCGATCCAGTCGTGCCGCTCGTCGGCGATCTCATGGTTGC
>JBQCCG010000067.1:0-2590 GCA_051962455.1 Sphingomicrobium sp. | reverse complement strand
ACCTGCGAACGCTAGCGGCCACCTTCGCGAAGATGGATGGAAGACGGACGAAGAGATCGGTCACGCCGCCTCCTCGGAGAACGCCGCCCCGTCTAGGCGGTTTCGAGAGTCCGGCTGCGTCCGCTGCTGCGCTGCTTCTTCGGCGCGGGCGACGGCTCTTCGCCGATCTTCCGATAGCGCGCCTCGGCTTCGGCCATGTAATCCCGAGTGATCGGGAGGGCGCGCCGGTCGCGGATGTACTGCACCTGGTAATTGCACGCGGCGCCGTTCTCGAACATGACGATCCCGCCGGCGAGATAATATTCCCACATGCGCAGGAAACGTTCGTCGTACATCGCGACGATCTGCTGCCGTGCCTTCAGTGTCCGCTCGAGCCATTGCTGCAGCGTGTAGGCATAATGCAGCCGCAGGTTCTCGACATCGCTGGCGATCAGCCGTACCTTCTCGCTCGCCGTGGTGATCTCGCTCAGCGAGGGAAGGTGATAGCCGGGGAAGATCCATTTGTCGGTGAACGGATCGGGTGAGGCGAAGGGTTCGCCGAGCTTGCCGATCGTATGCAGGAGCATGACTCCGTCCGGCTTCAGAAGCTTGCGGCACTTCGCGAAAAATTCATCATAATGGTGCGCGCCGACATGCTCGAACATGCCGACCGACACGATCCGGTCGAATTTCTCATCGAGCAGACGATAGTCCTTGAGCTCGAATTTCACGTGGTCCGATACACCCGCGGCGGCGGCGCGCTCGCGGGCGATCTTGAGCTGATGCTCCGACAAGGTGACTCCAAGCACGTCAACGCCCGCCACCTTGTGCAGGTAGAGGGCCATCCCGCCCCAGCCGCAGCCGATGTCGAGCACGCGCTGGCCCGGCTGGAGTGCGAGCTTGGCCGCGATGTGGGCTTTCTTGTCGAGCTGCGCCTGCTCGAGCGTCTCATGCCCCGGATCGATCCAGTAGGCGCAGCTGTACTGCTTGTCGGTATCGAGGAAGATCTCATAGAGGTCGTCGTTGAGGTCGTAATGGTGCGCGACGTTTTTCCTTGCGCGCTTCAGATTGTTGCTCTTGAGCGCGCGGGCGAGCTTCCTGAGCTTGCCCCTTCCGAACGTTCGCCGGCCTTCGCCACCCTGCTCCCACGGATTGCCGCCGACGATCATCCGCATCAGGTCGAGGATCGTGCCGTCCTCGATGACCAGCCGCCCATCCATGTAGCTCTCGCCAAAGCCCAGGCGCGGGTTCTTGAGGATATCGAAGGCGACCCTGCGGTCCGTGAAGCGAACGGTCAGGTGCTCGCCCCCGCCGGGGCCGCAGGTCTCAGGCTTCTTGCCCGGTTGCTTCAGCGTGATGCTGCCTTTGGTCAGCAACTTGTCGACCATTTTGCCGATCAGCGACATGGCTCGGTCTCCATCCACATTTGCGCCGCATTGCCATGACGCGCGCGAGGCTGCAATCGATCCACGTTATTTGGACTTCGCCCATCAACCGTAGGCGCGGACGAAGAAGACGATCGTGGTCGCCGCTGTCACGAGCAAGGTCCAGGCGCGGACGAGACCATGCGGCAGCTGCTTGCCGAGCTTCGCTCCGAACCATCCTCCCAATACTGCCCCGGCCAGCATCGGCACGCACTCGATCCAGCGCACCAATCCGACCGCGATGAAGACGGTCGCAGCCGCGAAATTCGCAGTCGCCAGCATTGCCGTTCTTAGTGCGAAGAGCGAGCGCGGGTGCGCACCGGCGAGCAATCCATAGGTCGCGGTCATCATCAGGCCGACACCGCCACCGAAATAGCCGCCGTAGATCGCCAGCAGCGTTTGGGCGATCGCCAGCGTCCGCCGGCCGATCGTCATTCGCTCGTGCAGCCAGTCCGAGGCACTTCTTCCGAACAGCATCACCACCAGTCCGAGCAGCAGCAGCCAGGGAATGATGAAATCGAAGTCGCGGCTCGGGGTCAGGACGAGAAGCAGGCTTCCGGCTATCCCGCCGGCGAAGGTGAACGCCGCGAGCAGCCGCACCGGCATTCCGCCGACCGGCGCCAGCTCGTCGCGAGACTCGGCTGCGCTCGCCACCGCTCCCGGAAGTAGGGCCACGTTGGACGTCGCGTTCGCGATGTTGGCGGGCAGACCGAGCGCAATCAGCGACGGCAGGGTCGCGAAGGTGCCGCCGCCGGCGAGCGCGTTCATCGCTCCGCCGATGCAGCCCGCACCGGCGGCAAGCGCCATTCCAGCGAGATCAGGCGGCGCGAACAGCCTGCGAGCGGCGCTTGCGCTCCGCAGCCGTCTTGAGCTGGCCGCAGGCGGCGTCGATGTCGCGGCCGCGCGGCGTCCGCACCGGCGCCGAGATGCCCGCTTCGAAGACGATGTCGGAGAAGGCCCTGATCCGTTCGTCCGTCGAGCATTCGTAGGGAGCGCCGGGCCAGGGATTGAACGGGATCAGATTGACCTTCGCCGGAAGCCTGTACTTGCGGATCAGCCGCACCAGCTCGCGCGCATGCTCGTCTGAATCGTTCTTGTCCTTCAGCATCACATATTCGAACGTGATCCGCCGCGCGTTATTCGCTCCGGGGTAAGCGGCGCAGGCCTCAAGCAATTGCTCGATTCCG